>JANJFQ010000118.1 GCA_025435355.1 Candidatus Methanophagales archaeon | reverse complement strand
AATATTCATAATTGGTGCTCGCCTCCAACGCGATCTCCAGACGCTTCTGACCTGACCAGAGCGCTTTTTTACCAGTAAAGTTATATATAATCACGTGCCATAGTAGAGTATGGAGCAAAAAGCGGAAAGCGAAAGAAGACGGAAGACTGAAACCATAAAAGAGAGGGCGGTTTACGTTTATCTTCCCTCTCAAGAGATGGTTAAGGCATGGAAAAAGCGTGCCGAGAAGCAGGGGGTTTCGATATCAAAGTTTGTTATCGAACACGTCGAAAATTCGCTACAGCAGGAAGAGGATCAGACTTACAAACCACGCGGGGAGTTATTAAAGGAGATCAGCGAGTTAAGAAGCGAAATAAGAGAGTTACAAGGGGATAACCGACAGAAGAGAATTGTAATAGAGAGACTGGAGAACGCGCTGAGGAAATACCGTGCTGAGGTCTTTTTAGAAGACCGATTTGAAGGTGTAAGGAAGTACGACAAAGAGTTGATTGCTATTTTGAAAAGCCACGGTGTGGCGGACAGCGATTCGCTGTTGAGAAATCTTGGCATTGATCCCCGAGATAGTGAACTTGTCAAGGCTATTTCAAAACAGCTGGAAAGCCTTGAAGCCTATGGACTTGTGACACCAACGAAAAGAGGCTGGAGGTGGCTGGGATGAGTAGCACAGTAGGACACAAGATTGTGGGGGATTCGAATTTAATCGAAAATTTCATCAATGATTGCAAACTGAGAGGCATGTCAAACGACGCAATACAAAAGTATCGATCACCGCTACTCATCTTTCAGAATTTCTTGCGCCAGCAACGAGCAACATTGGTTGATGTAGATAGAGATTCATTGCGAGATTTTATCCACTACCTGCGAGATGAACGTGGTGTAAAGCAAAAAACGATTGGAACATATTTCTCGACGCTCTCAGGTTTCTATGATTATTTGGAGTTCGAAGGATACATCGCAAAAAATCACGTGTTGGCGGTAAGAAAGAGATATTTACGACATTATAAGAACCCTGTTTATAACGATTCGTCAAGAAAGCTCATTTCTGTTGAGGAAATGAAAACGCTCGTCAATTCCGTTCTGGATACGAGGGATAAAGCGATAATAGCACTTTTAGCAAAAACAGGCATCAGAAGGGGGGAGCTTATCAGTATTGATATAGATGACATAGACTGGATTGAAAACAGCATAACTTTGAAGCCAAAACCAAAAAGGAGTAATAGAATGGTATTCTTTGATGATGAGACTGCGAGGATTCTCAAAAGATGGAGCCGATTAAGGGAACAAAGAGAGCCAAACTGCGATGCCTTGTTCATTGGTGAGACAGGGACAAGGTTGAAGAGAACCGGTGTTTACAAAGCGGTGATAAAACACGCAGAACGAGTGGGTCTGCATGATCCTGATTCAGACAAATTAGAAGATCACTTTTCACCGCACTGTTGCCGGCACTGGTTTACCACGCATCTACGAAGGGCTGGCATGAAGCGGGAGTTCATACAGGAACTCAGGGGCGATAGAAGAAGAGATGCCATCGACATCTACGACCACATCGACAAAGAAGAGCTTAGAGAAGCTTATCTAGCTCATATGCCTCAATTAGGCATATAATATTCTGTATCTTATCTACCAATCGTGTACTTGCAAGCATCGCAGGAGCCTTTTAATGGTGAACCGACTTTAATATAATCAATTAGCTTTGATATATCAAGGCTTAAGTATGTTTCGAGCTTTTTTACTTCCCACCTTATGCGTTCTATTTCAGAAAAAATAGATTTTAATTCCGAATCGGTTATACATCTCAGGATAATAGCTTCTAACTTACTCTTTAAGTCTACATTTGTCGTTATCAAATTATGATTAAATGGATCAACGATGCCATCCTTTGATAACACCATTTTAATTTCTTTCAAGTCGTGATCTTCCCTTATGTATAATATTTGTTTAATTAGATCGATGATGATCGGTGAGACTGAACTACTGTCTGAAGTTATCTCTGTTCGTAATTCTCCTTTTTTAAGGACATGCTCTATTGTAAAGCCCTGCTCTTTGAAGAAACGCTTTATGGCATCGTTGAAAGGAACACTAGTCTCATACAAAAGATCCTTTTGTTTTTTCCATTCCTCATAATTTTCGTATATCTTAGGATATCTCTCTTTAAGGTGCTGGAGAAACATAGGCCAGATTCTGTTGCAGGTAAACTCCTCTAAAAAAACAAAATCGTCGCGTATATCTTGAATCTTTCGGCTACCAATTTCTTCTATGAGCGCCTTTGAATGGTCAAGCTTTGCATGATACTCGTCCAAATTTGTGAACTCCTGATGCTGTGCTAGAACCTCCTTTTTTTCCTTATACCATGTATAATGCCATTTGTTATCTTCCTTCTCAAGGTATGCTACCTTCGATGCTTCCAGGAGCTGAAGTAACTCATTGACTGTACTGTGGGGTATTACCTCAGCATCACCCCGACCATAGTCCGGCGGGTTCAGCCCCTTATGCAGGTCATCGAGTACTTTCGCCAAAATCTGTCGTAGCCCCCTCTTCTTCTTTTCGGACATAAAACCACCTCACCTGCCTTTGTCCGATTTTTCGGACAGTTTCACTTATTATGACCGCTTATAAAAAGGTTATCGAGGGAAAACGCATGTTAACGGAAGTATTGGGCGTCCGGTTCGACCGTCCAACGTATGAATTAGTACAGCTGGTTGCAAGTGCACAAGGTATTGGGGCATGTGATCTCGTTAGAGTATCCGTAAGACGTGAATTAGCGCGGCTGTCATTTCTATCCGAAGAGGAAAAAAAAGCTCTCGAGGTGGCGACTGAACGATGAAGAAAGGAGAAATAAACACGATATGGCTAGATTTATGGGACGAGTTTGTGGGGGTGTTAAAAGGTCTTGGCAAAGACGACTCTACTTTTAGAGTAAGTTTTGAAGGTTGTCGCCTCATTTTTAATTTAGACTCAGAAGAAGCGAAGATTGCGCAAAAAATTTTACATCACAACTTGATTGGGCAAAAAATCGGGTTATTACGCACTGATATACCTGGGAAACCGATACTCGTTAGAATAATTGCTAACTGAGGAGAAATAACGAATAAACCCCTGACAGAGTCGCCACATTGGCAGGACAGGAGGCATATTGAAAAGCCACTCGGCGGTGCTGGAGAAATTGAGCGCGGGAAAATGAAAAGAAAAGATGACCGAAGAAATTAAAACAGCCCCCCACGATTGCGAGCGCGGCGAGGGCTGTAGTGCCAGAGCACCAATAAATAAAAAAGATTCGGACTTATTAAAAAATATCCGCTTCTCCGAGGAAGATTTATCAATACACCTATCTATCCTAGGCAACCGTGAAACGTATTGTATCGTTGGCGGAAAACATGAATGGAGTGAGACAAAAGATAAATACGAGATTCCAAACGGCAAAGTGTTCACCAAATGGTTGCCAAAAGATCGTATTATTCCATTTATAAGGGAGAAGAACAATATCAGCGAACAATGCGGGATTTCCCTGAACGATAAAGAGTTTGGAAACGATTCAAATAAAGGCGTAACGGCTATTTATGTTATTTGGTTTGACATTGATGCGCCGAGAGCAGACAAGAATAAGCCGGCAAGGTCTGAAGAAAGCGAAGTTGCCTATACCAATGCTCTAAAACTCCGAGACAAACTAAGAGAGGAATTAGGCGTTGTAGGAATCATTGGTAAAAGCGGAAATGGCTATCAAATATTTTATCCCCTAGAGAGGCTGTCCAACAATTAGGGTGTTATCTGCCACCAACACTACTTTTTAAAACCTTGAACAATCTATTCCTCGCGTCCCATCATCTCGCTAACTTACTAGACAAGCAATAACCTCCAGTTTTTTATTGTGTATAAAGTATAACTGCTTTCCATTTTTTCCTTTCCTGAGGACAATATGGAAGAAATGACTGACACATCAGTTATTCTCTTCCCTCTTCTCCTTCTCTGTCTCTCAGCTTTTCAAGAAGCAGTACCTTCACCTCCCGAAAAAATCAGTTGTTTCCATCGGTCTGAATTCTCAGTAAAGGACATCTTCACCGATAATCGCAATTGGGACCGCTATTATCTCTTTCACAGGCGGGAGGTAAGGCCGGTTGAACGAGAAGAAGTGGAGAAGATGATGGGCTGCAAAGGTCCAGATAGAGGCTGTTTCGTTTACTACTGTCCAAAATGTGACGAGTACCATAACATCTCATTTGGCTGCAATAGTAGGTTATGCTCAGATTGCGGCAAGAGGTACACCGATCAATGGGCGAAGAGGCTCAGCAGTAAGATGTTCAATGTGCCGCATAGGCATGCCGTACTGACCCTCCCCGACAGATTACGCCCTTTGCTAAAGGGGAATCGAGACCTGTGGAAGGTGGTGATGGACTCAGCAATAAGGGCGCTCAATGACACGTTATCATACGCACTGAGGAAAGAGGTATTAGCAGGTGCGATTGTCGTCTTGCATCCGTTCGGGAGGCATTTAGGCTTCAATCTGCACATACACCTCCTGATAACCGAAGGGGGATTTGACAGATCAAGGAAGTTCGTCCACAAGAAGATCATTCCATTCAAGGCATTGAGACGAACGTGGCAGTATCAAGTCCTGACAAATCTGAAGAAGGCGTTACCAAGAACGAAAGAGAACGCAAAGCTGATTGATGCGCTGTTCAAAGATTACCCCAAGGGCTTTTATATACACGCTCCTGAAGAGAGCAGAATAACCTCTCGGCATAAGATCTCCCGATATGTCGCACGGTATGTGAGGCATCCGGCAATAGCCAACAGTCGAATATGCGGCTACAACGGAAGGGAAGTCACCTTTTGGTATGTTGACCGGAACTATGTCAAGCAATACAAAACGATGAGTGTGGATGAGTTCATCAGTGCAATAATCCAGCATGTTCCCGAGAGGCAATTCAAGATGATACGCTATTACGGCAGTTATAGCCGTAAATGGAAATCGAGATATAAACGCTATTTATCCCATTCAAGTATAAGGCAGTACAAACTCGAGGATTTTGGCAATAAGAAATGGCCGAGATGTCCAAAATGTGGGGCACAAATGGAATTCGTAATGTTCTTCAAGGAAGATCCGCCTCCGCTATCTGAAAAGTGGGAATTCGGTACTAAATTGGACGATTGGAACTACCTGTGTGCAAGCTAAAACGCTCTAAATTTCCCCGAAGGGGTTTTGTTCTATACACCACCCTTATATAATATTTAGCGATATAAAGCTAAATGCGAGGCGCAGAGAAGATATGGTTCTTCGAGAAGATAATTTGGGGGAATCATGGCTCTTTCCACCCCGTATTACCGATTTTATACCAGAAGATCACTGCTGCAACCTAGTGGTAGCGGTGGTGGAACGCGTCGATGTGAGCCTGGCGGAGCAGAGATACCGGTCGAGACC
>JANJFQ010000117.1 GCA_025435355.1 Candidatus Methanophagales archaeon | reverse complement strand
ATCGAACTTTTGGATGTTTCGGTGGGGCGAGCGAAGGCTATGCTGGAGATACGGGATGAGCATCGTAATATCTTTGGTACGGTACACGGCGGTGCGATCTTCACCCTCGCCGATTTCGTGTTTGGTGTTGCGTCAAATTCGCACGGCACGGTCTCTGTCGCGGTTAATTCCTGCATCTCGTTCTTCAAGGCGGTATCCGAGGGGAAGTTATACGCCGAAGCGCGAGAGATATCGTTTCACCCGAAAATCGCCAGTTACATCGTTGATATTACGAATGATAATGACGAGCTTATAGCCACGTTCCAGGGTATGGTGTATCGCAAGAAGGACAAGCTGGAGATCGAGTAACGCTCTTTTTTACGTTAAACTTTCGATAATCGTCATGATGCATCGATTACCAACTCTTTTTCTGCGATCCGTTGTCGGAAGAATCCGCGAGAAAAGCGGTTAACGAGTTTTTTTGAATTATAAGCAGTAGTATTCTATAGTTACCGGAGGTGAACAACTGTATGATCGTAACAGACTTAGAAGAAGTACCCTGGAAAAAAATACTGCCGGGTTTTAGATCTAAATTTGTGCACTCGGAAAACATGACCGTCTCCTATTGCACTATCAAAGCCGGCGCTACATTGCCAGAACACGCTCATCCGCATGAGCAGATCACGAACATGCTCGAGGGCGAGTTCGAGATGGTTATTGACGGTGAAACGAGGACCTTGAAAGCGAACACGGTCACGGTCATTCCCTCTAACGCCAAACATTCCGGGCGCGCGCTGACGGACTGTAAAATCATCGATGTCTTTTATCCTGTGCGGGAAGATTATCGTGACTGACAATGCGTGAATAGCGCACCGTGATGAAGGATCTCTGAAGGATGACGGAAAACATCGACGCGGCCATAAGGATCTCGATAAGATAATTTTGATTAGCCGTAAGTTGACTTGGGATTCTTGAGTTAACTTCACTGCATCGCTTCACCGCTTCTTCTTGAAATGGCGGCTAACGTTTGGAGTTATAGGGAGTTTATGATTTGCAGAAATCTGAGGCTCGAGCGCCTCGATGCACGGGTCTCACTTTTTCCACGAATTTTTAAATAAAAAGAAGCAGCAGTCGTGAACAAAAAGTCAAATCTATTTCAGAACTACATCCCACCCAACTTTCCTAATAACTGGATGATAAGTGGCAAAAAAAATTTTTATATTGTTGCCAATCAATGTAGATGTCTCTATCGTTTCCTTAATATTTTCGAGCCATTTTTCCATTTTTTCTTTTGTTGAAATATCTGATGGGTTTTCTAATAGATTGTCTTTGAACGCATTTTCAGCTTTAAGTAATTGTATTAAGCTGCTTACTTGTGTTTGAATATTCAAGTATATATTCGTATTAACCTGAGTAGTCACTGATACGACTGGTTTTCCAGACCTCTCTAATGCCTCTCGTGCGGCTTTCTCTTCACCTAATTTTTTTTCGGTTTCTCTGAGCTTATCCGCTACGTGCCGTAATTTCTCTCCCGTTTCCCTCTCACCAATTACACTCTTTACGAAACGAGTATCTGAAAAGATTCTATACGCAATATTGTCTGCGAGGTCACCACGATCCCTCTCTAATGCGGTTTTCAATTCCTCTCGTAACGGAGACGCAAAAAGAATCTCTTTCACAACTTCAATGTCTGGCTGATCTAAACCAAATTTATACGTAACCAAACGACTGTACTCATCTACGGTGAGCTTGGGGTCTGGAGTTCTAACAGTGAATTTTATAATTGCTTCAGCCATTTCTTCTTTATCTTTCTCATCAAATAATATTTTAGAGTATATGAGCAAATAGTTCAGTAAAGTGCGAGGTTGAATTGTAAAACCAAAATCTCGCGATCTAGCAGAATAAGCTGCATTCGTTATAGTTAGCAGATTGTCAAATGTCAAAAACCACGGCCCTCCAATTTTCTTACTCTCATCAACATATTTTTTCCGAAGGTTAGAAATTAACCCCACACAGTATGCATCATGGGTAATTTGTGTTTCTTCTCTATACCGCGGTTTATAGTTGGGATCGATTCTCATTTTATCTTCTTTCCTCACACTCTCAACTATAGGAAGTGTCTTTTTTATGTATTGAGCAACATCGTCATCGATTCCTGTTCTTTCTAATTCTTCTGGTAAAGCAACAATTCCAGATTGCCCCTCTACTATTTGTGTCCATGAAGAAATAATAGTAATATAATCAGACCAACGGATAGTTTGTCTCCTAAAATCTGCCACAAATTGACTTCTTACTACATTAACCTTTCCTGACCGGTTTATTAAACCATCCATCTCTTTTTGTGAGCCATCAATAAAACTCATCATCTCATTTTTTGTTTGAGATGTATAATATAATGGAATATTTAGAGCCACACATCGGTTGGCAACCGCGACTGATAGAGGATAGATAGGGTCAGTTTTACATAGGAGGCCAACTAAAAAACTCGTGTCTACGACCAAGAATTTTATATTGTCAAAGTTTAGTTTAGGAATTTCTTGTTCACGTAGTACCAGATTTACATTAATAATGCCTGAATAACAGTCAAATAGTGTTTTCAAAAGAACTGATGGTTTTGATGTAAGATGGGAGTACATTATAGTTGAATATTTTTTTGATAATTGTTTAGACAGCGAAAACGCTCCAACATTTTTCTCGATAATCGATTTAAAGTCATCTATTGGGAGGAGTTCTAGTTGATTATCTATAGATTGGCTAGTCGCATCAATAAATCTTGTTAACACTTTTAATATACACCAATCAAATAGTTTTCTCGCATCTTTATCGAAGTATGGATCGTAAGCAGGATATCCTCTTTGTAAAAATGACAAAAACTCGTCCCATGCTGGAGAAAGCAATTCCTTTACATCAGTGATTTCTACTTTTTCATTAAGTTTGTATTGAAATCCGTGCACATGAGTCAGGATTCTTTCATTTCTTAATTGAGATAAAATAGATATGATACTTTCATCATCAATCTTACATTTAGTGGTATTTTTAATATTGATTGATAAATCATTCATTTCAAAGACAGAATCAGGTTGATAAATAGAAAGTGCCGCAAGTACAATGGCTCTGCGTATTTCTTTCCGACGACTAAGTAATGGTCCCTTGGTAAGGGTACAAACACGTATCAAAAGATTTGAATCAGATTCTTCTCCATCAGATCCCTCATCCACTATATGTCTTATTGGTTTCATAATACCCTACTTATGATAAGATACAATGATTACCTTTTGCCTACAATCACATATAAATTAGATATATTGACATGATGCTGCATACCCCACTTGGCATTATATCCAAAAAAAAGTTTCGCATATATATCTCTATTTAGATGAACTGCCCACCTTCACTCTCTCACCGCCTTCCGCATATAAGGTTCTAAATTTTATAACTTGTTCCTATTTAATCTTTTCGCTTCTCACCTCGAATTTTAGTATGTGACAACCCTATTTGTTAAACGAATAAAACCCCTCTAAGCTTCTTCCACCCACTGCTTCATCTCGCCTCTGTCCTCATTGACAAAGGGCAAGTTCACAGGTGCAGTTAAAATACTCACACACCTTTTCAAAAACCCTCGGCTTTTCCTTTACGGAGTAGCTAACGAGATACGCTCAGCGCCATACTCATTAATATACTACGAGACGCATTAGGTAACAGAGGAGGAGTGCGTATATGCCAACGGTAACGATAGAAGGACCTGATATTGACGATGTGGGAATAAAGAGAGTGCTCGTCAAGGGGATCACGGATGCACTGGAAAGAGCGTACAAGATACCGCGAGCGGCGTACGTCGTAGTAATAAAAGAAAACCGCCTGAGAACGTCGGTGTTGGCGGTACGCTCGTTCTAGACCGGCAGTAACGACGCAAGCTGAGCTATTTCACGATCATCACCGGACAGGAAGCATGCCGTGCAACGTTTTCAGCAACACTGCCCAGGAGTAAGCGATCAAGCCCGGTCCGTCCTTTACTTCCCATGACAATCAAGTCATCCTCCTGTGCTTCCTTGATGATCTCCTCAGCAGGGTGACCCTCGACGAGCTTTTTTGAAACGGTAATACCCATCTCTTTACCTAACGTTACGATTTCATCGAGAATGGAATGCCCCTCTTTTTGCAGCAGATCGAGCAGTTGTAGTTCCTTCGGGTAATCATAGATCGAGAGATCAACGTTGATGACATGCATGGCTACAACTTTTATATCCGCCAATTGTGCAAGCGCGAGCGCTTTTCCTGCCGCTTTGTTCGCTATTTCAGAACCATCTACGGGCACGATTATTCTTCCAAACGCTTCTGTCATGACATAAACCTCCTCTTTGCTTTGCGCTCTGAGCGTGGTCTCTTATTTACGTACACCGTGAAACACCTTAAAGCTATCGATCACCGGTATACGGTTACGTATTCCCTTCCCCTACCGTGCTCGAGCTATCAGCAAGCACCTATCTATCACTTCCGCTTCACTAAATTACTCATTGCAACGATACTAATTACAGCGAACAGAACCTCGAAGCCGGATGTTTGAGCTGTAGTCAAAATTTTGTGCGAAGGATCCCTTCAAGTGTTGTTAAAATACTCACACACCTTTTCAAAAACCGCACAAACGATGAAATTGGCCAAGGCGCAACTTTTCCCCAAGGGAGTTCCGTATTTCCTTTATTAGTGAGTAATTTAGAATAAAGTGCGTGTAGAGATACATAAAACTAATTAGTATCTCCGCAGTCGTGGTTGATTGAGGGTTAAAAAAATGAGAGTCATCTTCTATACCGGTAAAGGCGGCGCAGGCAAATCGGTCATTTCGAGTGCAACTGCCTTGAAACTCTCTAAGCTTGGCTACGAAACGCTGGTTATTTCCTCTGACCCGGCGCATACGCTCTCTGACGCTTTTGAAACTGAGGTACATCACACTCCTACCGAGATCGTGGACAAGCTGTGGGGTATTCAAATCGATCCGATACGGGAAGCACGCGAGGCATACGGGGTGATACAGGAGTATATTGTCTCTCTCTTTAAATCAAAAGGGGTGGATGAAGTACTTGCCTATGAAGTAGCTGCACTACCCAACATGACGGAATTTGTCTCGTTGTTAAAGTTAGTTTCGTTCGTGGAATCGAATAACTACGATGTTATTGTGCTTGACACCGTTCCATCGGGCGATGCGCTGAAGAATATTTATCTCCCCACGCTCCTCGGATCAACGGCGACGAAAGTCATCAAAATGATCGCACCACTGGTGGGTGTTGCCAAGATGGTGGAGCCCATCGTTGGGTTGCCCTCGCCAGGTAAAGAGGTTATTAAGCAAGATATCTCGCTCTTGGAGATTCTCAGAAAACTAAAAAATATCATTGGAGACCGAAAAGTCACGAGTCTACGGTTAATCGCAAATCCTGAGGCATTTAGCATACAGAACTTGAAAAGA
>JANJFQ010000116.1 GCA_025435355.1 Candidatus Methanophagales archaeon | reverse complement strand
GAGGTGAGCGAGTAAGATGCCAAACATATATCTAAGCGTAGAAATCACTAGGAGAATGGCGAAGCTCGGGATTATCGGCAAGGAAGCTGAAACCGAGTTCATTGAGAGGGCGCTTGACTCTGAATTATCTAAATTAGAAAAAGGAAAATAAGGAACAATGGATGAATTGTATGACAAGATCGGCGATTTATTAGCTCTTGCATATGTGAAAGTTAACTGGAAGCGGATGGGCACTCGATCAAGTTATGATATTTTCCAACATCGCTTGAAAACTAGTAGCAGTCAATCATCTGTGACGCGATTCATAGACAAGCTTTGCAAAGGGCTTTCGCTACAGAGCATATCAGCCGATCCTTCCGACATCGAACATTTGGAAGAACAAAAAGAAGAAATATTGAGGATGCTACGAGAGGAGAGTGTATATCTCACGCTTTTAGCAGCGAAAAAAGCAAAAGAGATGAAACAGGGCGATAAAAAATGAAGACCGAACGAATTGTTGGTTATTTGATAGCACAGACACCGATTCACAGCGGTGGTGACGAGAAGACCGGTAGCGAGACATTGTTGCGTCGAATGAGCTATCTCATAGGAGGCAAACGTGTAGAAATCCCGATACTGAGCGGAAATGCCATACGGGGTATTCTCAGACGTATGGTGATGGGTGACATGCTCACACAGCTCGGCTACGAGCTCCAGAGCGCTAAGATCTATCATATGCTTTTCAGTGGGGGGATGCTTGAAACCGTGGGGGCAAAGAATACTGGGGTGATAGACATCGCACAAAAACGCGAGATACGGGCAGCGATCCCTCCTATTTCTGTGCTGGGAACCTCATTAGGTAATCAGATCTTTGAGGGGAAACTCAAGGTAGATATGGGACTCCCGATCTGTAAGGAGCTTGAAGATTATCTACCAGAGCAATTAGCGATCAAGCCAGAAACGAGCATCTACGAATGTTTAGATTGGTCATTCTCAACACGCCGAGACGATCTGCGTGATGAACGAACAGAAGATGAGCAGGCCACGCAGATGTTAGTGAATTATGAAGTCTTCACACCGGGTACGCCATTTTATCATGAGTTGATGCTGAACGATATGACTGATGTGGAGCGGGGTGTAGTGATCAGAATGCTCAATCTCTGGAAAGAGCGACCGTTCATAGGCGGGAAATCAGCAATAGGATTCGGCAAGCTGAAATTGAACTACGACTACAATCAAGGAGATGAAGAAGTGTACATAGAATTTATAGCGGAAAGACAGGAAGAGATGAAAAAACTATTATCAAAACTAGGAGCACTATTCAAGTAATGCACCGAACAATCTCAAAACTCTTAGGATATGAACAGCCAGCAGATTTAATGCCACTCAAAATCAGCTTTGAAATGACTACACCACTATTATTAGCTCACCCATTTATTCATCTTGATGGGCTAATCCTTCATTTGCTCTACAGGGATCTTCTCGGCGATGATTACTATTGCCTACCCTCCAAAGAGCCACTTGATTTCTCTCAGTACGTTCGAGCACCGATAGCGCAAACAGTAGATGTCTATCATGCCTCAGTTTCTTTTTTCGATACCGATCAAAAGTTCGCTACAACAATCTACAAGCGATTTTGTACCGAATATCTCGACTTGCTGAAATCAAAGATGAAGAAGGTACGGCGAGGGAGTGGGCACTTCAGGGATTATATGATGCGGATGATTTACATTCCTGCACGCAGCATATATTTCTATACTTGCGCGAACCGTGCCGAGTTGGAACGGTTACTAGGGCACGTCACGGATCTCGGTAAGAAAGCTGCATACGGGTTCGGAAAAGTAAGAACACTCAAAATAGAAGAGATTGAAGAAGACTATGGCATTGTAAAAGAAGGGGTGGCAATGCGCCCTATCCCGGTCACAATGCTGAGAGACGCAGAGATTAAGATGATGCTGGCATATAAGCCCCCATATTGGAACAAGCGGAATGTGGCATTGTGTGCTTATCCAACTACGGGAATCAAGATGAAATGAGTGGGAAAAAATATCTTGAAACGAACGTTCTCGACGCTGCTTTTGATCGATTTGACTTTGTTTTTACGGAATTTGACAATCTATACCTAAGTATTAGCGGTGGTAAAGATAGTTCTGTCATGCTTCAACTCGCAGCAATTGTAGCTCGGGAATATGGGATGAAACTTAGTATGCTCTATGTTGATTTAGAAGCACAATATCAAGCCACAGTTAAACATGTTCAGGATTTAATCAACGATAATAAAGACGTTCTTGATAGGGTATACTGGATAGCTTTGCCCCTCTCATTAAGAAACGGAGTGTCTGTAATCCAACCAAAATGGATCTGTTGGGATCCTGATGAGCAGGATAAATGGGTTCGGGGAATGCCACAACACGAATATGTTATAAACGAAGATAACTGCCCTTTTGATTGGTTTAAGAAGGAAATGGAATTTGAAGATTTCATTCTTTACTTCGCTAAATGGTTTAACGATCTATCAGGAGGTATTACAGGGTGCGGTGTGGCGATACGCAGTGATGAAAGTCTTAACAGATTCAGAACGATAATTTCTGATATGAAAACGCCATATAAAGGGAAACCGTGGACTACACAAGTAAAGTTAAAAAACAAACCACTCAGCGTATTCAATTTCTATCCGCTTTATGATTGGAGGACTGAGGATATTTGGGGGGCTGTGAGCGAATTTAATTGGAAATTTAATGAGATATATGAATTGATGTACAAAAATGGGCTATCAATTCATCAGCAGCGATTATGTCAACCTTATGGTGACGACCAAAAAGAGGGGCTAGACCAATTTAAAGTCTTAGAGGCTGAAACTTGGGTGAAAATACTTAATAGAGTGCATGGGGTAAATTTTGGTAATATTTATGCTAGAACCAGCCTCCTAGGCAATTTCACCTCAGAAAAACCAGCACATATATCATGGCAACAATATTCTGTTTTTCTACTAGAAACTTTAGGGCTATACGCCCCAGAATTACGTGACCATTATTACAAAAAAATAAAAACTTTTTTTAGATGGTATGAAAAGAACAAAGGAGTGACTATTAAGGACATACCAGATGAAATAGATAAAAAGCTAGAGAGTAGTAAAACGGGGGCATCTTGGAGGAGAATTGCACGTGCAATAGAAAGAAACGACTTTTGGATGAAACGCTTATCGTTTTCACAGACGAAAGAAGCAGCAGAGCAATTACGCGCAATGCGTAAGAAATATAAAAGTTTTCTTATAAAACCAGAAAATACTACCGATAAACATTTGAAGGAGTGGTTAAACGATGAAACAGGCTAAATTAGATAGCAATAAATCTCGTGTACTTGAGTTGATACGTCAACAAGTCGAGCAATGTTCAACAATGGAACAAAAGATACAATATCTCAATGAATTGCGAATGGATATTTCATCATTATCTCCGTTTAAAGACCCTGTTGACTGTGTTATTTGGGTAAAGGGAGACACCGTACAAGCTAACGAATATAACCCAAATATAGTCGCACCACCAGAGATGGAATTATTACATCTATCCATTAAACTAGATAAATTCACGCAACCCATTGTGGCGTATCCGATGACAAACGGGGATAAATATGAAGTTGTAGATGGATTCCACAGGAATAAGGTAGGCAAAGAATACAAAGATATAAGAGATGAACATTTTGGGTATTTGCCTCTAGTAGTAGTGAAAAAATCACTGGATGAACGAATGGCTAGTACTATCAGGCATAATAGGGCACGTGGGAGCCACCAGATACGAGGTATGAGCGATCTTGTCACAGAGCTTGTTAAGCAAAACTGGAGTGATGAGGATATTTCAAAAGAGTTGGGTATGGAACTAGATGAAATTATTAGGCTCAAACAGATTTCAGGGTTGAAGGAGGCATTCGCAAATCACAAATTCAGTAAAAGTTGGGAAGAGTTTGAACATAAACACTATGATGAACCAGATAATGATTGAATCCTTTGAATTATGGGCGGACACAGAGGAGTACCGTAATCGAATAAATAAAACAAGAGATGTAATTAATGAAGCATTGAGGAGATACAACCATCCTTATATCGCTTACAGTGGTGGGAAAGACTCACTTGTAATGCTTCATCTTGTGCTACAGCAGGTACCGGGGATTGCCGTGTGGCATTGGGATTATGGGAGAACACTTATACCACGGTGGCTAGAAGCAGAGATAATCGCAATAGCAAAGACAATAGGGTGCAAAGAGATAATTATAAATGAGCGAGGAAAACCTAACACTGCTCGTCTAGATCATGCTTATGGCTATCGTGCCTTTTTTGCGACGTTACACCAAACGAGGGTTAAAAAAGGGTGGGATTTAGGATTTGTAGGGATACGACGAGAAGAAAGCACTCGTAGAAAAAGGGTATATACCTCCTTCTTTTCAAATTCTGCTTGCTTCCCTTTGCTTAATTTAACTTGGAAAGATGTCTGGAGTTATATTATATCAAGCAACATCCCTTATCCTTCTGTTTATGATCGTTATGCTAGCGTATTAGGTTACGATAAAGTGCGCCTAGTAACTTTTTTCGATAACGAATTTGAGAAGTTAGGAGCCCCCTACATTGATGGAGTCCTCATGCCAGAATTTAGGAATGTAGAATGAATCTCTCGAAACTCATCGTGAAAGCTCGAAACATCGTACCACAATTAGGGAAGCTACAAGGCTACTGTATATTTTGTGGTGAGTACAGCAATCACGGTTATTCGGCAAAACTCAAAACGAACTTTACTGCTTATCCCTATTTACAACAAGGCGAAATTATTTGCCCTAACTGTTTTGAATTATATAATAATAGCGAATATAGGAAGAATATGTTCTTGGTTTCAAAATCAGAGTTTAGAACGTTCAAACGAGAAGAAGGTAAGGCAATTTTGCTAAATCTCCCGATTCCTCCTTTTGCGCTTTATTTCACGCGAACTTGGAAAAAACAGGGATGGATTACACTCATGCAAAAAGTTAGCTTTTCAAAAACCAATTTCTTTGTAGGATTGGATTATGAAGTCATTCTTGTTAATTCGTTGAGAGCGAAAGAAAACTTCCAACTCATTGAGAACCTACTAGAGAAGAAAATATCGAAGACAGAACTCAAGACAGGGCAGCTCAAAGTAAAATCGTTTGAGCGACTTGATATGGATCTGGAACTTCTGAATAGGTTGCAATTATTTTCGGGGGACCCCTTATGGGGGTTGTGTGTGTTCTTAAATTGATGATGCTTTGCAGATGCACGGTTAAAAGAAGTTACTGCACAGTCTCGGTTAGCTTCATGGTTTTAGTAACAAAGAAAGTGCGAGATAGGTTAAACATTAAAGAAGGACCTATTTTAATGCGATATGACGAAGTAAATTAACGATCTTAAGAAAGGTACACATCCTTAACGTTTTCGTGCGTGTTTCGAAGCACATTGA
>JANJFQ010000028.1 GCA_025435355.1 Candidatus Methanophagales archaeon | reverse complement strand
TGGATGATGGATCTTTGAAGGAGGTTAAATCAACGGAGTTTATAATCAAAAATGTTATATATGATTAAACATAATCTGATAAAAAAGAGGTATGGTAAAATGTCCTACCTTTATTTGGAAAATAACCTATAACATGGAAGGAGTAGAACTCAGACCGCCAGTTCTTGCGGTTTGTCGAAATCCGCTTCACATGCGAATGCTCTTCGATGTTTATCAGCCAAATGAGATACCTGTAGACATCAACATCCAAAAGCTTTACGATAAATACTGGGAAAATAAGGTTGGCAGGATAGGGGTTGGAAGACTTCCGTATTTGAGAGAGGATGAAAAAAGATTTGTTGCAGAGTTAAAGGATGAATTAACAAGAAAGATTGCTGTTGAAATGTTGAAGAAGAAAGAGATATTTTTGGAGGAAAAATATGTCAAGGAGGAAGTTTTTGTGCATTCTTGCATCAAACAGCAGGCAAGTATATCGAAGAGTGAAAATGTACATGTCGTTCAGGAGGCGCATCAGATACCAACCACAAATCTCACCATCTTGTGATGAACAACGCCTATTACAATCTTCTCGACGAAGGTGTATTAAGAGCGCATGAAAAGACAGTCGAATTCTTCCATCAGACATTCTTCGAATACGCAGCGGCAAGAGCGCTCATCGAAAAAGACGAACAGGAACAGCTTGAATACTTGCTCAATAACACGACATTACTGGAGAACAGAGCAATTATCCAGCAGGTAATACTGTATGCAAAAGGGAAGAAAAAGGACGAAATAGCACATAGGTTCCTGGAAAAACTGTCAGAAACAAATCTTTACACAAAAATGTTTGCAATAGATCTCTTGAAACACATCGAAAATATCACCGAGAAAGAAGTTGAAATATATCAAAGCTTAAACTTTGTAGCGCGAATGGCCGCAGCTGGAACACTTCCAAGATTGGTTGAAGTAAATCCAGAAGTTGCAATAGGATTAATTGAGATTTTGAGTAAAGATGGCCGCTTGGCGTTGCCAGAGGGTGAAACTTTTAGGCTGGATAAAGAATTGGTTGTGCGATTGAATATGCAATATTCACTGTCAGAGGCGCTTTTAAAATTAGCTGAGTTATATCCTCAAAAAGTACGACCTTTAGTAGAGAAGTTAAAAGCTGTAGAATCCCTCGATATACAGAAGGCAATTGCAGAGATAGCCCGAAAGGGATTGCTGAGGTAGCGTTATAAGGGTGGTGAAAAAGGTGGTTAAGCAAAAGATTGAGATAAAAAGAAGTAGGGGCGTCAAAAGCACTCAAAAGAATTTAAAGGGTGTTGGAAATCAAAATTTGAAGGTTTCTGAGAGTGAAGATATTGAAAGCGAGCAAATAATAGGAAGAGGAGAAGAAAGAGGTAAAACAACCGGTTCACCAGAACTTTTAGAAACCATCCATAACGAAACTCTGAAGAAATCAGCGGAGAATGTGCAGAAGTATTGCCAAAAACTGCTTGATGCTTTTTATGCCTCGGATGACATTTATTTCCGTTTTTTCACCAATCACGCATCACTTCACAGTCAAACCATCTTGAAAATACTGAAAGAACTTCTTTTAGGTGTGAAACTGAAAAACGACTACGAATATTATCTACTTTACACTGCAGCCTATGCTCATGACATCGGTATGCTGCCGCAAAAGACAAATGGCGGATACGAGGATTACACCAAACAGGAGGTTGTGGAAAAAGCAAGAAAGGGGCATTCTATGAGGTCTGCGGAGCACATCGAGAAAAACGGGCGAGAAATGGGAATACTTGAGAAAACGCATAGCGTGCATCTGGCTGAGATTTGTAAAGCACACAGCAGCAAAGTGGATATACATAATATCCCAGAAAGAGCTGAATGTGTTATAGATGGTGAGAAAGTAGAGATCAGATGGAAGTTTTTAGCTGCTTTGATTCGATTGGCAGATGCATTGGATACGGATTACAATCGTATTCCACCGGAGTTTATAATAAAAGATGCGAAGTTGTCAGAAAAGACTGTGGAAGAATATCTAAAGCATGAAAGCGTGCAGAAAGTAACGGTTAGGCATAAAGATAGGAAAATATATGTTGACCTTTTATTGCCAGACAAAGAAGTAATGCGTGGAATTAAGAAGGAATTGAAGAGACATTTGGTTGAAGAGTTTGAGTCGGTGAAGGTGATTATTAACAGGTATGGGATAGGGATAGAAAAGATAGAATTTTTAGAGACTGTTAGTTCTGAGATATAATCTTACCAGGCTGATGTGCGCTTTGTTGGATTAACAGTTAAGCCATTTTAAGCTCCGTAATCGCAAGAAATCGAAGTATTTATATAAATAAAGAAAAATTGATTATGCTCAATGTGATAACTATGATGACAACCAGCGAAGATATTCAACGAGGCATTGAAAATGTATATGGGTACAATTTGCGGATAAGAAAAAAAAATAAGCGGAAAAGATATCCGTGTAGATACTGGTGATCTTTCTGCAGATGGGTCACTGGGAAATCTACCTGCTGGTGAAGTATATACTGTCCCAATCGACGCTAATGGGAACCTCGTAGTGGATCCGGGTTGGTATAAGGATTTGAATGATACGTTAACCGTTACTTTTGAAAACGGCGAAGTTGTTACTATTGAATCAGGTGGAAGAATCGGAGAATATCTGCGGATGAAATGCAAAAAGCCTCAAAACGGACGGATAGCCGAATTGGGGATTGGTACCAACGAAAATGCCAAACGACCTGATGTCATCCTTGAGGCAGAGAAAATCTTGGGCACTATACACGTCGCTATCGGGGATAGCAAAAGCATTGGTGGAGAAAATGAAGCTGAAATTCATATGGATTTTGTTATTAACAAGCCCAATGTGACAATAGACGATAAGACGTTAATGGCGGAGGGTAAACTAAAACTGGAATAATATCTGAGTTCTTACAACAAATATTGGGTTACCTTGTGTTTTTCCTATTGCTATTACATTTTAATAAGAACGTTATTCACCATTATCTTCTACCCACCGAAAAAGCTTTCATTTAGGTTTCCACTGTTGGAGTATCCTCTGCTTTCCCAATATCCTTTGTAATTACTATTATCAGATAATTCGATCTCTGTTATCCATTTTATCCACTTGTATCCCCATTTACTTTCTGCTACGAGCTGAAAAGGGAATCCTCTCTCTGGTGGAAGGATAACATTATTCATTTTGTACGCCATTAGTATATTGTTGTCCAGGATGTAATCGATTGGAAAAGAAGTTGTATATCCATCATACGCATGGAATATGATTACTGTTGCGTTTGATGAGGCGTTTGCTTCTTCTATCAAATCTCTGACTAATACACCTTCCCACAGAATTGTTACACTCCATCCCTCTACGCAGTCCAATCTTACGACTTTTTTATACTGTTGGGAGTCGTTAATGACTTCGTCATACGTGTAGTTCTTAGGATTATCTACAAGACCTGTGATTTTGAGCACATAACGTTCTTTGTCTATATGTTGTGGGCCTTCTATGGAATTTTCCCTAAAATCAGTTATGGATGAAAGTTTTTCGCCTTCATATTCTCTAATCTCTATATGATCTACGGATTCTTCTTGTTGAATGCAGCCACTTAAAGAAATGATTATTGCAATTACCACCACCAAAAATCCAAAAGTTAAGGGTTTTGATTCCATCATTATTTTGAAAGGGTTTAAAAATTAAAAAGAAGAACCAACCTTGGGGAGAGTAATGGCGATGAAAAAGTACGTATATGTTGATGGAATAAATTGAATTGAAATACAAGGGAAAGAAGTGAAGAGAGGAAGATTAAAAGCCAATGATAACACCTCATCATGGTCGAAAGTATGCGAAAAGACTACCTTTCCCCTTTCTCACCCAACATTCTCTTCACCCGATTTCTCTTGTAAATCGCCGCCTCAACCGCCTTATCCACTTTCCTTTTCATATCCTCAAAATTGTTTATCGTGCTTTCTCCCACAACCTTCTTTACAGGCGTGTAAGCAGCCTCTCGAAATTTAGGAACAAACTCCTTTTTTTCTCCATCGACAACAATTTCTGCACCTTTCCCTGCTTCAACCTTGCCAACTTCTTCTATTCTTACATTTTCACTCCTTACAACCTCCTTCACATCTTCCGCAACTTCTTCTGGACAAATGACCAGGAGTGCATCCAGAGAAACGCCTAAATAATCTATCGCGTGCCGCTCCAGCATCCCAAGCACCGTCTCATTCACCACGCTTCTTATCGTATCCTCATAAAAAACGAGTTTCACGGCTGCGACTTTTGCAATCTCGTTTGCATCTCCGCGAATTCCTCCGTTCGTAACGTCCGTCATGACATGAACTCGTTTTACAATTTTTTCGCCGATAAGAGCCTTACAAGCCCGTAGAAATTGTATGTTCAACGTTTCCTTCACTACTTCTGGTTCGCCATAATACAAAGCGGCAGTAGATATTGTGCCTCCACCTGCTCCTTCGGTCATCAATATTACATCTCCTTCTTTTGCTCCCTCTCGTGATACAACCGCATCAGCCACGCCAACCGCGCCAACACACCCGGTCATTCTTTCGCCTATTACCACGTCACCACCTATTCGCAACGTCGAACCCGTGACGAGAGGAACGCCCGCAGCATCAGATACCGCTGAAATCCCCGCAACATGGTCGAATATCTTCGCAACGTCGCCATCATCGGCAACGTGAATGTCTGAGAAGAGTGCAACAGGTGTGGCGCCCATTACATACACGTCACGAAGAGCCGCGCGTGCAACGTGAAACCCTGCAAGAAACGGAAAATCACTCAGTCGCGAGTGCATTCCGTCCACCGTTACGACCACCAATTTTTCTTCACTGTTACCCTTACTTTTTCCTTCACGCGGAAAACGGACTACTCCAGAATCACTTAAGCTTGAAGAATCAACCACTGCACTTGTTGCTCCTATTATCTCTCCTATCTTCTCGTGAGCATAAAAATCACCCGAACCTCTCGACCCCACGCCAAACTCGCCCATTCTTACACCTGATTTTATTTCCGTGAGAAGCTCGTCTTTTAAATCAAGCGTTCTCTTCGCCTCTTCCAGAACCGCCCTCGAAATCGACTCTGCATCTTCTTTTCTTATACGATTTCGCTTTATCTCTACTATGCGACTGCACATTTCAGCGATTATCGCCTCTTCTTTTTCGCCTTCTCTTAACTTTCTCTTCGCAAATCCCTCAAGGTCCATTTTTCACAGCCTCTGATCTCACGCTCAACCTACTGTTTATCAATTGAAACCAAAAATTATTTAAATCTTTTTATCTTATATCGCCTTGTGCTGAGCAAATTCAAAAATTTCACGGATGGGCTTTTAAGTCCTATTGGAAAATTTTTCATAAAAGTGGGCTTTATGCCGAATGTTCTTACCACTTTGTCTCTCATTTTCGCACTTATCTGCTCCTTTGCCTTTTATCTCGGCGATTATCTTATCGCTGGTCTATTAATCATTGCCGTTGGCCTTTTCGACTTGTTTGATGGCATCACTGCGAGAGCAAATAGAATGGAAACGAGATTTGGAGGATTTTATGATGCTGTTAGTGATAGATACACTGAAATTCTAATTCTTTTCTTCGCATCCTATTACATAAATGACTTTTTAATTGGCTTTATCGCAATTACGGGCTCTTTAACGGTCTCGTATGTTAGAGCAAAAGCTGAAAAGGAGGGCATGACATGTAGCATTGGATTTGCTGAAAGAGCAGAAAGACTGACGGTTCTTGCTATATGCTCCTTTTTTGACCTCGTATTCTATGGTCTTTTAATAATTGCAATCCTTTCTCATTTAACAGCAATCCATAGATTTTTATATGTTTATAAAAAATATTGTAATTGATATAAAAGAGGATGAAATCTTCTTAGAAGAAGAGGAAATTGAAGAGAAAGAATAGAAGGAGGGAAATCCCAAATCCAAATAACAGATATTTTAGAAATGGTATCTGAAAAATATACCAACTATTCAACCCGTTTTGAGAAAAGGAGTCCCAAGATAAAAGATGAAAAAGCGGTTTTTATCGTTGATGATGCACATCTTCTTCCGGCGGAATGTGAGGGATTGGTCAGTGATTTTAAAAACAGGAAATTGAAGGCAAAACGTATAATCGGGTCACGAGAAACAAGAGAGCTTCGAGGAGAACATCCAAAAGAAGCTTCGGTTTTTGAATATTTGAGTAAAAAAGATATACATGTGGAAGATGTAACAGAAGAGATGATAAAGAGGTTTTTGAAGAGAAAATATGATTTTAGTGACGAAAGAATAAAGTATCCCCTCCAAATTGATTGGTAATGGAGTGAAGATATACCACTTCACAGTTACCCACAGTTGAACATACTGTTCAGTCATACACACATATCAATATTCTACTGCACTACGTGATATGTTCTGGAAACTATACCACGCCCAACACACACCATTCATCCTAATCCGTATCGTAGTCCATCTCCGGAAACCTCTTCGAATCAAATGACAACCGAATTGTCAACCGAATTGTCAACAACTGCTCACGAAATCCGAAACGATCCGTGCATAGAAAACCACTATTATGCTTTTGCGTCAACCAATACGTCAACCAATGCGTCAAGTCAGTCCAGAACATAATATGTCGCTCTCCCTACCCCCTATGACTTTATAACTCCCAATTCTATTCCAGCCAGCCAGCCAGTCGGTCAAGTCCAGATTTCTCTGGTCAACGCTTTGCAACGCTCTGTAATATGCCGGTCTATCAGAATCGTAGTAGTCGTCAATGCAGAAGAACTGTTTGGTATCAAAACCTCGCAGGTATAATATTAGGGTTGCCAGAGCCCTTCCAGTTCTGCCGTTTCCGTCAACAAAGGGATGAATCCATTCATAGTGTGCCACGCCTGCCACGAGTATAGGGTCAAATTCTTTGGCTTCGTTTGAGTTCACCCATTCAATTAAGCCTGTTTCCCTCGATTCTCGTAGATGAATGCGCACTGAGGATAAGGGCTTCACGCCCTAAGGTAACTTCCCATTTCGGAATCAACGGCGAATTGAGTATTATCTCTCGTGATGCAGATATTTTTGTGAGCATCCTCACGATTTCGTTCGTGTATTTAAAACCTGGGTTGAACATGCTATGTACCAATTTTGTCTTTTATTCCTCCTATTTCTTCTGATAGAAATCAAAGGAACTTACTGGCAATGCTTTATCCCCAGCTACCTGTGTTCCAATCAAAGCATCAACATCCTCTGCCTTCCAATCTGCAATAATCCGCATATCTATCTTTTTTTCTTTCTCATCTGCCAAAATCCCTGCTTTATTATCAACTAAAACTGCGCTCATCTTTACACTCATCCCTTAACGCAAATGAAAGTATTGTTGGAGTGCATAATTAATATTGTTTTCCTTGTCAATTTTTTCTGTAAGAAAATAAGTATAAGGTAAAATGGTAGGATATAAAGAGAAAGTGCTAAAATATTGCAGCAAGCGAATCTTGCCGAGAGGATACGAAATAGACACAGATTTGAGAAGAAAACTGGTAACGCTTGTGGAAGATGCAGTGATTAATTACGGTGAAATCGGCTCATTTTTTGACGAGGATTTTGAACTCAGGGGAAAGGAAGATGTCCTGCCGTGCATTGAGGCAGGAGATGTAGATGAGCGGATTTGTGCAGCGTGTGCCAATGCAGACTACCTGACAGAGGAAGAGAAAATCTTTTTGCTGAAATCATTTCTGAGAAGAAAGACCGAAGCAGACAGGCGTATGTATGAGCAAATCGGGTTCGTTTTGTCGCCGCAAATACCCTATCAGTCATGCATGAACTATCTGCTCGAACACGAACCCCTGACAGAAGAATACCTGCTCTATTTGCTAACGGAAGATAGCAAAAGTCCTAATGAGTCTTCCATCCACAATTTCCAAATAATGCTGAACGACAGGAATCTGAGCGACACGGTGAAAATAGGGTATTACCTTTGTTTGCCGAATATAGGACGCAGGCGTGACACTTCAAAAAGATTGAAAAAAGCGACTTCGATACTTCTGGATTCTGAGGCAGTAGCGAAAGAAAATCGCGTGAAGGTCTTTGAATTACTGCGTGAGCCAGACTTATTCATGCAGATAAGGAAGGGGTTTGAAGAATTGAGGAAGGCGGAAGCAACAGATGCTGGCGAGGTTTATTTCCCGCCGTTCATTGAGGATTTGTTTCAGTCCCTTGTGGAGATGCCCGAAGAACTTCAAGAAGGTTTTTTACGTAATATTTTGAATGTGATTGACTTCGATTTCAATTGCGTAAGGAGGCAGGTATGCGACTGGTATATATCGCAGTTGCCAACGTTAGAAGAGAAGAAGGAGGCGATTACGCAACTAATTGAAAATGTGGACTGCGTAAAATCAAATGGTGATAAGTACATAAAGATGTGTGCGTATGATGCTCAGTATTCCATGTCGGAAGAATTGGATGAAGATTTTGTGCGACAATTGCTTGAGCAGGGTTCGCATTCTAACTTAGGTGATATTCGTGCACATTGCTACAAGTATCTATTATTGTTATTCGCTGATGCTGTGTATGTAGATGAGTGTTTAAACGATACAACGAAAAAAGTGCGGGAAACGATAGTAAGAACCGCGCTTTCCGGCACTAAAATGAATCCCAGCACGAGATTGCGATTGTCCAAGATAATCGAAGAGAAGAAGTTAAAACTGACCAAAAAACAGAAGGGCAGGTTAAAGAATTTGTTAGAAAAATGCACATAAAAGAAGCTGGAATTGGCGAAGGCATATCAGAAGTAATAGTTACGACGAGGTCAGCTTCTGGGGAGCCAAATGCAGCCCCTATTGGAATAATAACCAACGAAGACGAAAACAAATATTTTGTAAAGTTATACAAAAATTCAAAAACTCTTTCTAACGTGATGGAAACGAATAAGTTAGCGGTGAATGTGACAGATGATGCGGTCTTATTTGTGAAAGCAGCCGTTGGGAATCTAAACGAAGCTCATTTCTCGCTTTTTGCGGGATTGCCGGTGCTAAACGAAGCGAATTCGTGGATAATTTTCGAGAGTGCCCTTATCAAGAAAAACAGTGAATCGTTCCTTTTTCAACTGACGCCCATTGCATTAAAAATAAACAGAAAAGAGGTAAAAGCGATAAACCGCGGGCTTAATGCCGTAATAGAAGCCGCTATTCTCGCAACGCGATATGTTATAACAGTAGATAAGCGAGAAAAGGAAGAGATCGAGAGAATGATGGAACATTATACCAACATCGTCAAAAAATGCGGTGGTCGTAGAGAGAAAGAGGCTTTTGGTATCCTGCATGAGAAAACTTCATCCTAAATCTTTAAAAGTCGCAGAGGAGGAGGAGGTCTTTCAACCGCCCCCCCCTTTCGTCTTCATCCAGACCCTAAGCAGACATGCTAACCCCCTATGGGAACATCCCGTTTTCCGTCCCCATAGAGGCGTTGAACTTCCCAAGGTAAGCGGAGGGTCGTCGCCAGCATATCCCACCTCTGGTCCGCCTTTGCTCCGGGCTAAAGACCGCTTCAGGCTCTTCAGATTCCCCCCTCGCAAGGGACACCCTGCCACTGTTGGCTTCTGCATAAAACTTTTTAGAAAAAAGTTTTATCAAAAACCAGTTTCTTTGATCAAACTTTCTTTGTGAAAGAAAGTTTGACGGGTAAACGGCACAGGAGGGACTTTAACCCTCTGGGCCCCAACCACACCCGGAATAAATTCGAGGGCATCCCTGTCAGGTAGATTATAATGCTTCATTGAACTCCTCTACGGATATTCCTGCCTGTTTCAGAATTTTCCTCAATGTCCCTTTCTTAAGTGTTTTGTGAAGAGGAACTGAAAATACTCTCTGATTTTTCTGAAGCACTACATGGTCTCCTTTTCCTAATCTGGCTGTAAAGCCTAATTTCACGAGTGCTTTGACAGTTTCTTTCCCCGAAATCACAGGCAGTTTTTTAGACACTTACTTCCACCATAGAAATTTCGGCTACTCCGCCCAATCCTTTTAATTCTTGATTTAGGGCATCTAACACTGCTTCAATTGCTTCTTTTATATTTCTAACTGCTTCTTCTTTTGTCTCCCCTTGACTAATTGCACCAGGCAATTCAAGGCATTGAGCAGAGTATCCACCCTCCTCCTCCTTTTCAAGGATTACTGTATATTTCATGGTAAATCTTAAGTTGATTTGTATATATAAAAGTAGTTTATGCCCCAACCACTCTACCTATGAAAAAATTCCGATGGATCCAACATTTGAGTCTATCCTTCACTCGGCTGGCTTCTGACGCGCTTTTTTCAAGAAGAGATTCCTTGACCAGTTTTCCTCTCTTGTTTTCATTATATGATTACCGTTAGGATCGCTGAAAGCGGTAATTTTACAAGTGGTTTCCCTTCTTAACATTATAGGATCTCTTACTATAGGATGTCTCATACGATAAAGACATACTACTGCACTAAGAAAAGCAGGAGCAGCTGTTACAGGGATAATACCAATATCTCCTACAAGTCCAATTAGATAAAATGCAAGCGTAATAAGCGATGCAGCTATATATGATAAGGAAAAATAAGCCATTATTTTGGCTTGTCTTTGTAGCTTTTCTTCAGCTTTTCTTTGCAACTCTTCGGGAGTTAATTCCAAGTTAGTAGGAGATATTACCATAGAGAATGATTTACCACATGATGGACAAACAAAAGTACGCTTTTCTTGTTTGGTTAAATCTATGTCCACATAAAAAGTAGGTAACTCGTATTCCTCTTCCCTTCCCTTCCCCCAGGAAATGGTCTAACCCATACTCATAGACATAAAAGCATTAGTCCTTCCACACAAACTTTTGAGAAAAGTGTGATCAAAACGTCCACCTTCGATAGAATTAATCCCGATACCTTCAATTTGACTTTTTGTCTTCCAGATTCTCTTCAAATTATGCGCTATGCATGCCAGACTGAATTCTGCCCTTACGCCCCCCAAACCTCTGGTTTAAAACGCCCTTAAGCCGATATTTTGCTTAATGTGCCCAAAAACCCGTTCTACCGTTTTTGCTCTCACACGATAGACCTCCAACCCTTCCGGCGACTCCATTTTCTCTGCCTCTGTATTGATATATGTACCGTTCTCTATTCCATTATTATAGCATTGGCAGGTACAATATTCTTTATCCATAGAATCCGTATAGATTAATCTTGCTAACATCAATCCATTAAAGTTATCATATCTATCATCATGTCGAAGAATTGATGGCACGAAAAAGCCTCGTTCACCATATGCAGGGACTAATGTCCCTTCCTTTTTGCTAGAAAATGAAAAACCTTTTTCATCTACCACATTCCTCGCCAAAAAACATATAAACTATAGTTATAGCAAATACAACTGCAAAAACCATAGCTGTAAGTAATGAAGGATGAAGGAGCATTATTGTGAAAGACATTACTGTTTAGATCAGAAGAATTAAGAACATTCTACCCCGCCCCGTTTTTGGGATATCGCTGATAGAAATTATGTTGACTGTAACACCCATCTTTCTCTTCTTTCTTTTTTATATACATAAAAAGCTTAGCGTAAAGCGTCATATATCCGATTTTGAGTGCTTTTTCCTTCTCCTCATCTATCACAACCACAGGTACAGTATCAGTTTTCTCATAACCATAACGCACCCCTCTCTCCTCTCCCATGTATAGCCCCGGTTTTCTCACAACAATACCCCTTCTGCCCCGATATATACCTCTCCACCACTTCCCAACCTTGCCCCACCGAATCAAAAACCCTAGATAGCCATTAAAATCGAGAAATAATAATTTTATTCCGGCAAAGTTTCAGAAAGGAGCAATGAGAAAAGAATTCGAATATTTCTTTACCATTCAACCCATTTTATATGCCCTTTTCTCCCTTTATCTTGCATCTCGGCATCCCTACCGCATCGGCATGCAAACGTTCATGAGCCCACCAACCAGAGTAGCAATTACAATTGGATAGAACACCGCGGAAATACCAAAACTGTCGCTTATCAAACCCATGATTGGACGAGAAATAGACGCGACGCCGAAACCTGCGAATAATAACAATCCAAATGCTACTCCCGTTCTTGAAGGCTCTATTTCCTTGCCTATCGTAGTTATTATAGCAGGAAGAACCGCTGGAAAAATCAAGCCTGCAAGTGCTAACACCAGAATAGCCCAGAATAGAGGTAGGAAAGGAACAGCGAAAAATAAAGGAGCAACGAGTAAAAATCCAATAGCCATTACCTTTCGCTCTCCCACGAGGTCAGAAAAATGCCCACCAACAAATTTACCTATCGCTCCTCCTGCTGTAAACACACCTGTTATCATCACTGCGAACTCGGGACCCAGCCCTTTTGCTTCGTTAAGGAAGATAGGGATGAAAGTCAATGCACCACCGATAACGAACCCGAATAGCCCCTCAATTACGTATATCCTTCTTAACGGACCCGTGCTTATAATCTGGCGGAGAAAAACTTTTAAGTCATTAGAATTGGCATCGGTGCTTTGCTTCTTTCTATCCCATTCAAATTTTCCATCATTCCGCATTCTGAAAAGTAAAAAAGCGAAAAAAATCGCTGGAAATGCTAAAAATAAGTAAACAAAACGCCATTCGAAGTAAAAGCAAATAAACCCCGCTATTAATGGCGTTATTGCAAGTCCTATGCTTGCTCCGGTCTCGTGCACGCCATAAGTTTTCCCTCGTCTTACTCTGAATGATTTCGCGATATGAGACAGTGCAGAGGGGTGATAGAAACTGAGAAAAACGCCCATGATGATAAAAATAAGGGTAAGCGACAAAAAATTGCGAGCAAGCAGTATAAGAGCAGAGAGAATGGCAGTGGAGAAGAAGCCGAGACTTATCAGCCGTATTCCATCGAATCTATCTGATAACAGACCCGCCAGTATGCTCCCCAGTCCGATAGCAGCCGCAAATGCAAAAGAAAGCACACCTACCGAAGTGTACGTTAATTGAAACTCTTCCTTTACTAACGGTGACAGTGCGGGGAGTGAAGCAGCCATGATGTGCATTAAACCATGTGATGCAGTCAATGGTAAAAGTGTAAGTGCAGAAGCCGTGTTCTTTTCTGTTTTCATTATTCATTAATACTGTTCAAAAATTATTTAAGTAAAGAGCCCGTCCCACAAATAAAAATCTCAACAAAAAAATCAACACCTTCTCTTCATCCCTGCTATTACCTTTGATTTAACGATTTACCCTTTCCTACTTTCATCTGAAAAAAGCGATGAAAGTGAAAAGCGAATAAAGAATAAGCTGTGAGAAGAATTTCGTGGAATTGAAATAATGTGAAACTTTTCTTACATATATTATCCAAAAAATTATAGAATAATAGAAACTAAACTGTAAGACATCGAAGGATTTTTGTACCCTAATATTCGATATTCACACCACCTCTCGAAAAATTCGCAGGTGTGAAATAAATGCTCCAGCAGGAACAGGTTCACGATTGCATCTCAAAATTTAGTGGAATTGACGATGCACAAACCTTATATTGCAATCTACTGAACTACGACTATCAGGATCGACCAATTCCAATTGAAGATTGGAGTAAATCCGCAAAAGAACTTATTATAGACGGAAAAATCATCGCAAAAAAGAGTGAATTCCACATCTTGTATTTTACCATTCGGAAACTGACACGAACAAATGAGAGGACAGTATTAAAAGAAATATTAAAACGCTTCCATGATTGTGCAGTGGTATTTTCAAACGAAGAAGAAACCGAATTTCATATAACCAGCCCTAAATATGAGCCGCAATCGAGATATAAATTCGTTATACGAAGATACGTAGTGGGAAAGCATGAAAAATTGAGAACTGCATCGGAGCGGTTGTGTAAAACTTATGCGTTAGATACCAATACCGCAACGGAGTTAAAAGCGAAGCACGATGACGCTTTTAATCTCGAAGCAGTTACAGAACAATTTTACGATGAATACAAGGCGGTATTATCTTCAATGGAAGAAAAGTTGCTATCTCAGGGAATAGGAGATAAAAAGACTGTAAAAGGTTTCGCTCAACAATTTCTCAATAAATTGATGTTTCTTTACTTTATTCAGAAGAAAGGATGGCTGAATAGCGATATGCGATTCGTCTGGAGTCTGGTAAAAAGATATAAAAACACAGGAGGAACGCCAAACGGGATTTACAAGGATTGGCTTGAACCCCTATTCTTCTATTCGTTAAATAAAAAACCGATCCCTGATTCTTATAAGTATCTCCCACCTGATTTGAAGAAAATTTATGATAATATGCCGTATCTAAACGGTGGGTTATTCGTAAAGGACAAAGAATTGGATGAGATGGGTTACAAATTGGATGATACGCTAATCTACAAAATAGTTGATGTTCATGGCGGGTTATTGGAGAGCTATAACTTTACCGTCAGTGAAGATACTCCTTTTGATGTTGATGTTGCGGTTGACCCCGAAATGCTTGGTAAAGTGTATGAATCGCTTATTTTTGAAGAGGAACGAGGAGAAGCGGGAATATACTACACGCCTCGTATTGAAGTAGATTTCATGTGTCGGCAATCTCTTCTGGAATATCTCGTGGAAAATACAGGTATTCCACAGGACAAACTTATTTCGTTCATATACTCAACCGAAGAGGATAAAGCTGATTTGTTATCGGACGAAGAAGCTAAACCGATAGGAAACGCATTATACAATGCTAAAATAGTTGACCCTGCATGTGGTTCAGGCACTTTTCTTGTTGGTATGCTCCATGTGTTAATAGAGCTATACTCGCACATTCTAAAAAAGCTAAATAAACGTTTGAACACATTTGAAATAAAGAAAGAGATTATTAGCAACAATCTTTACGGTGTTGATATAAAGGATTGGGCGGTTAGAGTTGCGGAATTCCGAATGTGGCTTACTCTTTTAGTTGAGACCGAAGAATCCGAGATAAAATTGGATTCCGGTAAACCGCTGCTTCCGAATCTGAGATTGAAATTGCGCTGTGGTGACAGTCTCGTTCAGGAAATTGCCGGTAAACCATTGAGTGCACGAGCATTAATGACTCATTTTGACCATATCCCCAAAACCCGCGTTAAAGAATTATACAAGGAATTATACAAAGATAAAAAGAACTACTATTACAGCAGACCCGATGACCCTGGTGTCTTAGAAAAAATAAAGAGAAAAGGGGTCAAGATTATTAAAACACTTGTAGATTCAGAAATAAACAGAATTGATCTCAATTTGAGACTTTTAGCAGCAACGCAACAAAATTTGGGCTCTGCTCGGACAGCAATAACAGCTTCGGATAAAGGACGAGCAGAAGAACGAATCAAGCTTGAGAAGGAAAAAGAGCGGTTGGAAGAACTTTGGAATACTTTGGATTCACCAGACCTCGAAAAAAAGCCGTTTGTCTGGGAAATTGATTTTGCAGAGGTGTTCGCAGATGCCGGGTTTGACATTGTTATTGCGAATCCGCCTTATGTGCGGCAGGAGAAGATTGCACCGCTGGATATACCCGAAGAAGAAATTACGAAAGAGGTCAAAAAGGAATATAAAGAAGCTTTGGTTAGAAGTGTCACTGCTCAATGGGGAGACGAGTTCAAAAAAGATTTGAAGAGCGATTTGTATGTTTACTTTTATTATCTCGCGTTGGGTTTGCTCAAACCCCGCGGTGTGTTCTGTTTCATCTCTTCCAATTCATGGCTTGACGTGGGGTTCGGTGCAAAATTGCAGGAGTTCCTTCTTAAAAATATTGAAATGAAGGCAATCTACGATAATCACGCGAAACGATCATTTGCTGAGGCTGATATTAATACAATAATCGCGGTGTTCAAGAGACCAGAAGAAAAAAACATCGCTGATAATCTGGTGAAGTTCGTTGCTTTTAAGAAGGCTTTTGAAGAGGTAATCACTGATGCCAACCTGAAGACAATCGGCAGTGCGGAAGAGAAGTTGAAGACGGACAATTTCAGGTGCGTTCCCATCACGCAAAGTGAACTATGGAAAGAGGGGATAGCAGTTGAAGAAACCAAACAGGATGAGATCACAGGCTCTGAGTTTATTGGTAACTATGCGGGCAATAAATGGGGTGGGAAGTATCTAAGAGCACCGGATATATTTTTTACGATTTTGGAGAGGGGAAAAGAAAAGCTTATTAGACTAGGCGAAATTGTAGATGTCAATCGAGGAATTACAACAGGTGCAAATGATTTTTTCTATGTTGAAGATGTAACCGAGAAAATAACTGATTCTGAACTTTTACGGATTCAAAATAAGAGGGACTTTAAAAACATAGAAGATATTAAAAGAGCTGGTTTGCGCATTATCAAACCATCTAAGTTTAGTAGTAACGACACCAGTTGTGTCTTTTTTCTCGTGGAGGAAAATTGCTTAAGCATGGGCTTAAAAAATACAAATGATTCAAAGACATTATTAATACAGAATTCTCCAATCCGTCTATTTTATCCACCTTACGATAAAAGTAAAAGTTTTCCATTTGCCTGTGATTATATAAAATGGGGCGAAATAGAGAACTACCATAAATCTGATACGTGCAAAAATAGAAAAAAATGGTGGAACGTTGTGGCTGAAAAGTCAAGGAAAAAGTCATCTTACATGGCATTTAATTACAATATTCATGAAACAGGACATTTCTACTTTTCCAAAACTCCACTTTATTTTAGCGACAATTTTCACCAAGTATATACCAATAATCCAACTATCGCAGCTATCGGATATTCTTCTTTGTCTATATTAATGATTAATATATTATCTCGAACGCCATTTGGTGGTGGAAAGGCGAAACTACAGACTTATGAGTTTTTAAAAATCCCAGTTATAAGTCCGAATTGTTTAACATCTAAACAGCGAGATATTATCTATAATGCATGGAATAGTATATCCACTCGACCTATTATCTCAATATTTGATGAGTTTGGCTTTAATGCCGATGTTAATATTCGAGAACAGGAACCGAATCCGTTGCCAGACCGAGCAGAACTTGATAATATCATTTTTGACGAACTCGGCTTGACGAAAGAGGAAAGAAAAGAGGTTTATTGGGCGGTTTGTGAGTTGGTGAAGCAGAGGCTGGAAAAGGCGAGGAGTTTGAAGATAGAATAAAATGGCAAATAAAGAGTTAATAGAAAAGATTAAGGACGCAATAGAAAAAAGTGGATATGAACTCGAACTTAATGCTTCACGAATATTAAATAAAAACGACTGGTATGTCAAGACGAATCCAATATGCTTTAATGAAGAAACTAAGCAGTATTCTGAGATAGATATCGTAGCAAAGAAGAAAAATAAACAAAACTGGTTTAACATGATTATAATTGAATGTAAAAAACAAGCAGATAAACCATGGGTGTTTTTTAAGCAAAATAAGAAGAATAAAGATGTTTGGACATTACACATAGTTAGCGAAGAGGATGGACGAGTATATAATTGGTTTGAAAAAAATTACTTCGATAAACATTATTATTACGATAAGAACATCGCCACATATTATATGAATCCTTTTGGGAATCCCAATAAACCAAATCCCATCTATAAAGCCATAAATCAGGTTGTAGATGCTTTAATTTTTTATTTTGAACAACAGTCGGATGTGATATATGAGTATAAAAAAGAAAGATTTGTCTTCTTATATCCAATAATTGTATTTGCGGGAATGTTATTCTCAGCAGAATCCCTTGATGGAAAATGGGATATTAATGAAGAAAATCACATCCAGTTATTAGTTGAAAGAGAAGCCAAAAATCCAAAACTTCTTCCTTGGACCGATACCAAAGAAAAAATCTTTACATCGAAGCCAATTATTATAGATATTGTTTCTATTGATTATTTTGAAGAATTCTTGGGCAATTTTAAGTAAATTAAGGCATATGAGCGAGGAGGTGATGAGATGGATAAAGAAAAAGTGGCGATTCGTGATGGGAAGGCATTTAAAACTACCGAAGTGAATGTAAAACAAGATTACATAGATGCAGGATATGAGCTATTTCGTTATCCAAAAAACGAGATAACTCCCACTGGCTTGCTAACTGTTGGCGAACTAAAACCAAAAGACAAAACTTTACCGGGATTCCTGTTTCGATGGGATGAAAAAGCCGAAAGACTTGATGTAGATATCAAAAATGTTTCTGAAGATATTAAAAAGGATTTTAAGCGAGGAATCAGGGGTTACGATGGGCATCATACGAAAAGGGTTCCTGATGAGAAAAATAGAATTTTTGAAGTTGGCATAAAAATACCTAAAATTACAGTATTTGAGGGTAAAATAAGTTTTGGGCTTCATAGAGAACTAGAAGCAACCGTACCTTTAAAATCGTCAGTTAGTGGGAGTGTGGAGAAAATAGCGGGTGATTAAAAAAATGCCAACCCATGACATAATAGACAACCGAGAAGGAATCCTGTTAGAGCACGTAAAAAACCTGCTCTGGAACTCAGTTAGTGCGAAGTTCGCAGTCGGCTATTTCTTTACCAGCGGATTAGCACCTCTTATGAATGAAGTACAAAACCTGAAAGAGCTCAAGATTCTTATTGGCAATATCTCCAGTAAGAGAACCATAGAACAATTAGCAGAAGCGCACATGAATTTAGTAACGGCAAAGCAGGAATTTAACAAACAGTTGTTTATGAATCCATCGAAACGAAAACTTGCGGTATCAGAAACAAAAGAGGGATTAAGAACCAGCTTGAGTTTAATTGACCAAACAGACGACAACGAACAGATGATTCGCATACTGAAAGAACAGATTGAAAAAAACAGGCTTAAAATCAGGATTTACACCTCAGGCAGATTACATTCCAAAGCGTATATCTTCGATTATCCAGAAAGCCATCACGA
>JANJFQ010000227.1 GCA_025435355.1 Candidatus Methanophagales archaeon | reverse complement strand
ATGCTAAAATGAATACAAGAGGCCAAATAACCAAAACTAAAGATCCGACTATAAAAAATCCTGCTATAAATATAGCAATTACACCTGGAAGAGTGAGAAATACATATAAAAAATTATCAAAAAAGCCTAGATAAAGGTAAAAGTGATATTCTGCTAGATAGATAAGATAACTTGAGGATATTATCCCCCATATCACACCAATTATCGCTCCCTTCTGCGACGGTTCCAATTCATCCAACGTCCCTAACAGACCTTTTTTCGGCATTTTTATCCTAGTATTTTGATTCCACCTTTATCAATCAATAATCCAACTCCGGCGTCGATCAGCGCTCTCTGTTTCATTAGTTACGGCGTGGGTGGTTGTCCTCTACGATACTCATAGCCTATGTGAATCACGCGTTCCTCCACTAAGTCTACAAATACTACTAGAGTAACACCGATTTGCTCTTTTCCGCCGATATAGATGCGAAGACAAGGATACATATCTGAAGAAGTCTCTTCCTGATACACCTGTTCGAGCCAGCATAGATCCACATCGCCTAGTTCGTATCCCTTATCACCGATTTCCTCCCTAGCTCTTGAATCATTGAGTGCTATTCGTACCACCGCTGCTTTTTCTTCTTCCGTTAGCTGTTTCGTAGTCCTCGGCCCAATATATCCAATGTAGAGTCCGATCGCCAGGATTGCTATGCAAATCACCAGAAGTGTCAGTATCCTAACTTTTTTCATCTCTTAAGCAGCCCACCTCACTTCATTTCAGCAACGCACCTTAAGTTTGTTCAGTTTCTTCTTGCTTTTCTTCTTTGTCTTAAAACGATTACGTATACAACCAAAAACGACAGGGATAACAGTATGGCAACTAGCACAAATAGGAAGGTCTTAGGTGAATCTGCTTCAATGGGTTTCGCCACAATGATCTTCCATCCGTCGATCATCGTGCCGTGTAACCGCTCGTTCTCTGGCGTACCTTCATAAACCCAAAGCACAACCGTCTTTTCCGCACGATGTATTGAAGTCCCGCTAATTTGCAGTTCCGGCTTCTCCTTTAATTTTTCTATTTCTGATTTGATCCAAGCTGCCTCTTCATCAGTTGCCTCTCCACCTTCTGGTGGCTTTTGTTTTCCCCACACATTGACTTTCCATTCACCAATCATTGTGCCATCTAATTGCTGGTTCTCTGGTGTAAGTTCATAAACCCAGATATCGACTTCTTTTAATCCTGTGGTTATTGTCCATCCAGCAATTTGCATCTCAGGGTTCTTTTCTAAATCTTCTATTTCTGCGTTAATCCACGCTGTATCTTCACCTTGCGTATTATTACGTGAATCGTTCCCAGCTTCTATCTGTGGAGAACCTAGAGAAAAAGAAAAAGTCAAAGCTAAAACCAAAATTATAACTACAAGAAAGCCTCTTACCCTTCCCTTCTTCATTTTTGCTATCTTAGGCGCTCATCCTATATAAAACCATAGCATAAGCTATGAAATGGAAAGTTTTATATACTTAATATAATGTAAGCTTTACATAAAG
>JANJFQ010000027.1 GCA_025435355.1 Candidatus Methanophagales archaeon | reverse complement strand
GAACGAAATCGAATTCTGAAGTGCTCCACAGTATTAGCTCTTCTGCAAGCCTGCTCAGGTTTGTCATCAGATTGGCGTAGCAGGAAATCGTCTCGATGATGAAATCGCGCGTGGAAACGGCATCCATCGAATTTTCCAGCACTGCCTCAAACCCCAATAGTTTTGCCGTTCTCTCGCGGTCTACCGGAAAGCCAGTAGATGCGAATGCCGCAGCACCTAAAGGGCTTACGTTTACACGCTCGTATACAGCTATGAGTCGAAAGAAATCACGAGCAAACGCATCAAAATGCGCTAAGTAATGATGTGCGAATGTAGTTGGCTGTGCATGCTGTAAATGCGTATAACCCGGCATCACGGTATCAACGTTCTCAGCCACTTTTTCTAGTATCGCTCTTCTTAACTCGTTTATTTCTTTCATGAGCACTAACGACTCCTCACGAAGCGCAATTCTTATACACGTTGCCACTTCGTCATTTCTCGACCGCCCGGTATGCATCCTTCCTCCTATGTCTTCGCCTATTTCTTTTATCAGCACGGATTCGATTGCAGTGTGCACGTCCTCGTATGATGGGAGCTCATGTTCGATAAAATCATTCCCCTCTATTTTAGTTAAGCACTTCAGAATCTCCGCCGCTTCCCCCTTTTTTATTATACCCCTCTCTGCTAACATCACTACATGCGCCTTGTCCACGAGCACATCTGCGTGAAATAGCCATTTATCCGCATCCAGCGACAAAATGTAATCGTTCCGGGGTTTATTTTGTTTTTGCACTTTTTTCACTCTCATATCCTTTTATCACTTACTTTCATGCTTTTCTTTGAAAACAGAAAACAAAAGATACTTTCAGTCTATCCTCACTTACTTAGAATAAATAAATTTCATAATAAGTAATAGGACGTTACAGCAAACGCCCATAACATTCGTAAGTATAACAGGGATAGAACCAATATGAATCCCGTATAGAATCCATAGGAACATCCCCGAACCCATGAAAGACATCAAAAGATACGAAAGGTCATCAAGTTTCTTGGTTCTATAACCTTTCAACATCTGCGGGATAAAACTGGATATGCATATAAAACCGGCTGTTAAGCCTAAAATTGTCCAGAACATAGTTAGATAATTAATTTGTAATTACCTAAAAAACTTTTCAGCCATAACATAAACCTCATAATCGCCGAATCCGATGGTGGTAAATCTTTCCAATCATTATTCGCCTTATAAACTGGGTAAGAAGCCGACCACTATCGTCACCATCAACAGCAACATAGAGCATTTTAGCCTCTCCTAAATAATCTGCAAATTCGCATCTTACCAAACACATAAAGGATTCCATGGGGCATTTGACGAGCGTCCGTTTCAGTTTGTAGAAACGAAGTGGAGCAATATGGCCAACCGATGATGCTGTTAACCGTTGTTTTCTCGTGGTTTTTTATTTTACCCCCTCCAATATACAAATACTACGGTGGATAAGCGATGATTATGAATAGAGCGGATTTAGCGGAAATTATTCGGAACGGCGAAAATTCGGGTGTTGAATTTAAGCGAGACGATGTGCATCCCCAAAGCATGGCAAAAGAGATTGCGTCATTAGCGAACCTTGAAGGTGGTTACGTCCTTCTTGGTGTGGAAGATGACGGCACCGTCACAGGACTTATACGTCCGGATATAGAAGAATGGGTAATGAATATCTGTTCTGATAATATCCACCCGCCGATCATTCCCTATTTTGAAGTTGTTTTATGGGAAGGTGATAGCAAGATTGGAGTGATAACCATTCCGGAAGATAGCCCTGATAAACCATACAAAGCTCGTCAAGGAAGTCGATGGGTTACATTTGTACGAATAGGAAGTACTACACGAGAAGCAACTCGTGAAGAAGAACAAAGACTCTATCAGGCTTCCGGTGTACTTCGGTACGATATTAAGCCAGTTCCCGGCTCTTCTTTGAAAGATATGGACATCAATCGGCTCATAAATTATTTTAGGGATATACGCAGACAACGTTGCCCAGAACAAGAGGAAACTGAACAATGGGAGACATTACTTATAAATACCGAGATTATGGCTGAATCCCGCGGTAACGCGATTCCTACGGTGGGAGGAATACTGCTTTTTGGAAAAAATCCTAACCGGTATCTTCCTCAGGCGGGTATTTCCGCAGTTGCTTACCCTGGCACGGAAAAGGATTACGAAGCAGTTGAGAGAAAGACGATTCGTGGGCCGATAGTAGCTAGACTTGCGGGTGAGGTAGATATAGTGGATACAGGCTCGGTGGAGCGAGCTATTGAATTTGTTCGTAGAAACACACGTTCCAAATCATATCTAGTGGAAGGTAGACGCATTGATAAACCAGATTATCCTGAAGAAGTCATTAGAGAAACGATTGTCAATGCGATTGCCCACCGGGATTATACTATCAGCGGGACAGATATCGAACTATCCATTTACAGTGATCGTTTGGAAGTGATTAGTCCAGGAAGACTTCCAAACACGGTAACTGTAGAACGAATGAAAGCAGGGTGCCGGGTGACGCGTAATGAACTTATCAAGGAAGTGCTCAGAGATTATCATTATGTTGAAGCAACAGGTCTCGGGGTTCCAAGAAAGATTATTGCTGGCATGCTTAAACACAATGGCATAGAGCCCGATTTAATCGAAGATGAATATGCATTTACCGTACGGCTATGGAAAGAAAAATCGGGAAAGGGATAAATTTCCTCTTTCTTTTCGTCTTTCGCACTATCAACAAAAAATTCTAACCAAAGCGATACCCTCAGATATGTCCACCTCCTTAAATTCTCTCGTGCATTTCAAAGGATTATCAAAATATGATTCACCAGCCGGACCTTCACCCTTTGGAGGCTCCATCCCGAAAGTCAATATAGATCGCGGTACATCATACATCTTATCTTCGACTGTGGAGGACATTTTAAAATGTGTGAAGAGCCACCTGAAGAAGTTGATGAATTAATAAAAAAGTGGGTTCATATATTGCACCCTGATGCGCCTGCGCATGTTGATAGTATGTATGTGTGACAGGTTCATTTACACAACCTGCGACATCGGCACTGGAGGTTCACCGGGTCGTCTGATAGGACGCCAACTCATTCTTTCAAATCCTGCAAATCTCTTATTCCTACTCGCTCAAACCACTAGGAACGCCCTTCTTCGCATCTATGAAATATACCCCGCTCATGGTCTAATTGTCCAGAACGTTTTTTAAAATTACCTGCGCCGCTTATGCAAAAATCATCAACTTCTCAGAGTCTCTTCAAATGCTCTTGATAGGTTATCTATCAAAAGATAAAAGATTACTTTTCTTTTCTTCTCCGAAAAGAATATCTGCGTTGTTCTTTATCTGCTTCATATTAGTAAAGAAACATTGCACTTAAAACAACCTTGGGTTCATTGAAAGATTCTTCAATGCGGAGATAAACGAGAAATTTAGCGAAATTTTCAAGTATGTTTCTCAGAAGCAAGTAAGCTGGAGGAATGCTGATGACATCTATTAAAGCATGGAGATGCTGAATATCCATTAAGAAGTTGGCAGTATAAAGCTGCGCTGCGTGAATACCTTTATTCTTCGCATACTCCTCCATCTGATGTATTGTCAACTCAAATCTTGTTAGAAGTGCCTTCTTTTAATATAAGTATGTTATGGATAAGAACCTTTTATCCTCGACTTGCCGGGCGGCAGAAAGCTCATTACCTTCTCGTGCGTTGCTATTTGTTTAATTTCCTCTTTCTTTTCGTCTTTCGCACTATCAACAAAGAAGTTCACAATTTCCTTCGAAAGCTCGTTCTTTTCCAAATCGCCACCGGGCTCGAGCTCGACGAAATTATCCAGCCGGTTCTTTTGCGAATCTGAAGAAGGGCATGCAACCAGCCTGTTTTTTTCAATACCTATGCACAACCCTAACGCCGCTTTAAAATACTTCCTCTTGCCTCGCACCATAAAACTTCCTTTCTTTATATACTCCCCGGACGGCGGTGTCTTACTCACCTGCTCGCCGGTAACGCAATAACATTCGCCCTCATAGAACCCGTATTTCCAGAGATTAGAATAAGAAGCTGCGAATTGCGCTATTTCGCTTAGACAATCCTCTGAAACTTCCTTACCGCCTGTTTTCGCTATTACCGTCGGTGCGCCCTCTGCCTGCGTATGGAAAAACAGGTCATTGGCATCCATATACTTCTTCACAAGTATCTCATTTGTCGTTGCGTCTTTTCCTCCTACCACAATAAAACCATCTGAAGTCTCAAACCATCTAAACCTCTCATACCACTCCTCTTTTTCTCTCTTAACTTCTTTCCTCTTTGGTATCAACGCATCCTCCACCCTAACTTCTTTCTCCTTTTCCGTCCTTATCTTCTCCTTTGTCGCAGCTATCGCATGCTCCACTCCTTTTCTTTTCTTCCTGAACACTTTTGCCTTCTCATAATACGCACTCGCATTCTTGTGCAAAGAAATCGAAGTATCAATTTCAAGCGGAACGTCTGTGTCGGGTAGCGTCAATGTGACAACTTTTCTTTTTTTACCCATTTCCCGCAGTATATCCTCTATCTCGGTATAACGTGCGTAGATCAACTCTCCATTTTTTATGCATTCCGCCTCTTTTAGTTTGAATTCGTGAAGCGCATCGAGTTGCTCTTTTAAAATCCGTTCATACTTCCCGACCTCCTTCTCGTGTTCAGTCTTCGCTTTTTCTTCCACCCCTTCTGCTATTTGCGTGGTGAAAAAATCATCAGCAGCGTCGTTAAAAGAAGAAAAAAACACTTTTTCTTTGGGTTCATAGATGCTCAATTCAAAAGGAAGAACATCCGCTTTTTCTTCCCCATCTATCACGATGTGCGCTCTCAGCCGGGATTTATCATTCGTTATTATCGGCTTGAATAGAGCAAGTATTGTCTCATGAATGGTTTTTATTTCATTTGTGGCGAGTTCGTTAGCCTTTTTCTTTTTGTCTATCCCTGCCTTTTCACACACTTCTTCCGCATATAATCCGCCTAAACTCAGCTCTGCTGCAAGTACCCTGACCACGTCTTTATCCTGGGAAGATTTGCAGAGATTCATTAAATCGTATTCGCTCATTTCCAGCGGATTCCTTCTTGAAGGAGGGCGTTCATACTTCTCACCTACTTTTATTTTCCTTGACGAAAAGCTCCTTCTCTTCAATGGCAGCGTGATTATCTCATTTTCGTCAATAAGTACAATGTTTCCCCTTGGAAGCAGCTCAGCTATCAAATTGAGTTTTTTATCCCACCTTTCTATCGTTATCTCCACTATCCTGTCGAAGTCGAGTTGCTGTATTTGAGAAATCCTACCACCGCCGAGATGCTTTCTGAGGAACATTGAGAAATTAGAAGGCATTCGCGGTGATGCTCTCTTATATTTAGTGACGTGAATTCTTCTCCCCGCTTCGATAATCAAATCAAGCCCGCCTTTTTCTTTATGATGCAGTTTTAGCCTTATTTCTTCTTTACCAGGTTGATATGCTTTCACGACTCTTGCGCCTAATAGCTCTTGTAGTTCGATAACGATAGCTGCTATGTCCACACTGCTCATTGATTCTTTCATAAAACCTTAAAAATTTTATTTCGCAAACAACTTTGAAAGAAGCGTCTTTCTCGTCTCACATAACTCAACAAAGGAGCATTTATCACAGGGTGCATTCTCCCCTTTCTCAGGAAAAACACCCCCTTTAATCCGCTTTACTCGTTTCAATATCTGTAAAGCCAGCGCCTTATCTCTCTTTTTTATTCGTGATTCCCGGAATTCAGCATTCCTTATGTATTCTACAAACCCTCTTTTTACCGTCGTTTCAAACTCTTCCTCGATAAGCATTGCGTACGCCGCCAACTGCATTCTATCGCTTTTCCACACCCCATACTCCGGGCACTTACCTGTTTTTATCACGCACGGTATAATTTCCTCCCCTGTTCTTATCAGCTTGTCCACGCTGCCACTCATGCTCAACTTTTCCGATACCATCGTATGTTCTCTCTCATATCCATGCGCTTCTTCTAACTCTAACAGCCCATTTCCAGTTCTTACCTTCCTCAGCCATTCCGCATTTTCCACACTCATACTGCATATAAAATCCCTTTTTACCACTTCAAAAAAATCCGTTTCCAGACCTTCCAGTTCCTCCTTATATATCCGCTCCACACCATCCTCTATCTCTTCCATTATTCTTCTCGCATCCTCTTCCTCCGTTTCCGCTCCTTCTCCTCCTTCATCCTCTCCACGTGCGTAAATTTTATGTAAATCGAATGCTAATTCCTTCAGTAGAATATTCTCAATCACGCTTCTCTCTTTTCCTTTTGCTATTCCAGATTGCTTATGCCCACCTGCACGGAAATAAACCAGCCGTGGACATATCATATATTGCGTTAAATCGGAAACTTTGACGTTAGGGGTGATTTTGTGTTCCTGTTTCTGTTGCATTACGCACACCAAATAGTTTAAATATATCATGTTTTATTTTAATGCTATAACATTATGGGAGGAAATAAAGAGAAATGTTTGAGGCTAAGATAGATGCAGGCGTGCTGAGAGAATGCATAGAGACGATTACCGCAATAGTGGATGAAGGCAAGTTAAAAATAGCGGAGGAAGGTTTAAAACTCCGGGCTGTTGACCCTGCGAATGTGGCAATGATTTCTTTTGAGTTGCAAAGCGATGTTTTTGACGAATTTCGGTTTGCCGCGAAGGAAGCGGAATCGGGAGCCGAAGACACGAGTGAATCCAAGGCAGAGACAGAAGTAGGCATAGATTTCACGAAGTTGCTTGGAATCCTTGGAATAGGAGGAAGGGAAGAGGTTGAGTTGGAACTGGACGAGCACGCTCAAAAATTGTTTACAAAGATGGGCTGTCTCGCCTATACTGTTTCCCTGCTTGACCCCTCTTCGCTGAGAAAAGAGCCGAAGGTCCCGGAGCTTGAGTTTCCCGTGCAGGTAATCATCGAAACCGAAGAGTTCAGAAGAACCATACGCGCTGCGGAGAAGATAGGCGACCACATAGTGCTTGGTGTGGACGGAGAAGTGTTCTATATGGAGACAGAAGGGGAAATGGATAAACTACGGTTAGGGTTAAGAAAGGAGCAATTAATACATCTGACACCGGGAACGCTTCATTCTTTATACTCGCTGGACTACATCACGGCTATGAGCAAAGGAATGAGCCATGCGGAGAACATAACGCTCAACCTTGGTAAGGATTATCCGCTGCAAATAGATTTTGAAGTGGCAGGTGGCAAAGGAAAAGTCAGTTATTTGCTCGCACCGAGAATAGAGTCGGAATAAAAGGAAAAGGTAGCAAGGACCTCTACCTTAGTGCGCTCAGTAGCGTGAATGACAAACACGAGAAACAGTCGAAAACGAGGAACTAAAATAAGCTCGTTTGGTTCGCCAGGGAGAATAAACCATGACGCTACTCCATTCTACACCAGCAAATTATATGAAGGCTTACCAAAAGAAGAGAAAGTGAAATATCCGGAGAAACAAATTCCAAATGAAGTTTTAGATAAGATATTTTGTAAGTCGAGTGAAAAGATGGATGAATTATCTGACTATGGTGTCCACCTGATGGTTACTTCGCCACCTTATAATGTGGGAAAGGAATATGATGAGACTCTCACTCTTGAAGATTACAGAGAATTTTTAAAGCGTGTATGGAAGGAAGTTTATAGAGTACTTGTTCCTGGAGGTAGAGCGTGCATAAATCTTGCAAACTTAGGAAGAAAGCCGTATATTCCTCTACACGCTTTTGTGGTTGAAGACTTGCTCGATTTGGGATTTCTTATGAGAGGGGAGATTATATGGAACAAAGCAACGAGTGCGAGTCCAAGCACAGCGTGGGGTAGTTGGCTTTCTGCTGCCAATCCTACTTTAAGGGATATTCATGAATATATTTTGGTTTTTTCTAAAGGCACATTTAGAAGGAAAAACGTAAATAAGAGTAGCACCATTTCCACAGACGAATTTCTCGAATTTACTAAAAGTATTTGGACCTTTCCAGCCGAATCTGCACGTAAAGTCGGCCATCCTGCACCTTTCCACGTAGAACTACCTTACCGACTGATTCAACTATATACCTTTGAAGGTGATGTTATTTTAGACCCCTTTATAGGAAGTGGACAGACAGCAATAGCGGCAATAAAAACCAATCGCCATTATGTAGGGTATGATATAGAAGAAGAATATGTTAGACTGGCGGAAAAACGTGTCAAGGATTTCTTAATAGAATCCAAATCCCCAAAGTTATTTGATTTCAGATAACAAAAGTATAGCATAATATGATGGAATGGCATGCTGAACCTATGCATATATGCTTTTATCCCTTTTTGTCTGCGGCATCGAAATATGTAGAAGAATCAGGAGTCACGCTGGAGGATTTGATAAGTTCTGCGGTTTTTGAACGTGCAAGGTTGAGAGGTAAAGAAAGGATAATAGAAGCGATAAAGGGTGGAGAGGTCCGAAAGCCGGCTATAATTAGCAATGCGCAAGCGGAGATGGAATTATTATCTTATCCTTTTGCTCGTATTCTTGTGTCGTGTATCGGCGATGACTATCTTATCCGTAGATATGCGCTGTCAGAGGCTAAAGCGGCACACGAAAAAATATTAGCTGGTTCCAGCTCGGATATTATTTACGAACTGTCCGAAGAGTTTGATATACGAGTGGATTTTTTTCGATTACCGCAAGAGCAAGAGCAAGAGCAGGTTCATATGCCTTTCGTTGACTACTTGAGATTCGCTGCTAATCTTCGCGATAAAAGATGGAAACTGGTGAATCGTGGGTTGGAGAATGGACGTGTGAAACTTAGAAAAAGCGAATTTGTTCGGATTATCCAGGAAGCGATACATGAAAGGATAAAGAACGACCTGCCATTGGACGTCCCCGCGGATATATGCGAAGCGATAAGTAGATATACCGGGGATATAAAGACGGAGTTGGAGGAAAAGCGAAAAAAGTTCGGTGATGCCGGGTTTGAGTTGGGCTCAGTGGTGAAAGACCCAAGCTGTTTTCCTCCCTGTATATCTTTCATTCTGGGCAACTTAAAAGAAGGTGTAAATGTTCCACACAGTGCAAGATTTGCGGGTACTGCTTTTTTGTTGAATATAGGTCTAACTGAGGACGAGATAATAGAAACATACAAGAATTCGCCTGATTTTGACGAAGAGCGAACGAGGTATCAGGTGGAGCATATTGCAGGGGATAAGGGAAGTGTTCGCTATACTGCGCCGTCCTGTGGTACAATGCGCACCTATGGGAACTGTGTTGGAAAAGACGAAGTTTGTGAAAAAGTTTCTCATCCTCTAAGCTACTACAAACGGAAGTTAAAGTTAGAGAGGAAGAGTAAAAAAGAACAGCAGGATAAATCAAAATCCGGAGAAAAGGAGCAATAAACTACGTAACTACAATATCCCCCACCTCTCGCTCATACATGTCCCTAATATAAGCTACCGTGCCCATAATAACCCGGTTTATCGCATAGATAAAAGCTGCGGCATACAGAATGCACGCAAGGAGAAACATGGATAGTATATAACTCCTTTCGCTTTTTACTTCCTCTAACTCCGTTTCTGTATTCTCTGCCATAAGCAGCTCACCTGCGACCTTATACTTTTTTAACGCATCTTCCCGGTATCTCTCCGCTGAGCCATAGTTCGCAGAAAAAGTATCGTATTTATAAGGATTTAAAAGGAGGTATATGTCCCAAACTCTAATAAGGTCATTCTCTTTGCTATTTGATATGTTATTTTCCGCTTTAATACGAAGGTCTGTCGCATCACTTACCAATTCATCATGCTTATCCATCATCCGAGATTCCTCATACATGCATTCCAATCTCTTTTCCTTGTCGTTGAGCAGTCCTGGACCATATATAGTAGCGGCGTATTGATATGAAAGAGCGGATTCAAGCACATTTTCTTCCTCTTTTAATCCGCTTATGTCATCCAGTGCCATTGCGTACTCTACTGCCTTCTTTATGTCCCATCCACGTAATTCAAGCATTTTCGCCTCGTCAATCAACACCTCCTCCGTTGTCTTATCCGCACCTGCGGAAATATCCTTTGCATATCCCGATATATCCCAATTGTTCAGTTCAGAATTTGACTCTATCGAGGATGTTGATACCGAGGCAGTCCATAAGCTCTCCACCGCTTTTCCATAGTTTTTCTCTTCACTGGATATAATACCATCATTCAGCGAAGATAGTAGCGAGAGAGTTCCCTTCATCAAGATAGGTATTTTTTTCCAGTCCTCAGCACCTATTGCGCTTCTTTCTACCACTTCCAGCATCTCTACACCATTTGATATTATAAATTCTGAGGATGGATAATTGTCATACAGCGGGCTTCCCCGGAATGACGTAAAACCTTCTATCATCTTTGTAATATTTAGCGGAATAATCTTCGCCTTTACTTCCATTCTCTTTCCACTTATCTCAGAAGCACTTATAGCATACTTCCACGAATAGTCCTTAGGCACTGCCTCTAATCCCGGTTCTATACTGAACGTAATGTTTCTTGACGCACCTGGAGGTATTTTCGTAAAATCCATCTCTTCCTTTAGCCAGTTCCCGTATTCACCACTTTTAGAAATGCGTAAATTCCGCACCGGCTTGTAATGATAGAACTCTGTTAATGTTATATTCACGCTTTTCTTTTCATATCCTTTCTCTTTCAGTTCTATGGACTCGAAATCAATAGAAGGTGGAGATATGGTAAAATCCACTGGCCATTTTATCACTATTGTTATGTCCACGCTCCCACGTCCGGCATTATATTTACCATCTTTATCTGTTGCATCTATAAACAGCCTTCCGGTGTATGTTCCTTCCGGAGCATCATAAGGTGCAACAATATGAAGTCTAATGTTTTTACTGCTCTTCCCGGAAACCGATCCCGAAGGATTATCTATCTTAATCGTTATTCCGCTTGGATATTCCGTGAACTTGCTTTTGAAATACATTGTCTCATCACCTTCATTTCTCACCCGCACATCAATATATCTATCATATTTGCGAACAGTGCCCTTTGGCTTATCGAACTTTATTTCCAGGTCTTCATCGTAAAGCCTGCCAAGCTTCGGTGGCATCAATATGTATGCTTCGATGTGTATCGTGGTAGAGCCTGCGTTATTGCTTGTAATTTTATATTTCCATGAATATTTATTACGAACGGGATATTTTTCTGATTTTATTTTAAATGTAACACTAATGCTGGAAGAATGTGAAACTGAGCCTATATAATATTTGTCTGGTTCAACCCAGTTGTTTCCACTTATCCATGATATGCTTACACCTTCAGCAGATTTATACCCTAATACCTCCCTTATCTCGATTGTCCTTGATGGCGATTCCGTCCTTCCAACTCTCCCAAAATCTATTGGAGAAGGAGATACCTCGATCTCTGCATAATATGTTATCGTTACTCTAACTTCAACTTCTTCTGTCCCTTCATCAGAATTTATAATGACCTTTTCGATATGCGTTCCATCTGAAGCGGATGGTGATGCCTCTATCGTAAGTGTTATAGATTTTGATCCTCCAGCAGGGATGTTACTAAAGGAGAGCGGGTTTGGTGTAATGCGTATATCACCGCTAACAGGACTCACAGTTCCACTAATCGTTTTATTTGAATCAGAAGCGGTATTGTATATTGTAAAAGTGGCAGGTTTTGAATAATGTGCACTAACTTTTGGCTGGTCAAATTTGAAGTCAACAGATAAAGTTTTTGGGCTTACCTTCATATCTGATGCACTCGCGCACTCTATGCTTAAAAGGACAGAAAAGAAGAAAATTACTAAACCAATAAAAACAAAAACCTTAATACTAAACAATAAGCTCTTCGCCCAACCTCGTATCATCCAACTCCTCCCCCCATCTTTTGAAATCATTCCATATTATAACGGTAAAAAAAGAAAGGATAAGAAGATAAATTGCAACGCCCTTAAGCGTATCGAGCATCAACCGATGATAAACAATTTTTATCTCATTTTCAATCCCTCTCACGTTCTCCAGTTCTTTATCCTTATGCTCATCATATATTTCCTTCGCTTTCTCAAACGAATCCCTCGCTTTTAATATCTCCATGAAAGAAGCGGCAGTACCAAAGAATCCAGAAGAAGGATTCCTCGCATTATTAAGGTGTGACCATGACGCATGTATATATTCCGACGCTCTTTCCATGTCCCTTTTATATATCCAGTCTAATCTCCGGGATTCAAATTCCATCCTGCTTTTTCCTGTCGGCATACCACCCAGCCCGTATGCAATCGAACTTATACTTGCGTATTCTATTTTCACTTTCGTCTCTTCCTCATTCCTCGCCGCCGCCTCGAAGAATTCACCATCGTTCCTATAAAATCGCCTGAGCGCAATCTCTGCGAGCATTGGTATTCCATTTCTTTCTGCTATGTCATACCCGCTGAGCACATTTATGGACGTATTTATTCTATCTGCGATTTCAAGCGCTTTTATGTGCTCTGAAGGGACGGAACTTTTGCTTAAATCCGCCATCACTTCAAAAGCATCAATGAGTTCGAGCAGAATATCCACCCCCGCCTTCGTATTTCGGGTTACCTCGCTACCTTCCATCCCCTGTATCACCGCTTGCGTCTTTGCCTTCGCAAGATCTAACTCACCATAGTCGCCAAATAATTCGGGCTTATCCACAGATATTATATCTTCAAGTAGCTCCCTCTTCAGCTCATCTGACCCTGCGGCAGGTGTGGAAAAAGACAGGGTGTTGAATATGATTACGATTAGCAGTAATGTCATCAAACTTCGCTTTTTCATCAAGAAATAATAAGGCATCCAAGTAATAAATTTTAACGGAGGCGCTATTTTTCAATGGTACTCCGATGTTGTGCAATCAGGTCACGAACCTTAGAAACCAATTCTTTGGGAATTTCCATAATCGTCAGTCCTTCTTGTTCGTATGCAGCTTCGTCTTCAGCCACCGCTTCATCCTCGGTTTGGCCCTCATAATACGCTAAAACACGCTGAACTCGCTTTTCATCCCATCCAGGTGGAAACTTATTCTGTTTCATTTTCTTTTCCTTCGCATACGCCTTCGATAAGCTAACAACACTTTTCCTAATAAACCATATGCAGTTATCACAAATATACTTTTAGTTTCTTTATAAGGGTTTCCTATCTTAATAGAAATGATCTATAAAATTTTTTAAACGGAATGATATGAAACACCTATTCATCGGAATAGGAAACGCAGGGGGAGCAATTCTCGACGCTTTACTGGAATATAAAGAGGTAAGAAGAGCCAGGCCAATTGTGCTCAAGCAGGGAGAAGCGCGCGGCGATAAAGTGGATAAAATTGAGGCAACGCTAAAGAACGTAAAAGGCGTTGGTTTCACTTTTTTATTCTCTGGACTTGGTAATAGCAATATAACGCCCCGTATAGCAGAAATGCTGACCGGGCTAAACAAAAAAATATTTCTCGTTGGTGTTTTGCCTGCGAATAGAAGGGAAAAAAGGGAGGAGATAATAAACGCATATTATTCGATGGAAAAGCTAAAGGAGCATGTGAACTCATTTATAATCGCGGATAACCAGCGGATAGCGCACCTTCCAAATTTCGAAGATTATTATCCCCGGTATAACAAGTATATCGCATCTTGCCTCGCAGACGTTCTTACGGGAACGTCACGACCTGGTTCAATATCCAGGTCCGAAAAGCAATCGTCTATGCCTATGGATGAGGTCGTAACGGCTTTGTCTTTCGAGGACGGGCCTGGATACGTGGCATTATCGAGGGCTTCGGAGCTTACGAAAGGATTGTGGGGTTATATCTTCCCTTTTCTGGAGCACAAACCTCTTGACCTTAGAACGCTTCTTCGTGTTTCTTTGGAGAAGTTCAGCGTTTCAGATGCACCGATAGGCAGTGAAAAGAGCGTATCCTTCCTTCAAGTCCCGAAATATTATACTATAAGTAAGAGGGTGGATAGAGAGCAGATAGAGGAATTCATGCTCTCGCATTCAAAAGAGTGCCATCTGGCTGTATCCAGCACAAAGCGGAACATAGCAGCGATAACCAATTTGTTCACCTATACGTTTGACCAATTGGAAAGATTGCGGGAGATAAGGGGGGGTTGCGTATGAAAGGGTATAGGATAATTATCCCACTTGCTCTTTTAGCATTAATCCTCATTGGCGTCGTCTTACTTTTCGCACTGGTTCCTTATTCAGACATTGCAATAACCATTATACTCCTGTTCATCCCTGCAATGATAGGTGTGTCGTTCTTAGTGCGATACCTCGTTACGGTGAGAAAGAGAAGCATAAAGGAGAAGGTGATGGAGCGTGACGTCATGGGTATTGCGAATCGGTATGTAGAACAAATGCGTAGTTTATACGATTTCGAAGATAAATACGGGGTAAGTACGAAAGAATTCAGGGAGGATTTGGGGAAGGTAAAAGAGAGTTTATTTGAGCTGGGATGCGATGTAAATGGAAGGATAAGAATAGACAAAGCGAAGCTCAAGAAAGTAGTTTTTGCAGATGTTGAATGGGTGATTAAGATGTTCGAGGGCATAAAAGACAGGCATGGGGTCGTCCTTTATTCACGGGTGATAGATAAATGCAGTGATTATTTGGAAGAGGTAAAAGAGCTTGAAAACACAGGGTATGAGAGTATACGGGGTCAGATAGAGCGGATAGAATCTAAGATAAGAGAGAGTGAAGGTGTTGAACAGGATTCACTTGAGCTATCCCTGTTTATGAATGAAGTTGCTTCAATCCTGGATGAAACGCTGAGAACCTGTTTGCAGGATGCAAATAGTTTAGAAGTGGAAGGGAGAGAGAGTGCAAATGCTGACACGTCCAGAATCAGAACCGATATAAAAATAGTCGAGCATAGCATAGAGCATGGCAACTACGAAAACGCATCAAAAGTATTAAAAAGCATGATTGAACGATTGATTGAGATGTTAAAGGATGCGTTTGAGAGGTATAAAGAACACGCGCTTGAGTTGACAAACGTAGTAGTTGAAATCTCGGAAAAAGAAGAAGAAGGAAAAAAAGAGGTGGAAGAGATAAGGAAAAGCATAGAAGCGTGCATGTTGCCTTCTCAGATGGCAAAGCTGCGGGAGTATGGTGATACACTCATAATAAAATCCCTAACCGCTCTGGAAACTGTTTATAACAGGATATTCGAGATTGAAGGCGAAATAATGAAGGCGAATCCGACAACGGAACTCTACCCCGTGGAACCGTGGGCAAAAGATAAGATGAGCGAAGTAGATGAACTCAAGTCAATGCCACAATCAAACCTCAGGGAATTTGTTCACAGATACAGACTCTTAGCTTCCGATGCTCATTCGAGGTTGGTATACGACTCCGAGAGGTTAAAGTATATAAAAGCGTAAAGTATTTAAAAGCGAAATAATATATTTAATATAGATAATATTGATATATTAAAGGTAAAGAGGTATCGGATATGGAAACATTGAGTATCGGAATACTGATTGTTATTATGTTATTAGTTATAGAGGTAATGGTGATGTTGGTAAAATTAAAGGTGGACAAGATGCTGCTTCTTATGCCCGTCATCGGCGTAACATTCGCCGTTATGTCCTTTGCGTTGAATCAATACAAGAAGATTCTTTCTTCTTTATCAGACTCTGCTCAGGATGTCGTGATATATGTTATGTTGGTAGTTGGCGTTATTTTTGGATTATTTAGTGTTGCAGTGTGGTTCAGGGGAGAAAAGGAAGCGAGGAGGCTTGTTTCCTCAGCAAAAAGGATAGATAGCGCGGTTGCTGGGATTGAAAGCGATATAAGAGGGAGTAACATGGAAATAGAGCATTTCGGCGATGAGATGAGCGGCATTAAAACGAAGATGGCGGATTACGAATCGAAAGAGAAGGAGGTATAATTTGAATAGATGGAAAAGGGAGGAGATACGGTAAATAGGATTGTCATTGGAATAGGCGGGCAGGGAAGCGTCATTGTAAATAATATATTGAGAATGCTTAAGGTCAAAACCGGGAAAATGCCGAAGAATGAGGAGTTTTTGATTATAGATACTGACCAGGCATCTGCAAACGCATGTAACGAAGTGGAAGAGAGAAAGAAGATAATTCTCAACAGACCGGATACGATTTTAATGAAGAACAGCAATAGATGGCTCCCCGACCCTTATCTTTCGGCTGCCGGCGCGGGGTGTGGACAGCATCGGATATATGGAAGGGCGATGTATAATGTGCATCGAGAGAGAATATTCAGTGCGATAGGTTCAGCAGCATCGGAATTGAGGAACAGAACTGGAGGAAAGGACTTCTTCATAGTGATGGTGTGTGCATTCGGCGGAGGAACAGGGTCGAGCATGCTGCTTGACGTTGCAATAGACATACGCGATTGGATATCAAAACAGTTTGGGTCTGAACCTGTAATGTTCGGGATTGGTATTCTCCCTTCGAGCAGGGAAGCCATGCTTCCGACGGGTAATGCCCTCGGTGCGCTGAAAGAACTTCATTTCCTTATGTCCCATACCGAAGACGTCATAATAGATGACAAGAATTATTCTAATCCATTCAAATTGTTCTTCCTTCTTGGTCGAGACCTTCAGGGGCAGAACCGTGATGATGAATTGGAAAGGGCGATACCAAGGTTCCTTCTTGACCTCGGGTTCCTTCCAGGTGGAACAGTAGAAACGAAGGGTAAGTGGCTCGACCTCAATGACCTTCAGAACAGAGCAAGGGGTTACGAAAACAGGTTTGATTCGCTTGGTTACTACGAGTGCGTATTTCCTACTGAGAAATTATTTTTGTATTATGACATTGAGGATGAGATACCGGTGGTTAGACAAAAATTGGTAGAGATAGAGGCAAAAATATCGGATATAAAGGGAAAAATAGAATCGGAAAGAGGGGAATTGGAACGGTTCGAGGGCAGGATAAGGGATGTTCAGCGAGAAATAGATAGTTATGAATCGGTGACAGGAATGCTTTCTCACGTGAACGTGGCTGCAACTGCGGATGCAAAGGCGAAACTGGATAGAGCGAAGAAGAAATTATCGGGCTTGAAGGAGGAGGTATTCAACCTCGAGATGAGGGCAAGCGATGCGGAAGAGGGGAAGAGACTGTCGGAGCGGAATTTAGAACGGATTGGTGCACTTAAGAACAAGCTTCTCCGGGAGATAAACTCGCCGCTGAACACGAGAAGTTATCATCAGATAGAGTTATCGGAAGAGGAGATAAGGGGCTTAAAGAAGGGTAGAGAAGACCTGAAAAATCTCTCGTTCTTTGAGATTATGAAAAAGCTCGACCGCGAAGAGGAGTTCTTCAGGTGGACGCATTCGCCGATTAATGAGGGTGACGTCATGTTCAACCCGATGGTAAACTACCGGCATTCCATCGAGGATACCATGACATCAAAATATATAGACATTCTCCATGATTTCGGATTCCTGTCGTTGGATACGCAAGGAAATGTGGTGAACGAGGAGGAGAAGTTCGGGCACTTCATCGCGGTATTGAGCACAAGGGCGGATAATTTCGATGATGCGAGACTTGGAGGTGGCGCATTTAAGAGTATGGTGACAGAAAGATTTACAAAGGATGCAGACATTCTGAAATTAGATACACCAGCACGTGCGCACAGCTTTGCCATATACACGCTTATGATTGGAATTCAGCCATGGGCACCAGGTCCGACACTGCCGCCAAGACTTCGTGAATTGGAATGGCTTGAGAAAGCATATGATGAAAGCGATTTCGCTAAGTTGCAAAGACATCATTCTCTGTTCTATGGAACCCCCAAACCATTCTCCGTTATCTCCGGGATACCATACACACCGGGTGTAGAGGAAAAAAACAGAGACATGGTGACGCATTACTGGGAGAATTACGAAATAATAGAGAAGGAAGCAATCTGGAATAACGTGCCCATCGTGCTTGCACAGTGCTTGAAGATGTTTGACGATTTGCTAACTGGCTTGGATATGGCAGAGGATATAAAAAATGTGCGAATCCCTGAGCCGGAGAGCTACTCGATAGCAAATCTTACGATGCTGGTTCATGGCCTTGAAAACGCAAGTAAAAGCATGGAAAAGGTGAAGCGATGGACGAAAGAAGCGGGAAGAGGCTTTATGCACCTGAAAAACGAGCTTGATGAATTGATATCCAAATTAAAAGGAATAGAAGCCGGGACACCCGGTGAAGATAAAGCGGAGAAAATGCTGAAAATGATAGACGACTCCGCGAGAAATATGGAGATATTGATTGACAGGATTGAAGACCTGTCGAACAGGTTCAGTGATGATATAAAATCGGTGATTGAAAAAGCGATGGGTTTTCTCGGCAAGATACCTTCTGAAGATACCACCTCAAGTGTGTTACGGCACATAGCAAAGGCGGAGTCAGAGATTTCGAAGATACGCGAGGATAGTATGAAGGCGGCAAAGGGGATAAGAGAGATGGGCGGTCCGCTTGCAATGATGTTATCTTCATTAAAGGAACTGAAAAAGATAACGGAATCGGGGGAATCGGAAGCCGAAGTTGCTGAAGAGAGAAAGGGGAAGGATATAGAGCTGCCTGATTTATCACTAAATATGGGAAGGGAAGGAGGAGAATGAAACACATATTTATTACATCACTCGTTGTTTTGTCATTCGCACTTTTATTCTTATCCATTGGACTCGCATCTGCCCAGGATGTGCTGAGGCTTGACGTAGATAAATCATATATCATCAATTTGGATACCGGCGGTACTAAGACATACTATACGGATTTTTTGAATACCGACCAATTTGAAGGTCATAAACTTGATTTCCACATATATGTGAACAAGGTAGAGAAGGTCCTCATTTCAGATGATTATGTCTTAAAACTGGAGACAAATATGGAGAACCCGGTATGGAAGTTCGGCGATGACATCTATCATTCGGCAGAGGTTATGGTGTGGAAAGGAAAGGAGGAGCATGAGCGCATGGTTCCAACGGTGATATTGTCTGGAGAGGTTCCAAAGCCAACAATACCCGTAGAAGAGCCGGGGTTCGAAGCATACAAAGAAACTAAGGGAA
>JANJFQ010000002.1 GCA_025435355.1 Candidatus Methanophagales archaeon | reverse complement strand
TGTCCTCTGTTGTATGCGCCCCGTCTGCTAAAAAAACTGGCAGTGCCACTATGTTCTTCATTCCGTCCTTAGCAAGGGTTCTCAATGTTTCTTCAATGCTTGGCGAATTCAATTGCATAAATGCAACTCTTACCGCTTTAAATAGCCCCCGCATTTCTATTTTCCATCTTAACTCTTCCAGCACTTCCTTTCCATAAGGCAACTTGCTCCCGTGTCCTATTAAGACGATAGCAACGTCTTCTTCGCTTTCTCCTACTGCTCTATCTTCCTCTTTTGTCAATTTCCTCACCCCATTTATTTTCTCTTATTAACTGCTCCTGTCATTAAACCAACTTAACTCACTTAAATAATTTGCGATTTTTTTCGATGAGGGGAACAATAGCTTTTGAATGTAATAGATATAAGGACCGGAAGAATAACATATATGAAAAATGAGGCAATGGGGAAGGAAAAAGTATTTGAAATACCAAGGGTGGTGATTGCAGGAGACAGAAGCTCTGTAGGTAAGACCACTGTGTGTATAGGACTATTGGGCGCTTTGCGAGAGAGGGGGCTTGTGGTTCAGGGGTTCAAGGTTGGACTTGACTATATAGACCCTGGGTTTCATACATTAGTTTCTGGCAGACCTTCGAGGAATCTGGACGGTTTTTTGATGTCTCCCGAGGTGGTGAAGGAGATATATATAAGGGGCTGTACGGGAGCGGATATTGCGGTGATAGAAGGTGTGCGGGGACTTTATGAAGGGTTGAACTATTTCGATGACGTAGGAAGCACTGCACAGATAGCAAAGATTTTAGACTGCCCGGTTATACTTGTGATTGATGCGGGCAGCATCACGAGGAGTGTTGCCGCAGTGGTTAGCGGTTATAAAAGTTTTGATCCTGAAGTACTGATTTCTGGTGTTATTTTAAACAATATTGGAAGCGAAAGACATGGAGAGAAGGCGGAGAAGGCAGTGGAGAGGTATTGTGGTGTAAAAGTTATCGGTAAGATTCCTCGTAAGAGCGATCTGGAAATCTCCATGCGACATCTTGGCTTGGTTACCGCAACGGAATGTAAAAATAGATGGGATGATTTTAACAGTGTTTTGGATAAGATAAAAAGGTCGGTAGAGGAGAATGTTGATATAAAAGTGCTTTTTGATGTTGCAAAGTCCGCACGTGCTCTGAAAACGCCGGGATCACGGATTTTTCATGCGAAGACCGGTAGAAGTGAAGAGGTTAAAGTCAGAATTGCCGTGGCTTTTGACGAGGCTTTCAATTTTTACTATCACGACACACTGGATTTACTCGCTTTAGAAGGTGCGGAACTTGTATATTTCAGCCCGATACGGGATAAAAAGCTTCCTAGCGGTGTAGATGCCATTTATATTGGTGGCGGCTTTCCAGAGATTTACGGAGATGAGCTTTCCTCGAATAGCGCAATGCGCAATAGCCTTAAAGACTTTTACGAGGGATATGGAGTTATATATGCGGAATGTGGTGGGTTGATATATTTGCTGAAACAGATCGAATATAAGGGCAGTAGTTTTGAGATGTGCGGTGTGATAAAAGGTTTAGCGAGGATGAACGGTGAAAAGAGAGTGGTAAACTATGTGGTGGGTGAATTTCAGAAAGATTGCATCTTAGGGAAAAAAGGGGACAGGTTTAAGGGGCATGAATTCCATCATTCTAAAATACTGCTCGAAAATATGGCAAACGTTGATTTTGCTTATAATATACTGAGAGGGGAGGGTATAAAAGATGGAATGGACGGTATCATTTCAAAGAACTGCCTTGCATCTTTTGCACATCTGCATGCTGCTTCTTATACAGGGTTTGCTGAAAATTTTGTTAAAAGTGCAAGAAGATATTTTTAAACTGTATAAGAAAGAACAACGAAAATGGAAGAGCTAAGGAAAAAGATAAAGGAATATGCATTACAAAACGCTGTCAGGTATGAGAAAGCGCCTAAGGAGGATGCAGTGCTGAAAAAAATTCTCGGTGAACATCCAGAGTTGAGAAAGGATGCGAAACAGGTCGCAACATTGGTGAAAGAGGAGATAAATAGTATAGAGTCAATGAGCAAGGAAGAGCGAGTAGAAGAATTGAATAAGATAGCTCCGGAATTAATGGCAGAGCTAAAAGAGAAAGAAAAAGAGAAAGAAAAACGTGGAATTGGACTACGCGAACTGCATCTTGCGGAAGGCGAAAAAGTTGTGATGCGATTCGCTCCCAATCCTAATGGTGCTGCGACACTTGGCAGTGCTCGTGGCATAATCGTAAATTCGGAGTATGCGAATAGATATAACGGCAAGTTCATTCTGAGGTTTGATGACACAGACCCAGTATTGAAGAGACCTTTATTAGAAGCTTATGACTGGTATCTTGAGGATTGCACCTGGCTGGATGCCGAACCCGATGAAGTAATAGTGGCATCGGAACGTGTGGATTTGTATTACAAATATGCGGAGGAGCTGATAAAAAAGGGTGCAGCGTATGTCTGTTTTTGTCCTGCTGATGTTTTCAAAACGTATAAAGAGCGAAAACTACCATGCCCTCATCGGGCTGTTAGCGTCGAAGCGAATATAGAATGTTGGGAAAAGATGTTAAAAGGCGTTTACGAAGAAAAAGAAGCGGTGCTGAGGATAAAAACGGACATGGCAAGTGAAGACCCGGCTTTACGCGATTGGGTCGCATTCAGAGTTTTAAAAAGAGAGCATCCGAGGATAGGCAAAAAATACGAGATATGGCCAACACTGGACTTTGAATCAGCAATAGAAGACCACTTGCTCGGCATAACGCACATAATAAGGGGAAAAGACCTGATGAAGTCGGAAAAGAGACAGCGGTTTTTATACGACCATCTCGGCTGGAAATATCCTGAAACTATGCATTGGGGGAAGATAAAAATGGAAGAGTTCGGTAAATTTAGCACTTCTGAGCTAAGAAAGAGGATAGAAAGCGGTGAATACGAAGGATGGGACGACCCGAGACTTCCAACGCTAAAGGCACTTCATAGAAGAGGTTTTCAGCCAGAAGCGATTCGTAAGTTCTTTATCTCTATCGGCATTACTCAAACAGACATCGCGGTGAGCATGAAGAATTTGTATGCGGAGAACAGGAAGATGGTGGATGCGACGGCATCGAGATACTTTTTTACGCTTAATCCAACAGAAATGAAACGAGAGGAGACGAAATATTTTGTGGCAAAGGCATTGAGGCATCCTTCACGTGAGGATTACAGGGAGATAAGAACTGGTGACGCCTGTAACATAAGTGGTGCGGATTTCGCAAAAATGAAGGTGGGTCAAAAATATAGATTAAAATATCTCGGCCCGGTGGAAATAGAGAGCACTGAGCCATTCGTGGCAAGGGATATAGATACACAACCAACAACAGACATGCCCGTTATCCAATGGGCTCCCGCGGATGGTATAAAAGTTACGGTAAAGAGACCCGATGGAATAGATGAAGGCATAGGCGAGCCTTTGATTGCTTCAGAACTCGGGAACGTGGTGCAGTTCGAACGATACGGATTCGTCAGGATTGATTCAGTTGCGGGAAAAGAAGTTGTGGCGTATTTCACACATTAGTTTATAACCACAAGATTACACAGATTTCCACGAGAAATTGTGAAGGTGCAAGAAGTCGGAATTCTGTATTTTATGCATTTGACAGCATAATCTCTCAGCTAAAAATCTTCCACAAAAAATACATCAAAACAAGAACCAAAATCAAAATTACAACTGCTATGATGATATAAGGCAATAACTTAACTATCAGCCATAATATGCCTAAAAGAATGAGGATGATAAGCAACAGAAACACCAATGCTGGTATCCCGCTCAGAAACCCTGAGAATCGCATAAAAACCACCGTATTTTTACCAACGCTTCACGAATTTTTTCCCTTTTGCTCGCCTATTATCTTATCGAGGGTTGCTACGAATTTCTCCTCGGACCCCTCGGGAATAGACGCCCCCGATGCAACAGGATGACCACCACCATAACCACCTACTTCTTTTGATGCTTTTTCCATTGCCTTCGCGAGGTCTATCCCCTCTCCCACGCATTCTCCCGCGGATAGCAATTTCTTATCACACCTCGCAGATATTTTCGTTTCCGCTCTCTTCCCTTCTTCTGCTCCACCTTTCTTGTTTAACGCAATTACAGGCTTTCCCGTGTATAAATATTCCGCTACTATTCCTGCTAAAACGCCTGTTATACCTCGCTCATGCACGTAAAAATAGAAAATATTCGCGAGCTCTTTTATAATACCCTCGCCGCTTTCTATCCTATTCAACTCAGAAACAAGTTTGCTTTGAAACTTTATGTATAGCGAAGCTGCTTCTTCTATCCTTTTCTCCTCCCGCAGGCACAGTCCTATTCCAATACCCGCTTTTCCAAACCGACCACAGGCATCCACCATCCTCATAAAATCTAGCCCATTTCTCACCACCTCAGAATGTAGAACGTGCGTGGTTCCAACCAGAGTATCCTCACTGACGTCTGCTTTAGATTCTCTTAATAGTGATAACAAAGCAGTTGTCAATCGCTTTTCCTCTTCCTCTTCTAAATCGCTCAATTTCTTATCGCCTTCTATACTCACCTTATTCAAAAAAGCATCCACCCACTCCACCTTACCCACAAGCGGAATATATGGGTCAGTAGAGAAAAGAATCAAATCACGAATTTTTCCATCGCCGAGCTTCAACCCTTTTTTAACCGAAATAACACCTTCTTTTATTGCCTCATCCAAAATCATTTTGTTTATTCCACTATCCATCTCCAGTTTATCGCCTAATGTCCCCGTCACCGCAAGTCCTGCGAGGTCTATGTTATCCTCACCGCTTTCGCCGTCACCTGACAAGCACCTCGCCACGAGATAAGAGATACCTGCGGCACAAATCTCGCTCTCCTTTTTCCCTTCTGCGCTAAAGCAATAAGGATTTATGAGGACAAAGGATGATGTCGGGGATGTTGATGTTGATGTTGATGTTGATGCAGAAGTTAAAGGAGCATGATGGTCTATGATTATCACATCCTTCTCTTTAAGATACTCCGAGATCAAATCGGATTGCGCAGTGCCCATGTCGCAAAATATAATGAGCTCCTCATTTAATCCTTGAATAAAAGAACGCTCAAGTTTGCTTACAATCGTCGTATGGAACTGTATTCCTCTTCGAAGCAAGGCATTACAGATAATTCCCGCAGAAGTTATCCCATCTGCATCGTAATGCGAGATTACCTTTGCGTATTCGTGTTCTCTTATTATTTCCGCTGCCTTTTCCACGCTCTTTTGCAATGTTGTCATGTCATGTCATGTCATGAGAAATGCTAAAAGGTAAGAGTAATATCTATCCTATTGCATGTCAAAAGAAGAAGTTTTTCTTTAATAAACCTTTTCTAAAAATAAAAGTTTTGGGCGTGTGGCCTAGTTAGGACATGGCGGCAGCCTCCTAACAAACTGTTAGATTGATCAAAATGGGAGAAAGCTGCAAATCACGGGTTCAAATCCCGTCACGCCCGTACTCGCATCTTTACACTATCCACTACTATGACGTCCTTTATTGCTTTCACTGCATCAAACGGTATAATGATGTAATCGTCCTCCTTTCTGAACTTGCTTCTGTCAAGATCCGCCGCAGGTCTAACCACGAGATCTGTCAGCATACCAGTCCCTGCATCTGCTACTATGTTATGCAACACGCCCATTTCACTACCCTCTGAGTCCACAATCCTTTTATCATTCAACTTCTGTGCTGATATCTTTTCCATCTTCATTCCCCCTTTACTTTCTTACACTTTCAATTTCTATGTATATTAATTTTTTCATTATTTTTCTTCCTCACTTCGCAATTTGTCCTGGAGTTTCAAAAAATGTTTGTCACGTATTTTCACAAAAAAAGCAGGCTCGCCTCTCGTAATGCTAATCCTATCTTCTTTCCCTATCTCCCTGTAAAACTGCCCATCTATGACCAACTCAGCATCCTTCATCCCCATGAGGTCCAAACTTATCTCTCTGCTTATATCTACGACTGTGGGTCTTGCGGAGAGTTTAAAAGGTGCAATTGGCACTATTATGGCTGCATTCACCTCTGGGTCTACTATGGGTCCGCCAGCGGACATTGCATACGCAGTGCTCCCGGTAGGTGTTGCAAAAATAACACCATCGGCTCTTAACCGCTCTAACTCATCATCGTCCACAAAGATGGCGAGATGTAGCATTTTCCCGGGCTTAGGCGTTATTACCACTACTTCATTCATCGCATAAGGCATCTTCTCCATTTCCCCTTTTACTTCCACAGAAAGCCTCTCTCTCCTCTCCATCTCAAACCCCCCTAATAGCCCCGAGAGTGTAGAAACGGCATTTTCCGGCTGCACCTCTGCTAAAAAACCGATAGCACCCATGTTTATTCCTAACACGGGTATAGGGCTCTTTAAAGAATGAAGCACCCTTAAAATTGTGCCGTCACCACCTATGCAGATTAAAAAATCCACATCCATCTCTTCTATTTTCATACCCGGCTTTTTGAGCTTATATGCTATCTCTTCGTCCAGTATAACCTCAACTCTTTTATCCAGGCACTCAATCAGCCTCTTTAACACTAATACATCCTCATCCTCGCCCCTGCATACCATCCCAATGCGTTTCGGCTGAACCAAATTCATTCCTCACAAAGCCGGGATATCGCCTCTGCTAAATCTCCTTTTGTGTCGGTTAACGCAACTTTCGCTTCTGCTTCGCTGCACCCTGCCTTTTCCATTACTATTTCCACATCTTCTGGCGAAATACTCACCTCAAGCTCAGATTCTGGCTTAGGGCGTTTCACCGGCGTGCCCGTTATCTGATACATCTTCGAGCCCTGTGCATCCATAATCGTGACGACGGCATCCTCAAAAACGAGCTCAGCATCCGCAGTTTTTATCACTACTTCCTCTACATCACTTATCTCTTCTACACTTATACCCACTTGCTTCATCATCTGGTTTAATTTCTTAGGGCTCATGCTTATTCCCTTTCTAAATCCCCCTCGCATTTTTCTTTGTAACCTCTAACCTTGTAACTTTTCAATCTAATAAGAGATATGGTATAATATAAAATATTTACATCTGTTGTAGCGTTAATGTGAGAGCACGCGAGGGGAAGAAGAGGGCCCGTGGTCTAGTTGGAATGACGTCGCCTTTACGAGGCGAAGGTCATGCGTTCGAATCGCATCGGGCCCATCTCTAAACCTTTTTCTTTTAGAAAAGCGTTTACGCGAAGAATAAAAAAAGAGGGAGACGTGAGGAATCACGCACTCGGCTTCTCCATTAATTTCACCTTCTTCATTATCTCCCCTGTTCTGGAATGAGGCTCACGAACTAAGCTGTCAGACTGCTTTTCCATTTCCCTCGCTTCGTAGGCAAGCTTTGCCGCTTCTCTTAACAGTTCATGCGCTGCCGCCACCATTGGCACATACTCCTCAGGGTTCTTCATCATGAAACACCCTTTTACATCCATATCCGCTACGCACTCCACCATGTTATAAGCCGCAATAGCTTTTGCCTTCGCATACGGATTTGAAAACCGCGCCCTCTCTACTGCCTTCTCCGCAGTTGCTATTATCTGTGGTAATTTCACTTCTCCACCTTTCTTTATCGCTTCTATAACGGCGTCAATTTCCTCTTGCACTAATTTTGCTACTCCTGTTACGGACAGAACAGAAAGGACGTCAGCATTAAACAGGCTCATCTCCACGGGGTCTAAAAACTCTCTTCTCGCTCCTATCATCGGGTCTCCGGGTATTATAATGTATCCAAACCCTCCTTCCTTTAACTTATCCACCGCTTTTTTCGCAGGTGCGTCCGAGATAACGATGCAAGGCTTGCCCTTCTCTTTTACCAGCTCACGTGCACGCTTAGGACCTGGAAGAGCAGCGTTAGGGCTGATTATCACCACCACATCCGGGTCCCAGTCCATTAAGCGGGCAGTGTCTGCCGCATTTTCCGGCGTCATCTTCGCTCCCGTACCCAACACACGAACGTCTATATCCTCTCTGTCAGCTCTCTCGTCCAGCAACAAATCCACTATTCTCGAAGTCCCTATGTTTCCCAATTTTACAAATCCTATTTTTACTACTTCCATCTGCGATCACGCTTTATGTGTATGCGAGAAGAAGTATAAAAAACTAGTTGTTTTTACCAGAATGGATACGGATTTTTTTTTTCAATCCATTATATCGGTTCAAACCAAATATAACCGATATCGATAAATAAACCGTTCTTCTTTAAATAAATCGCTCCCTAAAAATAATCAGGTGTCAAAAAATGGAAGACCCCGGACTAATAGATAAAATCGTTAAGCGTGAAGTGAAGTTTCACGAGGTGGAAAAGCATGTAGACGCAAGGAAAGCTACTGAGCTGAGAAGGCGAGCTTTGGAAGTTCTGACTGTAAAAAAGTTGAAAAATACAGGGGTTTTCTCCATAGATGCAGAAAGAGCGATGAAAGCGAACATAGAGAATTTTATCGGCGTTGCGCAGGTTCCAATGGGTGTTGCAGGACCTGTTCAGGTGAAAGGTGGCTTCGCTGATGGATTGTATTACATCCCACTTGCAACGACAGAAGGCGCTCTTGTTGCATCCATCAGCAGAGGATGCACTACGATAAATAAATCGGGAGGAGCAATTTCATTCGTTATACAGGATGGAATGGCGAGAGCACCTGTTTTAAAGGCGCGAAATGCCGGTCATGCAAGAGAAGCTTTGAACTTTATAAATCGCAGCAAGGATAAACTAAAGGAAATAGCAGAATCTACATCGAAGTTTTTAAAATTAGAGGGGATCCAAACCTGGATTGTGGGTCGAAATCTGTTTGTAAGATTCGTTTATAAAACAGGTGATGCAATGGGCATGAACATGGCTACTATTGCCACTGACGAGGCTATCAAGTTTTTAGAAATCGAATCAGGGCTAAAGCATGTCGCACTTAGCGGGAATATGTGCGTGGATAAGAAGTCGTCCGCGTTGAATCTCATCATGGGTAGAGGAAAAACAGTGATTTCTGAAGTCGTTTTGACTCGTGACGTGATAAAAGAAGTGCTGAAGACTTCACCGGAGGCAATGGCTGACATCGTCTATCGAAAATGTTTGATAGGTAGTGCCTTAGCTGCTTCTTATGGGTTCAATGCTCAGTTCGCTAATGTTATTGCAGCCATATACATTGCAACCGGACAGGATGCCGCTCACGTGGTTGAGGGCTCGCAAGGCTTCACTACCGCGGAGCTTACCGAAGAAGGCGACCTTATCTTCTCTGTTACTATACCTTCGTTGCAAGTGGGCACCGTGGGTGGTGGAACCGCTTTAGGCACGCAAAGAGAAGCATTGGAGATAATCGGTGTTTATGGCGCTGGCGAGCCTCCCGGTTCAAATGCCACAAAATTCGCAGAGATAGTTGGTGCTGCGGTACTCGCAGGGGAAATATCACTAATAGGAGCTTTAGGTGCAAGGCATCTGGCAGAAGCGCATGTGCGGTTGAACAGGTGATTACTTTGCATTCTACAGTTTTCATTGACCAATAGCGCACCTACTTCACGATGAAGTAGGAAATAAGTAACCCGAGGAAGAAGCCGAGAAAAGAGAAAGAGAGAGAGAAGACGAAGCCTGCTATACTGCTTCCTAATCCTTTACCAAGCGCAAAACCACCAAACAAGCCGAGTATAGTAAGAGCAGAAATAAGAAAGGCATATGGGAGAGCCTGCAAGAGAATATTAGTCCTAAACTTCCCCCTTACCGTCTCAAGCAGCCCTTCATCATTCTCATTTTGCATGTACTCTTTACATTCTACTTTTATCGTTATTATATCTTCGTCCAGAGCATGAACGCAATCAAAAGCCCATATATAGCAATCGCTTCTGCGAGCGCAACGAAAATCAGCACACGACCAAACACTTCGGGCTTCTCCGCCGTAGCTCCAGCTGCTGCTACTCCGGTAGCTGATATTGCCCAGCCTGCACCAAGTGCAGCCCCGGCCATTGCAATACCTGCTGATATTGCTATCCACGCGCTATCGGTGACTCCTCCAGTCGCTGCTGCCGCTGTGTCCTCTTCTGCTGCAGACGCAACTCCTACTCCTGTGAAGAACAAGAGCAAGCAAAGCGTAAATGCAAACACGTATTTCGATTTCATATCTTCTTCTATCACCTCTTTTTAATCCTTTTTATATCACGTCGAAGTGAAGTATATTTGAAAGAGTATATAAAAGTAATTGTTTTTTGTTGTTTAGCGGAAATGAAAAGAAAAAGTATTGCTACACGATTTCGATGCCATATTCCGCTCCCGTCATGGTTATTTCTCTTCGCAACTCTTTTAGAAACGCTTTAAAAAAATCACGGGAAGAATCAGCCCAATCGGCGAATTTTTCTGCCGAAAGCTCCAATTCTTTTTCTATCTCGTTCTGGCTGGCAAGTCCAAACCGCTTTACTTCTTCCCAATGCTCCTCCAAATATTTGAAAAGCGATGCGGATGCGAAATGCACGGGAACCAGTGGAAATTGAGCAGAAAGGTCAAGAATCAACTGCTTTTCTCGTTCGAGTTCATCCGCAGAAATGGCAGACCGTTGTATCGCTTTTACCCTCGCTTCTTCATGGACCACGCCTTTCATCTCCGAGTTGAGGATTTTAACGTGCTGCGCAGCTAATTCTTTGTATATCTCGCCCTGAGCGAGTTCGTGTTCGAGCATGTATCTAAGCATGGACTCAGTCGCCGATTTAATGTAAGCTTCGTTCAACGCTATGATGGAAAACCACAACCCCCGGAGGAAAAACCTGCGATGCATTGCAGTGCCATAATCTAAGGAACTTGTGGAAGGTGCTAAAATAGAGGGTGCGAAAATAAGGGCTTTTGTTTTTAGCAAAATGGTATTCTTGACACGACTTTTGCCAACGGATTTTTCAATTGCTTCTTCCTCGCCCTTTTCAAGTGGCAGGTGCATCGAAGCTGGATGCTCGAGACTTTTTTCGTAAAATTCGACAATTTTAGTTATTTCATTCACGTCGAGCTTCTTTAACGTTTCTGCAATTTCCCTTGCTGCAAGCTCCATCCACGAAATATACTCCGCTTCGAATTTCTTGCGATCACCCTCTTCTCCTTCTTCCGAAAAAGTCATTTTTTTCACTTGGGCTTTCCTACTCATAACACTACCTTTAGTAAAGTAGAACATAAATTCAAGTAATAGAAATGGAACTAAAACTGAGTTCGCCTCAAGACTGTATCGGTGACTTCACTTATGATTTCTTCTGGCAGCACAGGGGAGCAAAGCTCAATCCTACCGATGCAATCCCTTCTCAACTCGGCACGAGTTATTCGTATGAAGATGTAGTGGATGCGTTGAAAAACGGTGAAGACGTGCATATTAAGGGAGATGTGGGCAAGAGGCTTGGTTCAAGTTTGGGTGTTGACCTCGTTTTTTTCGGTGGCTGTGGAAAGGAGCTACCCGAAGCAGGGTCAATAATAGTGGACGGAACTGCAGGCTCTTATCTTGGGATGAGTATGCTTTCAGGTGCTATTTACGTTACGGGCGAAGTTAAAGAACCTCTTGGCAACGTGGTGCAAGTAAAAACCGATTTGGAAGGATATAAGAAATTTGTTTCGATAACGTGGCTCTTGCATCATCCCGAAGAGAAGGAAATGAAGAGCATACTTGAGCCTAACGAGTTTAAAGAAGGGAAGCTGCTTCTTACTGACAGAATTTTGAGAAGCACGCTTGCTGCTCGTTGCAATTGTAGAGAAGAGATATGCGTCCATGTAAAAGGAGATGTTGGGATAAGCGCCGGCATATTGATGCGGAAAGGATTCGTATTAATAGAGGGTAATGCCGGGCTGAACGCTGCTGCTTTGCTTAATGGCGGTAAAGTTGTAATATTGGGCGATGTAGATGAATTTTTGGGTGTGGAGATGAGAAAAGGTGTTGTGTTCGTGAAGGGTAAATGTAAGGGTTTTGTAGGTGCTAAAATGGCTGAAGGAAGGATAATTTGCAGAAGGACGAAGCCAGTTCCGCCTGTTAAGGAAAAAGCACTTGAAAAAGAAGACTTAGCGCTGCTCGCTGAGTTCGGAATCTCTGGTATGATTACGTTGAATTATGGAAGGTATGAGGTATGATGGATACAGGATTACGTGGAGCAGTATAACGAGGTCGCATGAAATCGCTTTTTACGATGAAAATTTGATGCCTGTTGTGGTGATTCTGGATGAGTAACGGAAATAATAGAAAAACTCGTTGCACTTTTTTTCTTATAAAGAAAAGCTTTACCATCAAACCTTTTTCTAAAAGGTTTGATTTAATATACAAAAGCCAGCAATTGCCCCCCTGACCCTACTTCAATCGCTTTTTCATGCGACATTACACCCTTTGGAGTCGTAACTATCAACAGACCAAAATCCCTCGCAGGTAAAAACCGCTTCTCCCATTTCTCGTATTCCTTCACACGAACGTAAAACCTCGGCTTTATCGCATTGCAATTGTTTATCTTACCACAAAGCTTCACCTTAAAGAGACCCGCTTTTCCATCTTCTACGAATTCAAATTCCTCTATGTAGCCGCCTTCTTGCATTACTCCCAGCACGTTCCCTATCAGCTTTGAAGCGGGTTTTATCGTGCATTCCATCTTCCCGACTCTTTCCGTATTCTTTATGTGCGAAAAAGCATCTGCAAGCGGATCGTTTAACGACATTCTTTTTCTCCTTATATCTTTTTAGGTCATAAAAGAATCTCAATAATATAAAACTTGTTTCATTATTCAAACTTTCTTTTCCAAGAAGGTTTGCTAATTATACTTCTTAAATCCTATCTCCCTCGCTATCTCCCTGAAGCACTGCCTGCACAGATAAATCCCGTATCTACGGACCAGTCCCCGTCTCCTACCGCATCGCCTACAAGCGTTTGCACCTCTTCCGAATCGCTTATCCTTATTTCTCTCCATTTCCTCTCTCCTCGCCTCTATTCTCTTTCATCCTTATCTTCACTTCTCTCTTTCCACAAAATATTTCGCCAAACTCACCATACGCTCCTTTATCTCTTCTTTACCTTCTATTTCTCTTATCTTATCTGTTCCCACGCGCAAGTATCGCATCGCTATCTCCTCTGAATAATCTATCGAACCATACTCCCTGAACAAATTAACTACTTCTTCTATTTTTTGTTTATCGTAATTATGAAAACAGGAATATATCTTTTCCTTTTCGTCCAATTCACACTGCTCTAAGCAGTTAATGAGAAGCAAAGTGGGTTTCCCTTCTGCAATATCCCCTCCTATCCTCTTCCCATATTTCTCCTCTTCCCCTACCACGTTAAGAATATCGTCTCTTATCTGGAATGCAATTCCAATATCTTCCCAGGCACTGCCTAATTTCTCCGCTACTTTGTTCGATGCGCCACCGGCAATAGCACCGCATTTAGCGGAAACCGCAAATAGTCTCGCGGTCTTTTTCCTCAGCATCTCTATTACTTCAGACTCGCTCATCTCCCTTCTATCCTTGAACTCAAGGTCCATCGCTTGCCCCTCTACAAGCACAACACTAAGCTCTGCAATCTCTTCGAATATCCTCCACGCCCTCTGCACGCCCAGCAATCTCTCGCTCTCCCTCAACGCTCCGTAACACAAAGCGTATAGTCCATCTCCCGCATTCACCGCAATAGAAACCCCATATTTTATATGCAAAGCCGGTTCTCCACGTCTTAGCTCGCTCCCGTCCTCTATGTCATCGTGGACCAGAGAGAAATTATGGAAGAACTCGATACATATCGCTGTTGGTATCGCCTTTTTTATATCGCCTCCTACCAACTCGCAAGCCATGAGGCATAACGAAGGTCTTAACCTCTTCCCCCCTCTTCCTAACAGATCAATTATGGGCTTATAAAGCGTATCGGGCTCTCTTCCATCTAACTTCCTCTTATACGCATCTTCAAAAATATTTACATAGCTATCCGTGCCCTGGTTCAGGTTGCGATTGCCGGATTTCTCCATGACTTAATTAATGTCATGCATCGCATTTTATTAAATTAAACCCTTTTCCTTAAGAGAAAGAAAAGTGCTTGCTAAAGAAAAGAGGCATCAAATCCCGTGCTTCCAACTGACGACCATCCTTCGCTGATATTTCGTCAAATTCGACCGTCTTTTTATCACTTCTCTCTTTGCTGCTCCTCCTGTGGTGCGAATGATAAATTGCAAAAGGCACTGCCTCTTTTGTATGCACCTTCAACGACACAGGCGTGTAGTGGTCAGGCAAGGCTAATACTTTATAGCCCTCATCAGTATCCGTAAATTCATCTTCTAACCCTCTCAACACCTTACCCACCACCAGCGCATCGAAATCCTCTATCGTTTTCACTTTCATGTCTATATCACCGAGATGCGCTGCCTCATCCGGCGCTTCTACGTGAACCAGAACAAAATCCTTATCCTTTAAACTCTTAATTGCATATTCCGCTTTTCCCTCATAATTCGTGTCAATATACCCGGTAGCGCCCGGCACATCTATCACATCTAAACCCATGCACCTTCCAACTCCTTTTACGAGATAAACACCCGAAATCACCGAACCACTTACTCCATACAGCTCGCGGAACGCGGGCATTACGGGCTTCCTGCCACCGCTCCACAGCCATACCATATTCGCCTTCCTTTGGTTATTCGCCACCCTTCTCACATTTATCTCGTGGGCATCCAGGATCTTCTTCGATGTAAGGATAATATGCCTTAATAATTCATCCTCTGGTAGCTCCTCTTCCACTTGCGCACCAATTATGTCATGCGGGGGTGTGCCACCCATCTCTATTTCTCCCTCTCCAAAACTTATAGATTTTGATTTGAGAACCAGAACATTTCGATAGCTAATGCCGGGATAAAACTCAATTCCTTCTCCATTAAATTCTTCATTAAGTGCTTCTATTAACCACCTCGCCTCCTCGGTTGTTATATGCCCGCCACTGTAATCCCCCATTCTCCCTCCTTTCTCTGTTATGAGATTGCACCGGAACGCGATATCGCCCTCATCGAGGGGTATGCGCATTCCCATTGCTTCCAACGGACCCCTGCCCGTATAATATCTCGCGGGGTCGTATCCAAGAATGGATAGTGCGGCAATATCACTTCCAGCGTCCATCCCCCCGGGTATTGTCTTTACCACGCCACACATGCCAGCAGTAGCGATGAAATCGAGATTCGACGTATTTGCAATCTGTAAAGCCGTCTTGTTGCCTCGCTCAGGAATCGGATAATCCGCCATCCCATCCCCTATTAAAATCACGTATTTCATTCCCATACCCACAATAATATTTAAATCATACTACAAATATTATAATTAGTGGGAGATAAAAAATGGAGACAGATATACCGCTGAGGGATATAATGGTGCAAGAGGTAGTGAAAGGAGATATGGACTTAAACGTGAAGGAAGCGGCGAGGATAATGATGAAACACGATGTGGACAGCATTGTTGTGCTTAACAATGGGGAGCCAGTAGGAATAGTTACACAGGGGGATATAATTAGCGAGTTGGTAAGCAAGGACACAACGCCAAGCACTGTGAAACTGAAGGACGTAATGACGTCACCCTTGATAGCAGCGTCTCCGGACGATCGCCTCTCGGATACAGTGAAGAAAATGGCGGCGAAGAAGATAAGAAAGCTGCCAATCATAGAGGATGGCAAGTTGGTGGGCATAGTAGCTGATGTGGATATACTCTCTGTCTCGTCGCAGATGAACTCGATACTGGCGGAATTAATAGAGATGCACGTGGAGAGAGATATAATGGGAGCAGGGAGTGAAGGAGAAGGAGGGGGGCAGGGTATATGCGAAAAATGCGGAAGCTTCTCACATTACCTGGAAATGAATGAAGGGGTGATGATGTGCGAGACTTGCAAAGAAGAAACGGGAACGGAAAGTGAATAAGCTTGCTAATCTCTGATTCCTATCTTTGACACCGAGAATACCGCCTCTGCTTCTGGCAGGTTTGGTGAGTCGACTAATCTTGCTATTCTCTTCTCTCCTTTCGACTTACGCAGGTATATTCTGAAAGTAGCGGTATGTCCAACTATATGACCACCTATGGGTCTTGTAGGGTCGCCGAAGAATGCGTCCGGTCTCACCATCACCTGGTTAGTTATCATTACCACCGCATTATTGAGGTCTGAAAACCTAAGAGCGTCGTGTAGATGCCTGTTTATCTTTTGCTGCCTGTCTGACAGCGTCCCCCTTCCTACATATTCACTTCTGAAATGCGCGGTTGCCGAATCTATTATCATTAACCGCACCGGCTTTTCGGTACCCTTCAAGTCCTCTGCCATCTCTTTCGCCTTCTCCACCAGCAATATCTGGTGATTTGAGTTATATGCACGCGCAACGTGTATATTTTTAAGAACGTCTTCGTAATCAAGTTCTGCACCTTCTGCCATATCCTTTATTCTCTCTGGTCTAAACGTATTCTCAGTATCCACCATTACGGCAGACCCGTTTAAGCCACCCTTCTCCGATGGTAACTGAACATTTACTGCGAGTTGGTGTGCTATTTGCGTCTTCCCACTGCCGAATTCACCATAAAACTCGGTCATTGCTTGCGTCTCAAGACCACCACCAAATAAATCATCGAAAGATTTAGAACCCGTAGTTAGCTTGCCTACGCCCAGTCTCCTTTCTAATATCTTATCACCAGTCTCAAATCCGCCAATGTCCGCGGCTTCCCTCGCGGAATTTATTATCTTTGCTGCTGTTGCTTCTCCTATCTCTGCGGTTGCTACCAACTCCGCTGGAGACGACACTGCTATCGTTTCTAACGAATTTAAACCTGCTTCACGTAATTTCTCCGCTATTGCTGGTCCAACACCTGGTAAGTCCTCTATGTCCACTTCCTCTCTTCACCTCTTATCAGTTAATAGAAACAATTATACGTCAAATATCTTAATTGATATTTAAACCTTCACTCAAATCAAAATACAAACACCAGTGCTACTACTGCCGAGCCGAATTTACCCACTTCTACCTCTACTGATTTTACTTCTAACTTCTTTCCCTCTATTTTCATATCATGAATCCGCGTCTCAGCCATCTTATATAACTTCTCGCTTATCTTCGCCACCAGAAATTCCCGTGAATAATGCCCATGATGCTCGCAGATGATACCGAATCCATTCTCATTTTCTCTCCCTATCCTGCCGTATCCTATACCAGCGCCAATAACCTCGCCCGAGTTACCATCTGCTCTTGACATCACGCAGAACGTTATTTCTCCGGGTGTTAGCATCACTGCGCTTCGCTCTATTTCCTCCGCTTTCGCAGGAAGTATGGATGAAACCTCTACCAGATTGCATTCGCTTATGCCTGCATCCCTTAGAGCGAGGTCAAAAGCGATAGCCTGCTCGAAGTCCATGCCAACACCGGAAGTGACAAAAAATGCCCTTGGTATCAATTTCTCTTTCTCCATTTCTGACTCCCACCATTGCCTATTTGCCTACCGGCTATTGCCTATATAACACCTCCACTTCCTTCATTGTAGGAAATACGTTTCCCAATCTTCTTTTACTTATATGCATTGCAGCACAGGCATTAGCAAATCTAAGACATGCTTCTGCTTCCATTCCTCTCAAGAAGGCGAATATAAAACCTGCGTTGAACACATCCCCCACACCTGTTGGGCTTATCGGCTTCACGTTAAACGCAGGACAGTTTATATCAAAATCTTTGGTTATCCACGATGAACCCTTTGCACCTCTATGAACAATCACGTTTTTGCATCCTTTTTCTAATAATTCATACTCTCTTCCCCCCTCTCTCCCCTCCCCCCTCAACCCATTTATCTCCGCTTCGTTAACAAAAAGGAAATCAGTAGAAGGAAGGAAATCAAAAACGGTTTGTCTTGCTGATGCTGTCCAGCCAAGGTAAGCGCTCCATCCGATATCTACGCCGGTATATACACCTGCGGATTTAGCAAAACTGAGTGTTTTTTTGTTTGATGTAAAAAGACCTGCTGTGTTCCAGTGACCGGCACGCATCAAGAATCTTGTTTTCCTCAGAAGTTCAAAGTCTATATCTTCTTCCTTCAAGTCCAAATTCGCTCCCCTATCGGACAGCATAGACCTGCTGCCGTCTTCAAAGGATATGCTTACCGTTATCCCCGGATGCTGAAGCTCTTCTTTTTCGGAGGTCGTGGCGAAGCAGCGGACACAAGATTTTTGCAACTCTGACGTTATCCATCTCGAAAGCATATCGTTTCCTGTTTTGCAAATGAGAGCAGTTTTCAATTCCAGGGAAGCACATGCGGCGGCGCAGTTCCCCGCCTGTCCTCCTATGCTGAGCATAAATTCACAGCCTATCTGCTTGTCGCGCTCCGGATAATCCCGGACTGGCAGCGTGGCTATATCATAGAACACGTCGCCTATGGCTATTACGTCATAGTCATATCTTTCTCTTCCCCTCTCCGCATGGGCTCCTTTTTGCTTTACTGACATAGACTACTTTTGGTCTTCCAAAGTTATTCATTGCTGTATAAAAGCAGCCAAAGTTTGATTTTCTATTCGCTCTGCGGCAAAATCCGCAATGAATTTTAGTTTCCCCCTTGCTTTAGAATCTTCGAGTCCCTCAATACATTTTTTCGCACCCCTCACGAGGTCGTTAGATAGCTGGATTGCATAGTTAATCGAGCCGGAATTTATGAAAATTCCCCTGACCCGGTCAATATCAGAACTGCCAATACTTTCCCTTGAGAGAATCTCTATTAAATACTCTTTTTCCGACGAATGTAAATGATTTAATGCATGAATGAGAAGAATGGTTCTTTCACCATTTTTGATGTCCAACCCCACGGGCTTTCCTGTTTTCGCAGGGTCACCGCAGATATCTAAAACATCATCCTGAATCTGGAATGCCAAGCCCAAATTTTTACCATAATTGCGAAGATTCTCTATTTCTGATTCGCTTCCACAACCAAGTATGGCACCTGAAGCTGTGCTCGCCATAAATATAGAAGCAGTTTTCAGCGCTGCTACTTCCATGTAAGATTGCTCTGTCACCTCTTGTAAGTTCCGTAACCTTACCGTGAACTCCAGGTACTGCCCCATAGCAATGTCGGAAACAGCACTCGAAACCAAACCCACGACTTCCGGCACTCCGCATCTCGCCAGCATCTCGCAAGAAAGCCCAAACAAAAAATCCCCTATGACTATCGCCTTTTTTTCGCCATACCTTGCGGGGTTGGAAGGGTTTTTCCTGCGTATGTAATTCTCATCTATAATATCATCATGAACCAGAGAAGCATTATGGAGGAGTTCAATAGCTACGGCGGGGAATAAAGCCTTGTCCCTGGAGCCACCAACCGCCTCCGCCGATAGAAGGCAGATGATAGGGCGAAGTCGCTTTCCACCCGTATCCCGTATATAGTTTAGCGCATCGTATAGGATTTTATTTGAGCATCCCCGCATCTTTTGCTCAATAACCTCGGATAACTTGCGGTTGAAATACAACACTTCCTCTTGAAGTATCCCTTCTTTCATTTCCATTCAATATATAAAATCTCTTTATAAAATACCTCTCTATTTTGAAAATATAAACTTGAAATAAAAAAAACAATACAAAGTTATTTATTGCATCAATAGAAAAGTAGCATTCATGCGACTGGGCATCTTCCTTTGCACTTGCAACAATACCATAAATATAGATTTTAAAAACGTCAAAAAGGGCTTGGGGAAAGAGAAAGAAGTTGAGGTCGTTGAACTCCATGACAAACTGTGCCAGGATGGGTTAGATTATATCATAGACGACATCAGAAGATTGGAGCTTGATGGCGTAATAATAGTTGGGTGTACAGAAAAAAAAGGCATCTTTGAACGCGTGACGTCGGGATTTGGCTGTGATACTTTCTTCTTAAACGTCCGCGAACACTGTGGCTGGGTGCATGAAAGAAAAGAAGCGACAGAAAAGGCGAAAAGCATGCTAAAAGCTGCTATCCGTTATGTTGCGATAAAAAGCTCAATTCCTGAACCTAAAAAAATCGCAGTGGACGTTGGATACGACGTGTTGGTGATAGGGGATGGAGGAGCAATAGAAGTTGCAAAAAGTCTTTCTAATCTGGCTCACGTGCATCTCTTGACAAAGAACGTGCAAGAACGGTGTGATGACATTGTGATACACGTTGGTGAAGTTAAAGGCTTAAGGGGAAATATCGGCGAATTTGAGGTGGAAATAGAGAGGAATATAAACGTAGAGAGGTGCATATCCTGTGGTCTTTGCGCTGATGCGTGTCCGAAGAATGCGATACGATATGATGCGGTGTACACAATTGAAGAGGGGTGTGATGAATGCGGCGACTGTATTGAGGTATGTCCAACGGGTGCCATTGAGTTCCATAATTGCGAGGTCATTCATGCAGGGCAGATTTTAGTGGTAACCAAAGATAAGGGCAAGGAATGGAAGTGGGGAACACAATTCGGGATTTATACGGAGGCGGCGGATGACGAAGATGCACTGGGCAAAGCGATTGAACTCGTATCGAATTTAGGTGAAATAGAGAAGAATAAGTTTTTGGAGCTGGATTCGGGAAGATGTGCAAGTGGAAGGAGTGGATTAATTGGGTGTGAGTTCTGTTTACCCTGTCCCTACGAGGCGATAAGGAGGGATGGGGAAGAAATAGCGTTCAGCGATGTGAGATGTCAAGGATGTGGGATATGCACTTCGCTATGCCCTTTATCCGTTCCGCAGTTACAAGAATATCCAAACTATTTAATGTATTCTCAAATAGAAAACCTATTATCGAGCGATTTAGCTAAAAAAATCCTTTTAGTTGTCGGTCCAGAACATGTTGAAACTTTAAATGCCGTTGGGAGGAAAAAAATAAAATATCCTGCGTTGCTACCCCTCTTCGTGCCTCGTATTGGTTTGCTCTCCGAAACACATATACTCAGTGCGTTTGCGTTTGGAGCTGATGGCGTTATTATATTGGGCGGTGAAAACTGCCACCGTGAAACGATAAAATTCGCAAATATGACCTTATCAGCATTCGATTTCGCTTCCGGAGAAAGGGTGCTCTTGATAAGCGATGGTCAGCTCCTGGATAACTACGCCAAGATAAGCGCTGATTTTGTAGAGAAGCTAAGCCCATCTCCGCTTAAAAACGTGAAAACCGTGGGGGAGATTGATTTTGATGAGCCAAAAAGGGAAGTCTTATTGGACCTGATACAAAGCTTTGCCTCGAGAACAAAAGTGCATCCGACTTTAATAGAGGTGAACACGCAATTTCCATTCGCAGATGTGCTTATTGACGCTTCTAAATGCACGATGTGCAATGCTTGCGTGAATATGTGTCCGACAAATGCATTGAGCAAGGCAGAGAATAAAATCAATTTTGTATATGGGCGCTGTATTGCATGTGGCTTGTGCGAGCGAGCATGCCCGGAAGAAGCGATTGATTTGAAGCGGGAGCTTGATTTTTCGAGGCTGGTTGAGAAGGAAGGAAGAAAAGTGGTTGAATCTGAGCTCATTGCATGTGCGGGATGTGGGAAATTGTTTATGAGTCGGGCGGCGTTTGAGCGGATATCTGAGCTATTAAAGGTAAGAGAAGGAAAAGGAGAACTCAGCATAGAGGAGCAATTAGAACTGCTCATATATTGCGAAGACTGCAGAGCCACAAAAGCGGTTGAGAAGGTGATTACATTTAAATAGGCATGTGTAGTAATGTTAATTAATTATGAAGTAAAGATTTGCTAAAGATGACAGAACTCAAAGAAGCACTTGAGACAAGAAGAAACTTCTACGCATTTTTGTATCGAATGTATGTTGAGGAGCCGGCGAGAGAGTTTGTAGATACGTTGGTGAACGGAAGGTTCTATTTCCCTCGCTTAACGTTAGACGAAGAGCTATCCGCGGGATTTCGTATATTAAAAGAGTTCATGGAGAAGCGCAAAGGCAAAATCATTGATGAATTGCATGAAGACCTGGTAGATGAGTACACGCGCCTCTTCATCGGTCCTCATAGACTTCCGGTGCAGCCATACGAGTCGTGGTGGGTGGATGGTAAGTTGATGGGGGAATCGCTGTTAAAGGTGAAGCGGGATTGCAGGAAAGCGGGTGTCGTTAAATCACGCGATTATGCAGAACCAGAAGACCATATCGCATTTGAACTCAAGTTTATGCACCATCTATGCGAGGAGGAATTGTCGGCTTCTTTAGAAAAGGAAAGGTTTGTGGAATGCTTAAACCTGCAACGAGATTTTCTGAACGACCATTTATTGAGGTGGGTGCCGGATTTCTGCGATGAGTTATACGAATGTGAGCTATCGGATTTCTATAAAGGCGTTGTGAAACTCACAAAAGGATTTCTCCTGTTGGAGGACGCGGTGATCGTGGAATTGTTGGAAACGGCACAGAAATAAAGATATTTTTTAGACGTGCCGAGAATGCCTCGCTGAATATAAAAATTCCGTATAGAGACAAGATTCTGTCCTTAGGTGCGGGAGAGAATGTTTCATTCGGCATTTCAAAGGATGGTAATCTTTATCCGAGTCAATACATCGGGAATACATCTCACTATCCAACGTTAGAATTTTTAGAATCAAGCAAAGAGCAACTGATGGAGCTGTTAGGTTTAAGTATGGATAATATTGATGCCATCGGGGTAGATATGCATCCACGATACTCGACAAGGAGGTATGGTAAAAAATTGTCGGAAGAATTTTCAGTTGATTTGATGGAGGTGCAGCATCATTGGGCTCACGCTGCTTCATTGATGCTCGATGCGGGAGTGGCTGAAGCAGTTGCTTTGACTCTGGACGGCACAGGTTATGGAACAGATGGGAAAGCATGGGGCGGGGAAATCCTGCATTCGAGTTACTATTCTTTTGAACGTGTGGGGTCATTGGAGGAAATACCGCTAATTGGTGGCGATGCGGCAATAAAAGACACACGAAGGATAGTATTTGCAATTTTCTCGACTTTAGGTAGAGATACAGTTACGACATATTTTGTGGATGAAAAGGAAGCGGAAGTTATGGAAAAGCTGATGAAGAAAGCACCGAAAACAAGCAGCTTCGGCAGGGTATTAGATGCATTGTCACGCTATCTGGGCATCTGTGAAAGGATGACTTATGATGGTGAGCCGGCAATGAAACTGGAGAAATATTTGACACGCAGAGAGCTAAATTACGAATTCAATACGAACATTGAAAACAAAAATCGTGAAATTGTCAGGACATTGCCGTTGTTTGACCAATTGGCAGATTATGGGGATGTAAGCACGGAAAAAAAGAAAGCAGACCTCGCATATTCTTTTGTTTTTGCATTGGTTAAGGAAATGGTGGAGATTGCAGCGGATGCTTGTGTTAGTAATGATATATCCTGTATCGGGATAACGGGTGGTGTCTCGTATGACGTGCCAATTGTTAGAATGGCGGAAGCGTTAGTAAAAGAAAAGGGATTAAGGTTTTTAACTCACGATAAGATACCGAATGGTGATGAAGGGATTTCTATCGGGCAAAATGTTATCGTGGGGCATTTAAGAAACGGGAATAAAGGTTAGGATAAGATGTGTTTAGCAATACCCGCGAAAGTGGTGGAAATCAGCAAAGGCAAAGAAGGCACAAGAGCAAAGGCAAAAGCTGATTTCGGCGGCGTTTCTCGTGAGAGTGATATATCACTGGTAGATGCTAAAATAGACGATTACGTAATTGTTCACGCAGGTTTTGCGATTGAGATAATGGATGAGCACGAGGCGAAAGAGACGCTTGAGTTGTGGAGGGAGCTGCTTGAATGATGTTCAGATACCGAAACGAGGTGTTAGCAAAAGAAAGACTGGAAAAATTGAAAGACTTGAATCTCAATTTGCGATTAATGCATGTTTGCGGCACGCATCAAGATACGTTGGTAAAGTTCGGGTTGAATTCGATGTTAAAAGAGGCGGGGATAGAGGTGAGACCAGGACCGGGGTGTCCGGTTTGTGTGACAACCGCAAAGGAAATAGAAGAAGCGATTATTTTAGCGCGGAAGGGAAAAGTGGTTGCTACGTTTGGTGACATGTTCAGGGTTCCAGGCGAAAGACTCTCATTGGCAGACGTAAGGGCAGAAGGGTTTGACGTAAGGATGGTTTACAGCATAACCGACTGCATTTCCATAGCGGAAAAAACAAATAAGGAAGTAGTCTTCTTTTCCATCGGGTTTGAAACAACAGCACCAACGACTGCATCTGTAATTTTAACTCGTCCCAAAAATTTTTCTATACTGAGTGCTCACAGGCTAATCCCGCCGGCGATGGAAGCATTGATAAAAATGGGCGAGATGAAAATAGACGGGTTCATAAATCCGGGTCACGTATCAACAATAATAGGAGAAAGGGCTTATGAATTTATATCAAAGCGATATAAAATCCCGCAGGTTATTGCAGGTTTCGAACCACTGGATGTGCTAATCGGTGTTTACATGCTTGCAATGCAGATAATCCGCGGTGAGACGAGGGTAGAGAATGAATATAAAAGGGTTGTGAAGCCAGAGGGAAATGAGAAAGCACAGCATACACTGGGAGAAGTTTTTGAACCTACTGAATGTAGTTGGAGAGGTTTTCCTGCTATATCCGACAGTGGACTTAAATTAAGAGGAGAATTCGAGGAATATGATGCGAGGAAACGATACGAGGATGAGTTAAGCACCGTGGATATTGATTATAAAGAGCCAGAGGGGTGTAGATGCGGAAAAATCCTGAGAGGGCTTGTTTATCCAGATGAATGCCCCTTGTTCGGTAAGGTTTGCACGCCTCAGCATCCCGTTGGAGCCTGCATGGTCTCAAGGGAGGGTAGTTGTAATATAACGTTCAGGTATGGTGAGAGATAAAAATGAAAAGTGCAAATTTAAAGATGCAAAATGCTATTTTTATAGCACCATGTATCCCATCCTCACAAAATCCTCGTCAAAGGCAAATACATTTTTTATCCCAAACTTTTCCATAAGAGCAAAACTCGTGCAATCCGTGAAGCTGAGTTCCTTGTCCCTATACTTGCAAAATATAAAACGCACTCGTGTCAATGAACACTTTCATTTATAGATATACCTATCATGCTTCTCAGAGACTTCTTCTTCATTACCTTCACGCCTTTCAGTCCATATATAAAAAAGGATCATCCCCCTTAATTCTTTCCTCCCTTATCACCGACAATATCCTGTATTCATCATATAAATATAACTTGGCAAAGGAACCTCTATTCTCCTTTTTATGTAGCGGTAAGAATTTCGAGACATTCAATTGCCTTTTTAATGAGCTTTTCTGCATCTTGTGGATCCAGTTCTATTTGTTGTGTCCATGAATCGTGAACAAGTTTATTTCTTTTTTTCTTAATTTCCATCATTTTACTATAAGTATTACCGTTTATCAAACCAGATCCGTAAAGAAGTATTATCATCTGCTCTACACCTAAATGCTTGATATTATGCATCTATTATATTAAACGCCGAAAAATTTTAAAAAGGTGGGATATATAGCTATGCAAATACATTTCTTCTAAGGAGAAGGGACAATCATGAAGAAAATAGAAATAGCCGTTGCTGGTATCCTATGCATTTTTATTGGTATTGCACTCGCAGGATATATTAATTATTCTGGTGAAGCGCCTGAAAAGACGATACAAAAAGATTCTGACTTTGATGGTTGGACTGATATCCAAGAGCGTGAAGCACATACTAATCCGTTTGATGTTGATACTGACCATGATGGTGTTTGGGACCCAGAAGACCCAAATCCACAATACCCTGGTATTGTTAAAATGAAAGAAATGATCAATAACAAATTGAAGTGGCCTATGAAAGGTGAAAAACAGCATGGCTGTGGTTATGCTTAAAGGGGGCAAACAAATACATAAAATCAAAAGAGACAAAGAAGCATGCACGAATGGTCATTGGCGGAAGCGGTAATCGCAACGGTAATAGCGGAATCGAAAAAAGAAGGGCTGGAAGAGGTTACAAAAATTAAGATAAAAATAGGAGAATTACAGCAAATGGACAGCGAGATATTTGAATTTGCGTTGAACGAAATTGCAAAAGTTCAAGATGCATCGTTGTTAACAAATATGAAGATAGAAAAGGATAGAGAAAGAGCTATTTTTAAATGCCGTGTTTGTGGAAACGAATGGGCTTTTAGTGAGACGGGGTTAGGTGAGGGGGAGTATGAAGCGATACACTTCGCACCTGAGGTCGCCCACGTTTATATCAGATGCCCATCCTGTAAGAGCCCTGACTTTGAGATGGCCCGGGGAAGAGGAGTTTTGATAGATCATATAAAAGGGATAGGTACAGGCAAATAAATGAGATTAATAAAGAAGGGAAAAATCCCAAATCCCCATTCTTACACCATTGATGAGCAATCCGAGCGTTTCAACTTCACAGTCAAGTTCCCCGCAAATATTTATTTATTTATTTTATATACAATACAATACAATTAAAATATTACCTTAAACAATCTACTACCATGCAAAATCAAATAGAAATAAAAAAAGAAGTGGATAAAGAGGGAAAATTGACGTTACCAAAAGAATGGAGGGAGATGTACCTTAGAGGCGGAGAGGTCATGATGCGCCTTAAAGGCGAGATAATAGAAATAGTGCCTTATGAGAAGATTGACCTGACAAAGTACTTCGATTCGGTTGAGGCTGATATAAAGTCGGATTTATCAGATTGGAAGTCGGTAAAAAGGGAGCTATATGAAATTCGTTGACGCAAGCGTATTTGTTCATGCCTTCATAAAGCCGAGAAGAGAACTGCGAGAGCACGAAATCAAGATAAAAGAAGCAGCTAAGAATATCGTAAAGAGAATAAACGAAGGCGAAAAAGTGGCAATTTCTACTGTTCACGTTGCCGAAATAGCAAATTTATTAGAGCGTTATATGCACGTAGACGATGCTTTATTGATTGAATCATTCCTACTTACAGCAAGAAACATGGGGGTACACGATGTTGTGAAAAGGGATTGCGTTAGTGCTCTGGAGGTGGCAAAGGATACAAAGGTCGGTTTGAGCGATGCCATCGCCTATGTAATTATGAAGAAGAATGGGATAAATGAGGTGTATTCCTTTGATCATGATTTTGACAGATTGAATGTAAAGAGGATCACTGAATAAAGAGAGAAAAACCTTAAATCGTGATGGAGATGGCGATGGATCCGAGATTAAACATTATTGACAAAAGATTGGATGGAATAAAGAAATTAATTGCAGTATCTGGTGGAAAAGGAGGGATTGGTAAGAGTTTAACCGCTTCTGTGCTCGCATTGACTTTGTCGAGGTTGGGTTACGAGGTTGGGCTGTTGGATTTGGATTTATCTGCACCATCTACGCACGTGATATTGGGAATAGAAGGTCTGTATCCAGAGGAAGAGAAAGGAATCGTTCCGTCTGAGGTTCACCACGTAAAATTTATGAGCATTGTTTATTTCACGGGTGATAATCCCGCTCCGCTCAGAGGTATTGATATTTCGAATGCGATGCTGGAATTGCTCGTGGTTACGAGATGGGGGGCATTGGATTTTCTGATTGTTGATATGCCACCCGGCGTAGGAGACGCGATGATGGATGTAATAAGATGGACGAGAATATGAAAAGGGGGGGGATTCGAAGTTGGTTAAACACGATTTAAAAGAATTCGACGTGCCTATTTTGGGTGAGGTAGGGTTCGATATAAAAATTGAGGATTCGATAGGCGATGTAAAAAAATTATTAGAAAGCGATTTTGCAGTGAAAATGAAGGAAATTGTTTTGAAAAGTTCGGGATTTGATCTGAAGACATAAATTATGGAATTTTATGTAATATCCTTCTTCATTTTACATTTTTCGATTTGCATTTTGCACTTTGCACTTTGCAATTACGCAGTTAACATATCCTCGGCACCGGGTCGTCTATTGGAGCCTCCACAATCCTCATGCCGCCAACCCGTGTCTTCATCACCACTCCTTTTAGCTCTTCCGTCACAGAACCAATGATCTCCGCATCTTTTCCCTTTTCTGTTCCCCTCAGCGCGTCAAGCACATCTTCTGCTTTTTCTTTCACCACGCCCATAACCACCTTTCCTTCATTTCCTACTTCCAAAGGGTCTATCCCTAACATCTCGCAAGCATTTCTAACCGATTCTCTTACGGGAATTCTTTCCTCTTCTATCAGGATGCCAACTTTCGATTTCTCACTGAATTCGTTGAGTGAATTTGCCAGTCCACCTCTCGTAGGGTCTTTCATCGCTACCGCGCCACCAACCTCTAATACTTCATGAATCAGCCTGTATAATGGTGTTATATCGGATTTTAATTCTGTATCAAACCCGAATCCTTCCCTGAACGAGAGCAAGGCTACACCGTGGTCACCGATGTAACCAGAAACGATTATTTTATCACCATCCCTGAGATTAGAGTCCTGTAACCAATTCCCATCCAATTCCCGGTGTTTTCTCACTTCCTTCATATTCTTTTCCAGAGCCTCCGTTCGCTTTCCCATTGCTGACGTATTCACCACTATTTTCTCCACTGCACCGCTCTCAACGACCTTCGTATCGCCAGTGACTGCTGGAACCTCCGCTTCTTCACAAGTCTTCCTCATACTATCTAAAATCCGTTCCAAATCGTTGAACGGAAACCCCTCCTCTATTACAAATGCCGCGGATAAGCAAAGCGGTTCTGCACCCATAACCGCTATGTCGTTGACTGTGCCTGCGATTGCCAGTGTCCCGATATCCCCACCAGGGAAAAATAGAGGTCTCACCGTATGTGAGTCCGTAGTGAAAACCACGTTGTCAACGACAGCAGAATCATCCAATGCCCTCAGAGGCACCTGCACATTACTGTTTTCTTTTTCATCACTTAAATAACTATCAATAACGACGAGATTCAATATAAATCTCCTCCAGTTTTTCTGGTTTTAAACTGATGGATTAAGAAATTGAGAAAAAACCGAAAAGCTTTTAGTACAGTAGGTTAAATGTCGTATTATAGCAGGGGTTACATGCTCTGTGCTTATTTACAGGCTCCGTACTTAATTCGAGGTTTCTATCTATATAAAAACAGAAATCACGGAGAGGGAAAATGAATACAAAAAATGGAACGTTGTTAAGTGTTGTTGCTCTTTTGTTGATTTGTGTCTCCGTAGGAATGACATCCGCCAATACACCTCCTGTTGCATCCTTTACATATTCACCAAAAAATCCCGTTGTCGATCAAACAATAACCTTCAACGCTTCTGGTTCTTATGATCCCGATGGTGGAAACATCACGAAATATAAATGGAATTTTGGCGCTGGAAACATCGCAAAAAAAGAAGAAACAATAACCCACATTTATTCTTCAGTAGGAAACTACACAGTGAACTTAACAGTAAGAGATGATAATAGAACGGAAAATTCAACGAGCAAAGAAATAACAGTTCGTGTGCCTGACACAACACCGCCTCCAAATATCACTAACTTAACAAGCACAACCGGAACAACATGGATCAACTGGACGTGGACAAATCCCACAGATGCCGATTTCAGTCACACAATGGTGTATTTGAACGGCACATGGCAAACAAACACTTCTGATGCGTATTACAATGCCACTGGACTTATCGCTAACACGAGCTATGAAATCGGAACGCATACGGTGGATACAAACGGAAACGTCAATACCACGTGGATGAACCAAACAGCGAAGACGGAAGTTGCACCTGATGAAACACCACCCACAAGCATCTATAATTTACAGAACAACACAGGCACCACGTGGATTAACTGGACGTGGACTAATCCCACAGATTACGATTTCAGTCACACGCTGGTGTATTTGAACGGCACATGGCAAACAAACACTTCTGATGCGTATTACAATGCCACAGGGCTTAGTCTCGACACGAGCTATGAGATAGGAACGCGTACGGTGGATACAAACGGAAACGTCAATACCACGTGGATGAACCAAACAACGAAGACGGAAGTTGCACCTGATACGATACCACCTGCAAGCATCTATAATGTACAGAACAATACGGGCACCACGTGGATTAACTGGACGTGGACAAATCCATCCGATGCGGATTTCAATCACACAATGGTATGTATGAACGGCGAATGGGAAACAAACACCTCCGGCACCTATCACAATGCCACTGGACTTATCGAGAACACAAGCTACGAAATTGGAACTCGTACCGCGGATACAACCGGAAACGTCAATAGCACGTGGGTAAATCAGACAACGAAGACGGAAGCTGCACCTGATGAAACACCACCCGGAAGCATCTCTAATGTACAGAGCGACACGGGCACCACGTGGATTAACTGGACGTGGACAAACCCCATAGATGCGGATTTCAATCACACAATGGTGTATATGAACGGCGAATGGGAAACAAACACCTCCGGCACCTATCACAATGCCACGGGACTTATCGAGAACACAAGCTACGAAATTGGAACTCATACCGCGGATACAACCGGAAACGTCAATGAAACGTGGGTAAATCAGACAACGAAGACTAAAAAAGCATCATCAAAGGAAGAAAAAAGTGATGCCACCGCCAGCAGTAGCGGTGGTGGTGGCGGCGAAGCACGTCCGGTTCCTAATGTTCCCATAGATTCAAAAGGCGTTGTAAGATACACTGTTACTTTAACTTCGCGTGATGAAAGTGCGTTCTTGAAGATTCCCAAAGGAACAACCGTTCTGGATGCGCAAGGAAATCCATTAACCAGCCCAATTAACATTTTATCACCGCCGTTCGAAGGAGCGGTAGCCGCATATGACCTGAGACCCAATGGTGTAAAATTTGAGCCGGCAGTAGAATTTAGCATAAACTATGATCCCGCGAAGATACCAGAAGGAACGACCGAATCAGAGCTTGTAATTAAGGTGTATGAGAACGATACATGGATGGAGCTCGAAACAACGGTTAATGTGACAACACACACGGCGAGCACGATGATACGTCATTTCACTGTATTCGCATTATTTGCAGAAGTAGCGGCAGCATCAGCGTCCGAAGTAACGCCTATGCTAATTCCAACACCTTCGCCGACGTCGTCAGCACCTACGCCAACACCAACACCAACACCAACACCAACGCCTACACCACCATTTCCACAGATACGAATGTTCGTAATAGTAATAGCAATAGTCGCTGTGATGATAATTTCAATTTATTTTTTGATCCTTTAGAGGAGGTCCAACAATTAGCTTGTGGGGTTTAGGACCCTTTGTCTGGATCTCTTCCAATTCGACTCGAAAATGCCATTCATCACCGTAGTTATTCTTCATAGTAAAAGGTAGCGATTTGCCATGTGTCGTCACTTGTTCTTACTTTAGTGACTGCTATTTTAGTGCCTGTATTATCCCAAACAGGGTCATCATAAATAGCGGTGGGAATACCGCCTTCCTCCGGATCGAGTATACATCGAGGATTAGTGCCGTCAGAGTTTATAATCCGAATTTGAGGTAAACGATTTTTCATTTATTTATATCCTGTGTTTAGTTGGGATATAATATAAAACTTACTGCAACGTGTCGGTGGACACTACTGTTAATTCTATCCCCTCTTTCACAGCCTCGTTCACAACTCCAATCTCTCTTTTCTTTGCTTCAAACTCCTTTGGCGTGTATGCCAATATATCCAGATCAAAGTCATAATCCCATAAATTAAATAGCATCGTCAATCTATCGAGAAAATGGATGCCTTCAAATGAGCTACTGACAACAATAATGTCATAATCACTGTGCTTTAAATAATCCCCTCTCGCTCTGCTTCCAAATAGAACAACTCGCTCAGGTTTAAAGTTCTTATCAACCCTCTTTAAAAACGCATTTATTTCTTCAATTCCTCTCGTACCCATTCTACCACCTCTTTTGATAGTTTTAATCGTTCTTCTGCAATTTTTTCATCGTATAACTCATATGGAATCGCATGAGCAGCAGTTGGGTATCTCGTAATCACAAAATCTGGAGATAATCTTCTTAACGTGTTGTAATACTCATCAGGGATGTTGACTTTCTTACCAAGAAAGATCAACTCTTTTAATGCTTGCATCCACCATTGTTCAGCTTCTTTTCTCATAGTACCACATTCGCTCAACTATTTTCATTCTTCTCTATATTCAAGGTTTATTATACCGTTATAAATATGTTCGAGAAGCTGCAAAAAGTGCACTGGTGAAGATACAGAAAGATAAATAGAACTAAATAGTTTACAGTAAAAAGCGATCCGATGTAAACTCGAAATAAAAGGGCTGGGATGCCACGCAATTCGGTGCTTGTACCATAAATAGCTATTTCGCGAAATGGGATACCCATTTTTCAAGTGAGAGAGAGAACACACGATAACTTTACAACCACGTTAATTGGAACTGTGCCTGGTAAGGTTGCTGCGGGAAGGTGGCGTATAATAATCATGTAATTCTCAGCTCAATGTCTCTTTCTGGCTGGTTAAAGTCAGTGTGATGCGTATACCAGTTTTTCAACTCCTCACTCGTCACATATCTGAAATCTTCGCATTTGGTTAGCTACTTTTAAAGGCTGTTGCGAAAAGCGAAGGTATTTTGTAAATCAATATCTTTTAAAATTTTTTTAAAATATTCGCTAATAAATTAACAAGTATATGTTAACAAAATTGGAAAAATTTGATTAAAAAATTCGACTTATCAGAAGGTTTTTATCCATACTCGGGATATCGGAATTAATATGAGCCATACAAATAGCAATTATTCTATTATTCCGAAGGATAAATTTACGGAGTTTGTGGAGTTTCAAAGGGCTACTTTAGCTACACATGCTATTCCTTTTAAAACTAAGAACCTTTTCTCACAGCATTATTTTAAAGATATCCTTATACATGCCCCGAATTGGAAAAAAGACGAGCATAAAGACAGAAAAACTTTTGAGGAGATCAAGAAGTTATATCTCGAAAAAAAGAAGTTGTTGGGTGGATTAAATGAGTCGCAACTTGAGGAAGATTTTATTAGACCTATATTAAAAATTTTAGGGCATATATATGATGTTCAACCATCTATTCGCTCTGTGTCTGGGACTTTCGGTAGACCCGACTATGCCTTTTTTGCGAATGATGAGAACAAAAACGAAATCAAAGAAGACAAAGAGACAGATTACTTTAGGAGCGTAATTGGAATTGGCGAGGCAAAGCCCTGGGGTACGAATCTTGACAAGAGAGAGATTGGAAAGCCAAGCCCAAGTTCACAGATAAATATCTATTTACGAGTATCTGATGTGAGATGGGGAATTCTCACAAATGGAAGACTTTGGAGGTTGTATTGTAAAGAAACAAGCTTTAATTTGGATAGTTATTACGAGATTGATTTAGTAAATTTAATTGAACATGGTGATACCAATGATTTTAAATATTTCTATCTTCTTTTCAGGAGGGATGCTTTTGTTCCCCATGGTCAAGGCAAGTGCTTCTTGGATGATATATTTGAGAAAAACGTAAGATTTGCAAAGGAATTGGAAGAGGATATAAAAAAAAATGTTTATGATGCACTAAAATTACTTGTAAAAGGTTTTTTAAAGTATCAAGATAATAATTTGAGTTGGTATGAGGAGGACATTAAGAAAATTCATGCTAACACCCTGATACTCCTTTATAGAATATTGTTCATCCTCTATGCCGAAGCGCGTGACCTTCTTCCAACTGAGAATGAGGTCTATAAATCAATCAGTTTAGAGTTTTTGAAGAAAGAAATTGCTGAAAAAATCGACAATGGGGTTAGTCTTCATTCAGGAAGCTCTGTATATTGGGCACATCTCGAATACCTCTTTGACCTTCTAAATGCAAGAAAGATACAGAAAGATGAACTATTTGTACCACCATATAATGGTCGTCTCTTCGATCCGGATAAATACCCATTTCTAAAAGACAATAAGGTTGGGGATAAGTATCTTGCAGAGGCGATTAATCTTCTTACACGAAGAAATAACGCCTTTATTGACTACCAAACGCTTGGAATCCGACAGCTCGGCTCTATCTATGAAGGATTGTTGGAATGCAAGCTTAGGATAGCGGAAGAAGACTTTATCATTACAAAGGAAAAAGGAAAAAAGGGTTACCAGTCAGTAAAGAAGGCAAAAGAGAGCGGAAAGAAGATAGACAAGAATAAGGTTGTTAACGCAGGTGATTTGTATCTCGTTACCGATAAGGGTGAGAGAAAGGCAACAGGATCCTATTACACGCCAGACTATATTGTTAAATATATCGTGGAGAATACGCTTGGACCTCTCGTTGAAGCGATGAAGAGAGATGTAGGTAAGAACGGTGGAAATCTCATAGAAGAACTGCTTTCAATCAAAATTTTGGATCCTGCGATGGGATCTGGTCATTTTTTACTTGAGGCCGTCTCTTTCTTGGCTAGAGAAATTGTAGAAGCATTGGAAAAACAAGGAAAAGTAGATACCGGAGGAGAAGAAGATGAAATTACGTGGGCTAAAAGACAGGTTGTGGAGCGTTGCATCTACGGCGTGGATCTAAATCTACTGGCAGTAGAGCTTGCCAAGGTATCTCTCTGGTTACATACCATATCAAAGGACGAACCACTCGCTTTCTTGGATCACCATTTACGCTGTGGTAACTCTCTTATAGGTGCAAAAATCGATGATGTGGGTGGCGTTTTGCCAAATGCGAAAATAAGAAGCAAAAAGAAAGAGGAAAATAGAATGCGGGTGCAGCAAACAATCTGGGACAGAGAACTCAAAGAGACCATGAAATCTGTTCTATCCAAGTTCGCTAAAATAGAGCAAATGCCATCGAATACCATTGAACGGATCAAGCAGAAGGAGAGAATACATGAAAATATAATAAAGATGATACAGAGATTCAAAGAAGTAGCAGATGTTTACGTCAGCATATACTTTGAAAATGATGTGCCTTCCGATGAATATAGAGAGATGCTACAATCTATCAGCTCCTCAAATGACGAATGGGACGAATTTAAGCAAAGATATTGGTTTAAGAGTGCGATCGATATAGCCAAGGAAAAGAGCTTCTTCCACTGGGAGCTTGAGTTTCCAGAGGTGTTCTTTGAGGAGGGCGAGGTTAAAGAGAATCAGGGATGGGATTGTGTAGTGGGGAACCCACCTTATGACGTTCTTGCTGAAAAAGAATTAGGATATTCTGTAGAGCAAGAGAAACTTTTTTTCAAATCCAAAGTTGAATTTTATCCGGCAAAAGACAAGAAACTAAACCTCTATCGCCTCTTTATTGCCAAAGGATTAGCTCTTACAAAAGAAGGAATGAGATTATCATTTATCATCCCAATGGCGATTTTAGGTGATGACCAAGCAACTCGAACTAGAAAATGGATGCTAAATAATTTTCAAATAGAGCAAATTGAGGCTTTTCCTCAAAAAGATGACCCATATAAGAGGGTATTCTTTGAGGCAAAATTGCCTACCGCAATAGTTGTAGTTACAAAAGATAAACCAACTCGGAATGTGACTGTTACCACACATCCTGGCCGATTATTTAAAGAAGTGTCAAAATGTTATAAATTGGACCAAAACAAAATTAAATCACTTGATGCACACTCATTTTCAATTCCACTAATGAATGCGGAAGAATGTATATTATGTGAAAGAATATTCCTCTCATCATGGGTAAAAAGAATTGGTGATCAATATCATTCGTATCAAGGAGAGATTAATGAAACATCAATGAAACAGTTTCTAATAAAGGAACCGATTGGACCCGAAATTCTTAGAGGTGGTATTGTGCAAAGATATGAACTGCTTAATATTCCAAAACAAGGAGAGAAATGGTATTTAAATATTGATAAGTATTATACTGAAGTATCTGATAAATCTAGGAAGGCTCATGTGGATTCTTGGAGGATTGGATACCAGAGAAATGCTGCATTAGATAACTATCGTAGAATAATATCTACTATTATTCCGCCTAAAAAGCATTTGTTTGACAGTATTAGTTATTTGATCCCCGAAGACGAAGAGAAATTTTTCTTACTTGCGATACTTAATTCGAATTTACTAGAGTTCCGTTTTAGACTAACAAGTACGAACAACCATGTAAATGGATATGAAATTGAAGCACTTCCTCTCAGACGAATATCTTTTACGACCCCGCTCGAAGAACGAACCACTATTCTTGAATCCTTAAAATCCAAATACCGCGACAATGAGTCCGATAAAATCCTTAAAATTGTTGAAGAATGTCTCCCAAAAGATGAAGATGGTAACTTCATCACTGAAAAAGAAAAATCCGATGTCATCCATGATCTTTTAGCATTTTTGGCTGAACGGATGATCGGGATGAATAAAGAGAAGAAGGAAGAGACAAAAGGATTTTTGGAGTGGTTAGAAAGAGAAATAAAGACAGAAATAGACAAACTGACCAACCGCACAAAATTAAAAGCATATTACGAACTCGAATTCGATGAACTACTAAAAATCCTTAAGAAGAATAAGAAGAAAATATCTATCACTGTGTCAAACTGGGAATTTCGAGACAATCTGAAGAAAGAATTTGAGAAGAGTAAAGTAGTACTATCTCCGCTAAGAAACAAAATCGGAGCCACAGATAAGCTCATTAACCAGATCGTTTACAAGCTTTATGGACTCACTGATGAGGAGATTAAAATCGTTGAATCTTCACTTTCAAAAGATAGCAACGAAAACAGGAATGATGAGAGTGCGGCTGGATAACAAACCTGCTATTGCACCAAACTCCAACTTAGTTTCTCGCTGTTGAAATCCAGAAATCCCGCCTCTTACAAGAATATAGGAGTGTGTATATGGTCAAAATCAACATTAAGTTAAAAGACATCCGTTTAAAAGAAAGGGATTTGAGTAAAATTACCGAAGATGAATGGATTAATATGTACGAAGACATAGTCAAGAATCCATATAGCTAGCTGTAAAGGCTCAATACATCGTGAACCATTTCATTTGACAAATAAAGGCTCAATACATCGCGAACTCTTTTTGATATAGACTCCATTAAAGCATCCTTAGTGATGCGTTATGGATGTTGAGGAACAAGAGAGGATTGATGCCATAAATCGGTATATTAAGGGCGATAAGCCGGCGAATATTTGTAGAGACGTAGGTAGGTCAAAGACATGGCTATTTACATGGGTGAGTAGGTTCGAAACTGGGGAGGAAAAGTGGTACAAATCCCAGTCAAAGGCACCTAAAAACCATGGAAGAAAAACAGGCACTGAGATCGAAAGCACGATTGTAAACATCAGAAAAGCGCTAATGGAGGGTAACGAGCATGAATCAAAATATCTCGGCGTAGGTGCTGATGCAATTCAATATAGAATGGAGAAGCTCAGTTTTTCGAAGGATGAGATACCCTCTGTATCAACGATAAAGCGGATTGTGAAGAAGCATGGTCTGAAAGTGAATAAGCGGGAGCGCTATAAACGAGTAAAATCCAAAAAAAGATACACGATTTTAAATCCTACACAGATCGACGAAATGCACCAGATGGACTTCGTTGGTCCAAGATTTATTAAAGGATATGGTGCCGTTTCTTCCCTTAATCTCATCGATGTGGTCTGCAATCGCGTTCACATTGAGCAGTACGATACCAAAAGCATGGATAATATAATCGGCTTTCTTATCCAGTATTGGCGTAATAATCCAATTCCTAGATATTTACAGGTCGATAACGGGATGTACTTCATCGGGGACTTTAAATACCCGCGTAGATTCAGCCGTTTTATAAGATCCTGCTTATACGCAGGTGTTGAAGTGGTTTTCATTAATCCTAAGACCCCCTGGATGAACGGGAGCATCGAGAACTTCAATGGATGGTTTGAGGAGAAGTTCTGGGCTAAAGAAACATTCACAAGTCTGGAAGACATGCGTGTTAAATCAACGCATTTTGTTGAGCAATATAACGCTCTTAGTGCATGGAAGAAGAAAAATGAAGAATTAACAGAGTTTAAAACTGCTAAAATGCTGAAAGATACCATAAAAATCGATTTGGGAAAACAGCCACTTACTGATGGGAAGATACACTTCATCAGAAAGGTTGATAATGAAGGGAGGATCAATGTCCTGAATGAAGCCTTTAAAGTTGGTGAGGAGTTCATCAGCGAATACGTTTGGGCTACTATCTGCTTGAGAAAACAGACGATAGGGATATTTTACCGAGCAAAAGACCAGGATACTGCTGCATTGATAAAAAAATTTGAATACGAGCTAAGTGAAGAGGTCAAACCTCTTAAAGACGATACTCTGAAATCCTAAAATGGTACGCGATGTAATGAACCTAACTTGACAAATAGGAGTAACCTATGTATTGAGCCTTTTCGGTAAGCTATGTAATGACCCTTTCCAGCTAGCTTAATAAGGCAACGGGTTTACTATCCGCCGCAAAAAAACTCTTAATCGAGGATAATGATGACTTGCCAATATACCATTATATTAACACCTACATGATGCTAAATTCATTTGCCTTTGAGAACCTAATCAAGTGCATCCTTATACATGAAGAACCTGATACCCATGTCAATAATGGAAAACTCAACGGAAAAATACAAAAACATAATCTGATAGAATTATTCAAAGATGCTAATATTTTAGAAAGCTTCACAAAAACTGAGAAAGACCTGTTAAAGAGATTGTCAATTTTTGCGGTTATATGGGGGAGATATCCGATTCCTCTTACTTGGCAGGATTATAAGAAATCACTGTATGACAAGAAAGAAAATTATAAAAAACTCTCTTCATTTAAGAAACAAGATATTAAAACGATTGATGATATTCTTGCCAAACTTTTTTGTAAACTAAAAAGCATAGGTATAGACCCGGAGATTTAAGATAATATAAGAGGTTAGTTCTTACCTTTTCATACCCATATATCCTTAAAACTAAGCTTAAGATAGTTTCCCAACCATTAACTCCTTCTTCTTAGCCATGCTATCACCTTTGATTTAACGTTTTATTCTCCCCTACTTTCACCTGAAAAAGCGATAAAGCTGAAAACCAAAGCAAATATGAGTATGCCGAGCAAAGTTCATACTATCTATCCAGTTGGTGAAAATCCAACCTTCTGAACTGAACCTTACATCCAGTCTGGCTGGTAACAGGCTGTGATGAAGCCAAGGAGATGTGGTATATGAGATCTACTCGATAATAATTAATAATTATTTCGCGTATAGAAATGTTTATATATATCCTATGCTATGATTGCGACAAGGAGGGATATACGACATTGATGTCGGATATACCGAAGTTATGCGCAATCTTAAGGATGAAAAATGGAAAAAATTAATGCTGGGAAATAGCGTTCTTGGAGGAAATAAAAAATGAGAATTAAAGGAGGGATGGGTGATACACATGACCCAAACAATGTGCGTCCGCGGATTCTTATTTTGTTGTTGATAATAGTTTTCACTTTTGTTTTAATTATGATTTCTCAAAATTATTCTGAGGTTGCAATGCTGGGTGGTATTCTTTTAATCTCTCTTGATAAAATTTTCACAAAAACATGGTTAGTCAATAAAGCAGCCAAGCACAGTTCAAAATCCAAAATAAAGACTATACGCAATTTTTGGAAACAGATTTTTCATTATGGTGTCATTGAGGATTATCTTGGTCTTACTGGGACCGGAATAATAATTGCTGTGATAATTTCTGAAATTTACAGAGCAGTAATATTGGGAGATACCGCGATATTCGCTATTCTTTGAAATAGAATCACAAATGCAATTCCAATTGAGTGTTTTTTGTTCATTGTTGCTAAAATCATGGATATTTATGTGCATATTTGAATCCAGTAAACTTTATGTAAGTGCAAGCTCCATATATTCCTGTCAAATAAAGAGGTGGAAACATGAAAGAGTTGATACGAGATATTGATCAAGTTGGATATAGTATCGGAATTCATATTGACTACAAGTTTTTGAAAAGTAGTGATCTGAACTGGATATTCTCTATAATTAATCGAGGAGTTATAGAATTTCGACTACAATGGGAGGATAGGGACATTATCCCCAATAAAAAGATACCAAAGAGATTGCCGATAGTAATAGAGTCTATTTCAACTGAGGATTGTGTTGATATCACCATATTATTGACAGGGATTAGAGAAGTGATGGATATTGTAGCTTATGGCTGGGTTACATTGCAGCTTTATAATTATCTCAAGGAAAAATCAAAAGAAAAAAGGTATGTAAGCAAGAGATACAACTTAAACCGAATTACGATGAAAAGAATCAAACGGACAATCCATGAGGGTGCGTTAAAAGAAGAAGTTGAAGATGAGTTTGAGTTAGAATTTTGAGATTTGGGGAAATGTAACTACTTTGGGCATGAATAGAGTGGAAAATCACGGTTGGTGAATTATATGAAATCAAATAGCGATTTTTGAACAAAAAAGAGCATTCGTTTTATTGATTTTTAAAAAATATATGAAATTAGTTTTGTTACTCCGTCGCACCCACTTATCATGAGCTATATAGCTCGCTTCGTTCAGCACAAATTAGCTTATCGGCGAACTTCTTTCAGTCGCCAACCGCTTACCGGAAAAACGCTGAACCCGAAACCGAAGCTACATGTGTGTGCCGAGCAAAATTCGTATTATCCAGTTGGTGGAAATTCAACCTGAGGAAAGGTGCCACCACCTCAGAACTGAACATTGCATCCAGTCGGGTAACATGCAGTGATGACACTAGGGTGATGTGGGATATGAACTCTACTCAACAAGAAGTTGCGAGAAACGAGTGTGGAAATGTTACCGCACTAAAAAAGCATTTTCGCGTGACGGCCCCTTGTTCATTCTGGGTTATATATTTCGAAAGTCATATATTTAAGTACCGCACAACATTTTGATATTATGGATGATTCCAATTTGGCAGATCTTAAAGAAGAATTGAAGGAAGAAGATTTGAACGATGATGAGATATCTCAATGCATCGAAATCATAAGGGATATTTATATCGGGCAAAATGTTGGGAATGGATATGGTATATTACAGCAGGATTGCTATAAATTTGATACTAAACTCATTGCATTGTTGTTGAAGCACAACTACATTGAGGAGGGTAAATATTACTCTAATCATCTCTATTGCACTACGGAAAAGGGATTAAAAATTGGTGAACTGGCGGTAACTAACCTAATTGACGAAAATAAAGAAGATATAGAGAGATTTTTGAATGAACAACCACAAAAGATCTTAAATTTTATTATCCAGGAGCATTATCTAAAAAAGGAGTATAGAGAATTTATTTATCCAGTTGATGCAGGTGACATAGTTGGTTTTAACTGGAAGGACCGCCTTAGAAAGAGCAACAAAATCCACAGAGCTTGGACTTCTGTATTAATGAAGCTAGAGGGATTTGGATTGTGTATCAGAACAAAGCACTATGTTGCGAAGGGTCTTCGTGAAGAAAATTATGTTATCGCTCCAGAAGTTTTCGAGGTTTTGATGGAACTTTGCCCAAAAGAAGCCTTTACAACTACACCCGAAGAACACGACAAAATTAGGATATATGGTGTATTATCTTACTCTTATTTTGCTCATCCTTATTCCTCAGATGCGTTTAGGGATTTTTTGTGGGAACAACTGATAAGCGCTGAGCTTGACGAGGAAAAAATTAAAGAAACCGTAAATAAAATGGCGGAAATGGGGATAACAAGCAAGTATCGGGGTTTTCAGGGTTCACAAGCTCCGTTTTCGATTAAAAACAGACGTAGATACGAAGATTGGCTTGAAAAGAATCTGTTGGAGCCCATTTTTGAAACTTCGTCAGAGAGAATTGAAGGAAAAGGCAAAGAAGAAGAAAAAGAGGTCGTTAAGGTTATAACTGACGTAAAGGAAGAGATTAAGCCTCCAATCCCATCTCCTTCTGATCTGAAAATACTTTTAGGTAGTGATAAAAACAACAAAGAGATTTTTTGGGAGCCAAAAAAGGAGATTAACTGGAGTTTTGTTATCGTTGGAAGTGCGGGAACTGGAAAGACACAAACAGTAAAAGCTATTCTTTCCGAATTTGCGAAATTTAAGCTCCCATATATAATTTTTGACTTCCGGAACGATTATATTTCAAAAGAAAAAGAATCAGAATTTGGTCAAATATTAGATTTGAGCACAATATCAATCAATCCACTTGAACTTGATGGCGATAACACTCCAAAAGATCAGAAATACCAGATTTCAGACATCATTGACTTGGTTTATAATATTGGTGAAAGGCAAATAGGATACATCCGAAGTGCTATCAAACATAGCTATGAAGACAAGAGTATCAACGAAGAGGAGGAGGATAGCTGGAACAATGTCCCGCCAACGTTTGATGATATCCAAAATAACTTAAATAGGATATTTGAGGGAGGAGATAGCGGGACAAGGTCTTCAATTGAAGGCATATTTGCCAGATTAGACCCTATTTTTGACTATAGGATATTTTCTGCTAAAACTGTGATGCCTTTTGAGAAAATTACGAAAGGTCAAACAGTTGTGAATCTAGGAATTTTACCCAATGAGAAGCTTAAATCAGTGGTTTGTGAGTTCTTTATGCGAAAACTGAGATATTACCTCGATAAACTTGGAGAATCCCGAGAGCCAAGGTTATACGTCACCATTGACGAGGCACATCGCCTTAAATACGAAAGGGAGGCATCAGCAGGGCAATTACTTAAAGAAGCGAGGAAGTATGGTGTTGGAATGCTCCTTGCAACGCAAGACCCTGTGGACTTTACCGATGTCGTTTACAATAACATAGGCGGAATTATGTCATTGCAACTGACCGATCCGAAATACGCTAAAAGCATTGCTGAGCATCTTGGCGGTAAAGTTACATGGCAGAATGTAAAGAATGACCTATCCTCTAAGTTCTCAGCTTATGTGAAGTTCTCAAGTAACAGGGATGCAATAAGATTTGATGCCGTTCCTTTTTATGAGAGGTAAGACACAAATCCGAAAAAATGGTCTCATGGATAGCAGAAAAACTTGCAATGGCTCCGATGCCATCAGAATAGCAAATAAAGGATTTGTCCAGGACATTCAAAGCCGTTGCGATACTTGTAGAAAACTGGGAATTTGATTATGCCCCGGAACTGTGGGCTGAATTCGGTGCAAAAGTGAAACACTTACCCATTCTAGATTTTGGAACGCCGAGTTTAGATGAGCTGCACGATGTTGTAGAATGGATAAACAGCGAAATTGAAGATGGAAAAGCTGTGTTAGTGCATTGTTCGGGCGGTATAGGAAGAAATGGTATGGTCACAGCAGCATACCTGATTTCAAACGGATTCAACGCAGATGATGCGATGAAGCATGTCAGAGCATGTTGTGCCCAGAGTACTAGAAACTCGTGAGCAAGAAGAACTATTGAGCATTTTTGTTCGGGAACCGGGATAAATTGAGGTGAATATACATTTGACATACCCTTTATCGTTGGAGGTTTACTGCAGGGGGATAGGGATAGCAAGATATTTATATAAAAAACAAGAATGTTAAATAGGAAAGATGATAACCATCATAGAAAAAGCGGAATTTATAAGAAACTTAAGGAAAAAAGCGCTCTCTTTAGGGAAGAAAGGAGCAGATATAAAAAATCTAATAGGTGAATTAAAAACAAATCAGATTGCTCATAAATTATTATCCAAACACTCGGAAATAGATTCGCTCGAATTACTCGGGAGAACCTACAAATTTGAAAATAACCACAAATACGAAGGAAAGGGCGATCACACTTTTGTGAAGGATAAAATTATATACGAAGTTAAAACACTTACATGGGAACTTGACGAAATTAAAAGATTGAACTCTACACTTCTTTTTCTAACCGAAAAATACGCTACACAAAATACCTTCACTCAGGTAATATATGGGGATCGCCCAACAGTCATTCAATTTCCTTACACTCAGCAACAAAATTCTAATATTATCTTAAATAATGCCAGTGAGATACTTGTATCTACAATCCCGTATCATAAGAATCTCTTAAGAAAAGCACAAGAAGGGATAAAACACGCAAAAAGTCAAATTTTGAAAAAAGAAAGAAACTCTGGATATAGAAAGGTTGTGATATTAGATATGCGTGATGTTTCTTTTGGCTTAGAGTATCTAACGAAAGGAATTAAAAAATGGTTAAAAATGAAAAACATAGCCTTAGACGGCGTATTGTTACTTGTTAACGAATTCCCTAAGAAAAATTCTTTCATTGTCATTCCAAATCCTGCGTCACAAAATTCAATCCACCCAAATGACTATGAAGAAGTTAGATCGAGAAGTCCATTAACTTCTGATTGGACATTTGCTATGCCTATGTGTTTTAAAGTGAACAAAATTGGCGAGTATAATATAATAAGCAGGACATCGGAAGGTACTTGGTACTTTGGAGATATTGAATTAGGAAAGTCACTTCTTGCGGATGAAACGGCTGCTTTTACTGGTTATTTGGGACGTTTAACTAACATTAGCAGAATACGATTTTTTATAAATGAACGATTGGCATCGGAAGTAGAAGTAGTATGATTGTAGCAACATATCTCATTTCAAAAAGATTAGATGTGAACGAAGCGATAAAGCATGTCAGAGTATGTGTGTGCGGAGCGTAAGAGGAAATATTGAAGCTTTTTATGCAGGTTATAGCAGTTGTCTCACAATTCAAAAACCCAACAAAAAATAGAATCACAAAAGCAAGCCCAACCATTAACGCCTTCTTTTTAGCCATGCTATCTCCTTTGGTTTAATGGTTTATCTTTCACTGCTTTCACTCGAAAAAAGCGAACATGAAATAACCCCTGTGAATGAGCTGTTCATTCTCTCAGTTGGTTTGTGTTACCATGCTTATTTATCCAGGTTCGATAGAAAAATGGTTCACATGGCGTTGTAGTATCAAATATTTTTTCACATGACCACATGACGTGACCGAAAAGCTTATATATACCCTATGATGAACGTATATTGAAACAGACCCCTTGCTTAATTACAGGCTTCGTACTTAAGTACGGGGTATAGTGACTTCGGCAAATTTTGAAAAGGAGGAGAAAGATGAAAAAATCTAAGTTCAACTTTTTTGAAAAAAGAGAAGATGGAAGCTGGGTGGCATTTAATGCGGCTACTGGCGCATTAGGCATATTATCCCAATCGGGTTATGAGATATACGAATCGCTAACTTCACTGACCAAAGGAAAGATAACAATAGAAAGTAGAGAGGTAATTAGGCTTATTACTACGGTCGATGATATGAAGAAAGGAGGTTTTATTTTAGATGATGATTTTGATGAGTTAAAAAATATAGAGATTCTGGTAAATAGGAGAAAGTTTGATTCGTCAAGTTTTGGGTTAACAATTATGCCAACTTCAGATTGTAATTTACACTGTCCTTATTGTTATGAAGCGAAGAATAGGGAACATATGGACAAATCCGTACAGGACGAACTGGTAACATTTGTTGAAAAACATTTAGAGAATGTTAAATACTTTGGTGTGTCATGGTATGGAGGAGAGCCACTATTAGCTGTCGATACCATTGTTGAGTTAACCGATAGATTTTTAAAGTTGTGCTCTCAACATAATTGTGAATACTCTTCGGGGATTATAACTAATGGAGTTCTGCTTACTGAGGAAAATGCAAAGAAATTAAGAGACAGTAACGTCACCTTTGTTCAAATTTCGCTGGATGGTACAAGGGAAATACATAATAAAACTAGATATAGCAAAGGCAACAAGGGTACATTCGATACCATTATCGAAAACATTAAGAATGCACTAGACATTTTGCCATCGATATACCTTAGAATAAACCTTAACAAAGATAATGTGCCATGTTTGGATAAGCTTTTAGATTATCTGGCATCTGAAGGATTGAAAAATAAAGTACAGGTTTATGTCGGTCAAATTGAACCTATAGGGGCTATACGCTCATGTAATGATATTACAACAAAATGTATAGTAGATGATTTCTTTGCTGAAACTTATGTTAATTTTAATAAAACGGCCATTCAAAAGGGATGGGATCCCGAACCTTATTTGGTCCCAGCCACTACTTTTGGATTATGCGCCGCTGAAATGGATAACGCCTTTGTTGTAGAACCTAATGGTAACTTACAAAAATGCTGGGTGCCGATTGGAGATGAAAAGGAGAGGGTTGGAAATTTAAGAGACGGTGTTATGACTTCTGGCACATTAAACAAATGGATTGGCTATTCTCCACTAGATGATCCAGAGTGCCGAGAATGTGAGGTATTACCGCTTTGTTATGGAAATTGTGTTTACCGTAATCTGTTAGAACCAAAAAGTAAACATTGTGGTGTATGGAAATATCAGTTAGGTGACGTTTTAAAAGAAATAGACAACTATTATCCTGCCAATATTAGAAAAACAGGCATAGAAAGTGAAATGAACTGGTTAAGCGAACCTTTAGAAAAAAGAAAACGATGTTGTTTTATTGTTTGTGGGATCAGATGCACTACACTTCATGGAAAGATTTCTTGTAACAAGGGTAGTTGCAAGCCAGTGTCTGTTTGTGGTTAACACCATATGCAAAAGCACTTGAAAGAAAAACAAAAGAGGCATGAAAAAAAGGTAAGTCCCACCATCAAGGATGCACCCGATTCATTCGGGTGTGGCGGCGTGCCTCGTAAACTAATCAACAGGAGGGTTAAAACCTGACATTATGGGTTTTATAGGCTACAATATCACGTATCTGTACTAAATCATAATCTAAGGAGCATTACTCAATCATAACCCGTCAAAAGCTATATACACTTGTAGCCCATATACAGACTACATGGCAAAAACAAGAATAAGGCGCGGGTCGCGCGTATATGTGTATGAGCGGGAGAACTACAGGGATAGTTCAGGCAAAGTAAAACATCGTAATACCCGCTATTTAGGTATAGAAGTGACAATAAATGGCGAAAAGCAGATAATCCCTCCGAAAAAACGCTTTAAAGAGTTTGAGATTACAAAGTCGGTAAGATATGGTGACATAACAGTTCTTTACGATTTATTTTTATTCGACAAAATTGCCTAAAGCGCGACCCGGATACAATCAGGATGATAACAGCTTACCTCAGATAAACATGGGATTGGTCGCAACAAAGAACAAAGGTTTGCCCGTCCTTTTCAGGACGTATGAGGGTAATATAACAGATGTAAGGACGATAGAACAACTTATTGCAGATGTCAAACGGGTAGATCTCAGCATTGATGCAATAATCATGGATCGTGGGATGGCTTCAAGGAATAATTTAATAATTTCGAGATAAACAACGACGGGAAAAAAATAACAGTAAATCCTCACGCAGAAAATCGAAAAAATGCAAGGCTTCGAGATGGTAAATGCTTGCTTTTCACAACGAATTTTGAGAAGAGTGCATCTAAGATTATTTCTACGTATTTTGGTAAAGATGTCATTGAAAAGATATTCGATTGCTTCAAAAACTGGTTAGATCTGCAGCCGGTCAGGCATTTTGAGGAAGGTAATATTGACGTTTATATTTTTATCTGCTATCTTGCATATTTGGTTCTGGCACTGTATAAGCATCATTTAGGCGTTGCGGGTTGGGAAGGTGTTGAAGATAGTCTGGATGAACTGGGTAGAATAAGAAAAACTACGCTTGATTTTGGAGGAGAAAAATGTGATAAAATTTCTGTTCTCACTAAAGAGCAAAAGGAGATTATTGAAAAATTGGAGTTTGCGGATGCGCTTTTTTAGGGGTGTAGCCCATACAACTCTGAAACTTAGGATATAAAGAACTCAGGGGAGTTTGTTGAAATTGGTTTCTAGTGTTAGAAAATTACCGACACAACTTGCATGTAAAGAGCCATGTTTTTGACCTACCCACGTCTCTACAAATATTCGCCGGTTTATCGCCCCTAATATACCTATTTACGGAATCAATCCGCTCTTGTTCCTCAAAATCCATAAAGCATCACTAAGGATGCTTTTATGGAGTCTATATCAAAAAGAGTTCGCGATGTATTGAGCCTTTATTTGTTAAATGAAATGGTTCACGATGTATTGAGCCTTTCCAGAGTTTACAGTAAAAAGCGATCAGATGTAAACTCGAAATAAAAGGGCTGGGATGCCACGCAATTCTGTGCTTGTACCATAAATGGCTATTTCGCGAAATGGGGTAACTATTTTTCAAGTGAGAACACACGATAACTTTACAACCTCGTTAATTGGAACTGTGCCTGGTAAGGTTGCTGCGGGAAGGTGGCGTATAATAATCATGTAATTCATCCCAGTGACTCTTTCTGGCATGTTAAAGCCAGTGTGTCATGCTTATATCAGTTCTTTCCCTCGTCACATATCTGAAATCTTCGCATTTGGTTAGCTACTTTTAAAGGCTGTTGCGGAAAGCGAAGGTATTTTGTGAATTAGTACCTTTTAAAATTTTTTAAAATATTCGTTAATAAATTAGCAAATATATCTTAACAAAATTGGAAACCTTTGATTAAAAAATTCGATTTATCAGAAGGTTTTTATCCATACTTTGTATATCAAAATTAATATGAGTATCCAAATCACCAAAAGTATTCCGAAGGATGAATTTACGGGGTTTACGAGGTTTCAAAGGAGGGGGAAAATAATTCCCTTCACTAGGGAGGCAATCTGATGAAGGATAAGTACGAGAAAAAACTAAAAGAGGATTTAGAAAAAAAAATAAAGTCTTATATTGCGACGAGGGAAAAGGAGTATTTATCAAAATTTGCTTCCAAAAGTGCTGAGGGATTAAGAAGGAAGAAAAAAGATACAGAGGATTTCCGGGCTAAATACTCAAGAGACGCTGATCGGATTTTGCATACACATGCTTATTCAAGATATATTGATAAAACTCAAGTATTTTTTTTAGTGGATAACGATCATATTACACATCGTGTTCTTCATGTCCAACTGGTTTCGAAGATTGCCCGAACTATAGGAAGGGCCCTTAAATTAAACGAAGATTTAATTGAGGCAATTTCAATAGGACATGATATTGGTCATGTTCCCTTTGGTCATCCAGGTGAGAAAATTCTGTCTGAATTGTGTGAAGAACATGGACTCGGTAGATTCTTGCATAATGTTCAAAGTGTTCAATTTCTTGATAAGATTGAAGATTGTAATTTAACGCTTCAAGTACTTGATGGAATTTTGTGTCATAATGGTGAAATCCACAATAAATCATTAAAGCCCAATACAGATAAGAACTGGGAAAAATTTGATAAGGAAATAGAGGATATAAAATTCAAAGGTAAAAATAAAAAAGATTGTGTTCCTATGACTTTAGAAGGATGTGTTGTAAGATTCGCCGATACAATAGCATATTTAGGTAGAGATCTTCAAGATGCAATAGAAATAGGCCTCCTAAATGACGATTCGGAAGTCCCACAGCGTTGTATAGAAAATATTGGAACAAAAAATGACGGAATAATAAACTCACTTATTATTGATATAGTCGAAAATAGTTATAGCAAAAATCACATTTCGTATTCGACAGAAATTTCAAAAAGCGTAGAGGAATATAAAGATTTTAACACAGAGAATATCTACGATAATAAGAAGATATTAGCAGAACCCGGAAAAATTGAAGAAATGTACAAGGTACTTTGTCGAAAATTTTTAGAGGACCTTGAAAACGAAAATAAAAGTAAAATATATGAACATTTTATGGATCTCGATTGGATTAGTAAAGAATACCTTGCTAGTTCTACTTCTGAAGAAAAAGTGAGGGATTATATAGCGGGTATGACGGATAGATACTTTGAAAGTAGGTTCAAAGAAATTATGCTCCCAAAAAGAATTGCAACATTTCGCGAGGGTTTCTGCTCCCAGTGTGGAGTGCAGCCAAATCGACAATCTTTTATAATGGGAACATAAAAATAAAAATAAAAACTAGTTCTTTCACTGCCCCTCTCAAATGTTATAAAAAGAGGGGTCAATGGAGGGCTTGATACGCATGACACGGATATATGTGGCAGGCCCGTTATTCTCGAAAGCCGAGATGCGGTATAACGAATATTTAAGTGAATATCTTGAGAATCTAGGCTTTGAGACATTTCTGCCACAACGTGATGGCCATAAGCTATCGGAGCTATTAGCAAATGGTACAGCTAAATCCTTCGCTATGGAGAAAATTTTTAAGCGAGACATTGATGAGCTTCAAAAATCGGATATTGTGATTTTTGTTATGGATGGTAGAGTCCCAGATGAAGGGGCATGTGTTGAGATTGGATATGCTTATGCTCTAGGGAAAGAATGTCTTGGTCTGAAAACTGATTCAAGAACACTCATGTCAGACGTAGATAACCCTCTGATTACGGGGGTTCTAAAGTATAGAATTGCAAGGAATCTCAAAGAACTAGAAGATTTTCTTAGCCAAATTAAAGAAAAAAAGGCAGATGTTCACGCTCAGAAACAAATAAGTTAATCCCGGTAGTAATAAAGAACTGAAGTGTTTCAATAACCAAACGAGAATGAACATCGAATACAAACCAAAAATCACAGAATTGCCCCTTGAGGAAAGACCGGGGGAAAAACTCAAGAAATACGGTCCCAGTACATTGAAAAACTCAGAATTATTAGCCATAATTTTAGGGAGAGGGACAAAAAAGGAAGGTGTTTTAGAGATTACAAAAAGAATGGTCGAAACCGGAAAGGTTATGGGCATTGACATCCTTGACCATATTATAATAGGTAAAAATGGGTTTACAAGTTTAAAAGAAGAGGGATTGATGTGATAAACGAAATAGAAAAAAGGTTATGGAATGCCGCGGACCAACTCAGGGCTAATTCGAGGCTTAAATCTTCTGAATACTCCGTCCCTGTTCTGGGTTTAATTTTCTTACGTTTCGCAGACTATAAGTTCACACTTGCTAAAAACGAAATAGAAAAACAACGGATGAGTAGCCGTCGTGGAATCACAAAAGCCGATTATCAGGCGAAAGGTATTCTTTATCTTCCGGAGAATGCTCGTTTTTCATATCTCTTGAATCTCCCGGAAGGAGAAAACATAGGCAAAGCGATTAACGATGCCATGAAAGCAATTGAAATAGAAAATGAAGACCTGAAAGATGTTCTTCCAAAAACTTATAACAGGCTGGAAAATGATGTTCTTGTCGCACTGCTCAAAATATTCTCCAGTATCCCCATGACACTTGAAGGCGATGTCTTTGGGAAGATATATGAATATTTCCTAGGGAAGTTCGCCATGGCTGAAGGGCAAAGAGGCGGTGAGTTTTTTACTCCAACCTCGCTGGTAAAACTCATCGTGGAAGTGATTGAACCGTACCACGGCAGAATCCATGACCCCGCCTGTGGTTCTGGCGGTATGTTCGTGCAGAGTGCGAAATTTGTAGAAAGACACAAAAAGAATCCCAGTGCGGAAATCTCTATTTACGGACAGGAAAAGACGGCAGAGACAGTGCGACTTTGCAAGATGAACCTCACAGTTCATGGTCTATCAGGCGATATTCGGCAGGGCAACACTTACTATGAAGATTTCCACAACAGCATCGGTAAGTTCGACTTCGTGATGGCAAATCCGCCTTTCAATGTTAATGGCGTGGATAAGGAGAAAGCCAGAGCGGATAAGCGGTTTGGTTATGGCGTTCCAAAAGTGGACAATGCCAATTACCTCTGGATACAGATTTTCTGGCATGCATTGAATGAAAACGGCAGAGCAGGTTTTGTGATGGCGAATTCAGCCAGCGATGCCCGTCAGTCAGAACTGGAAATCCGAAAGAAACTGGTAGAAGATAGAGCGGTGAGTGTAGTGATTACCATAGGTCCGAATTTCTTTTATACCGTGACATTGCCCTGCACGCTCTGGTTTTTTGATACAGGAAAGAAGCATACCAATCGCAAGGACAATGTTTTGTTTATAGACGCCCGCAGTATTTACCGGCAGATAGACCGTGCGCACAGGGAATTTACACCTGAGCAGATAGAATTTATTGCCAATATCGTGAGACGTTACCGTGAAGAGCGCGTAGAAACGGATAAAGGAAGCCAGAAACTTATGGAACAATATTTTCCAGAGAGTGAATATCGTGATATTCCCGGACTTTGCAATGTGGCGACTATAGAAGAAATCATAGACCAGGGATATTCGTTGAACCCCGGCAGGTATGTGGGTGTTGCGGAAAAGGAAGAAGAGGATTTTGATTTCAACGAGAGATTGCATGAGCTAAACGAAGAACTGGAACGGCTGAACGCCGAAGCGCATGAGTTTGAAGAGAAGATTGCCGAGAATGTGGTAAAGATACTGGAGGGGAGCAGAAATGAGTGAAGAAAACGTAGCGTTAAAGGAGCAGTCATCCATAGATACCACATACCAGAACATAAAAGTAATAGTAGAAAAAGCACGCAACACTGCCTACCGCGCTGTTAATTTTGCTATGGTTCAGGCTTATTGGGAGGTAGGCAGAATCATCGTTGAGGAAGAACAAAAAGGAGAAGAGAGGGCAGAATATGGAAAAGGGCTTATAAAAGAGTTATCTATAAGATTAACAAAAGACTATGGCAGAGGTTTTGATGAGTCGAACCTAAGAAATATGAGATCCTTTTATCAAACTTTCCCAAATTGTGACGCACTGCGTCACGAATTGAGCTGGACACATTATAGACTTCTTCTTAGGATTGAAAAGGGGGAAGCATCAATTGTTTCAAACCTAAAAACCCCAGACAAAATTCATTTCCGTTTTTAACTCAGGAATTTAGGAGATAGATTTCACACCTTCACACTTACAGTCTATCAACTCCCACGATATACTTTAAATACCCTGTTCTTCTTATGGAGAAGTATGAACTCTAAAGAAGCAATTATAACGGTATCGAGGGATTTTTTAGCGTTGAACTCGACT
>JANJFQ010000115.1 GCA_025435355.1 Candidatus Methanophagales archaeon | reverse complement strand
ACAATATATATTCCAGCAGGGTTGATATGGACATCAAACCCTTCCACACGGATTATTTTCTCTTTCTTTCTTTCTATCTCCTGATTCTGTTGGCTCGAGTGCAGGTGAAGGACGGCTTACAAATCCCTCACCTAAAAGACGAGTGGCATTTGTGTAATCGCATACACGGAACATCAATTTGTTCGAGGGGAGATGAATCCTCGAGCCACGTCCCATCATCTGCTGAAAAGCTGCGAGTCCCTGACTACGGAGTTCGTCACGGTCACAGAGGAACGAAGCCCGCCGAAACTGCCCGGCATCTGCAATCTTCTTCAAAAGATGAACTGCGATAAATGTCTTTCCCGAACCCGTGGCAAGATAAAGAAGTAACCGCTTTTTACCCTGCGCAATCTTTACCAATGTCGCACGGATGGCAGCGTCCTGATAAAAGCGCCTGCTTGCATCTCCACCGGGATATGAAGCCAAAAGCGGCTTGGCACTTTCTGTTTCTAACGAGAACCCGATTTCATTCTCGTAACGCTTGCGGAGTTCATCGGGCGTTGGAAATCCGTCCAACGGGAGCGGCTCAGTAGTTTTACCTCTAAAGTGGTTGTATTCTACAAATAGATGTCCATTTGAAGAATATACGAATGGAACATGGTTCAGACGTGCATACTTCTTCGCCTGCTCGAGACCTTTACCCGGTGGCTCATCGCTTCGCTTTGCTTCGATAAGAGCAATTGCAACCGGTTGAGAACTGATATTGACCCTGACTCGCAGGAGGTAATCGGTCCTCCCGCGCTCACGCCGTCTTGGCTTGCCATCTATAATCTCAATACCTCGAGCAGTCTCCTCACGACGAATAAGGTCTTCAGTCCAGCCACGGCGATGAAGAACGGGGTCTATGAGTTTTGCCCTTGTATCTGCTTCGTTTAAGGACATTACTTATCCTCTTATTTACCTTCTTCATGCTTAATCATTGTTTTCGCACGTTCAGGTGCGATTTCGCTTCCTCTTCCTTATCTCCCTCCACCAAAAATGGCATTAAGAAAGTCAAGAATGGTCTCTTTTACTTGGGGGACAAATGCCGCTATCAAAATTATTACTAAAATTATCAGTGCAAAAAAAAAGCCAATGGCGGGATACCGGAACCTTTGCTGTTCATTCTTTCCCATCACCTCCTTTATTAACTTTGCATATATTTTATTAAAAAGTAGAACATATATATAAAAGTATCGCTATCAGAATTTTTTTAGCGTGCTCACATTTCACCCACCCACGAACTTCGCCCTTTCTGACAACCTGTAAGAAACCGGCAATTTATAGAAAGGTTTGTTTTTTAAACCTTCCTCAACCCTATTTTTCAACGCAAAAACATCCATTTCTACCTTTTGCTTCTTGTCGCTCGATTCCTCCCTTATCGTAACACTCAACGTCTTTTTCTCCACCTCCTTATCACCCACCACTGCAACGTAAGGAATCCACTCACGACCCGCATCCCTTATCTTCTTTGATACGGTCTCCCCACGGTCGTCCACATCCACCCTTATCCCGGTTAGCTCTGGAAGAACCGCCTCGACGTATTCCAAATGCCTCTCCGCCACTGGAATTATCCTCAACTGTGTAGGAGAAAGCCATAGAGGAAGCATCGGTAGAACTCCGCCTTCCTTATCCAAATATGCCTTCTCTAACAACGCATACATGCACCTCTCTATCGCTCCGCTTGGAGAACAATGAAGTATAATAGGACTTTTCTCCTCTCCATTCGCATCTACGTATTTTATGCCATACCGTTCCGCATTCTCTACGTCTATCTGCACGGTAGATAAAGCCGAAGCTTTTCCCAACGCATCCACAAAGTTAAACTCAAACTTGAGCACGAAATAGAAAAAGCGCTGGTCCCACATCTCTATCAGCACTGGCTTCCCTGCTATTCTCACCAATTCCTCTATAAACCCTTTATTTGCATCATCGTCGTAGAACTCCTTTGTGAATCTTATCGCGACTTCATAATCTTCCGATGAAAATCCTATGCCTTCTAAAACTCGCATACACAGTTCATATTGCTTCTTGAACTCCTCCAACGCTTCGCCCATGTCCTTACAAAAAGTATGCATGTCTGGCATCGTGAACTTTCTCAAACGACGAAGACCTACAAGTTCACCTCTTTTTTCCTTCCTGAAAGACGAAGCGAGTTCAAAAATCTTCAACGGTAAGTTTTTATAAGACATGCTCATGTCCTTTCCCATAAGGAATTGCCCGAAGCAAGCAGAAAACCGTAAGAACAAATCCGACTTGCCTCCTTTACCTACCATTGAATACTGTCTCGCAGGAAACCTCTCAAGGTAATCTTTCAGCGATGGATGCTCTGCACTATACATTATGGGCGTCTCTACCTCCGCAGCACCATATTCAGCCACGGAATTGCTGACATAAACCTCCAATAACGTTTTTATCAACTTACCCTTGGGATAGCACCTCAAATTCCCGGGGTCCGAAGAGGGTTCGTAATCCGATATTTCTAACCTCCTCATGAGCTCTACATGCGGCGGTATCTTATCTACTGCTCTTCTTTTCTCACTTTCATACACGAAGAACTTCCTAAAATTCTCTTCTTTTTCTTCAAATTCAAAATCCTCTGTCCTTATAAGGTTTCCTTTTTCATCCATAAAGAAAAAATGGGATTCCGCTTTTTCCTCCGCTTCTAACGCCTTTGACTTCTTTTCTACCTCTCCTTCTTCTGCTTCTACACTTTCACGAACCTTTATTTTCCTTGATAGCTCGGATAATGGATGTCCTTTGCATCGCAACGTAAACGATTTATACCAACCAAAAGGCGCCCTCTTTACTTCCACACCTCTTGAAAGCAAATTCTCCTCCAAAGCTCGTAATATCTCTATGCTCCTCGCTGGTGAAGCCAGCTCAGAGCTTAAATGCGCATACGGATACAAAACAATTCTTTCCGCATTAACCTTATTAAAAACAGAAAAGACTTCTTCTGACGCCTTTTCTACCACGTATCTTGCATCTTTCTCGTCTTCTCTTTCCACTGCAATGAAAACGACCAATGCTTCTTCTATCCGCTCATTCCTACTCGATTCGCTAATAGGCTCGGCAACTCGCGTTTTCTCTTTCGCTTCGTATTCTATATAATCCGAATGTATGAATAGTAGTTGCAATTTTCCCTTCCTTTAAAAGATTTTAAGTGCAAGTACTTTATATTTTTGTCATCGATCTCTTTAACAATTACGGGTACAGTTCCGCCCCATACCCCCGCAATAAATTGCATGGTAGCCCTTGTGTTGTTTTTGCTCTTTCCATTTTATACTGTTTTTATAAGCTTTTTATTCCAATCTAATCGCCGGAATCCAATCAGTGTACTTTTTACTATTGGCATCAACGAACGAAGTGCAAGTGATAGTTCCCCCTGCTACTTCTTTGCTACTTTCATGTATTATCTGCGGATAGGAGCCAGTTTTTATGGTATAATTGTATTTGTGGTCTTTCAACAGTGTGACATAAGGAGCGCCTGTTACATTATGCAAAGTTATGTTTTTCCAATCTCCTCGGTATCCACTCCAGTTCCCATATGCAATCAAATCTCCGCTTTCATATAATTTAATGGATTCTGTGTGCCCGCCGGTTCCGGGGCACGGATAAGTGTGAAGCTTAGACACAGTAATTGTTTGATTTGGCGTGATTGTTCCATAATGCGTGCCTGTGATGCTTGGATAAGGATTATTTGGCGAGCCGATGTCGAAGAATTCTGGCTTAATGCATGCATAAGTGCAGCCAGTCGTTCCAAAATCATCCCAGCCATCAGGCTTGTCACACGTGTTCTCATCACCACTGCTTGTCTGCCAATCAGCACTTCTCAAGTCAAAAATACCATTCCCGCATAGTGTGTTAAGATTTATTGTTAAAGTCGAGGCATTCGAGAAGATTCCGTAGCGAGCATTATTTGTAATTTTATTTCGTTCGATTTTAGTGTTAGCGTTCCCGTTGGGGCACCAGCCCCACGGATCACAGTTGCTAATATACACCCCGGTATCGAGATTATCACGTATTTCATTCTTCATTATTTCATTGTTATCGGAGCCAGCAAAGACATAGATACCATAATTATTCGCTGTTACCCGATTCCCAAGTATAGTGTTGTTACTTGCGTCGAAAAGGAAAATACCATGATACCCATTTGAATCGATTATACTGTCGATTATAGTATTGCCAAATGAAGAAAAGAGTTCGATTCCATATTCGTCGTTTGAACTGACGAAGTTGCTTCCGAGTGTGTTATAGTCAGATGAAGCGTCTAAGAAGATACCACGATCATAATTCATCATCGTGCAATATGTTATGCGGACGTTGTCAAATCCGTGATTGTATATTCCGTAACCAGAACCCGTTCCATTTAAAGTAGCACCGCTACAATCCAGAAGAACATCCTCAGATGTAATTATTATCACCCCTGAAGTACCAGAATCGTGGATGTGGTAGAATCCCGGACAGAGTTTGATGTTCGATCTGATCTCCATATCATCATAAGGAATAACCTCACCGGGTGCGCAGAGTGGTGTGGCATCACAGGAATTAGTACATCCTGTTGCTCCGGTATCATCCCAACCGCCAGGTTGACTGCAGTAATTATTACTACCAGAATTATCGTGGGAATTATCCAAATAGATATCAGAAACCGTATTGTCACATATAATATTCGCCTTCATTGCGTTCTTGTCTGAATCTATTAGACTAACTCCATATTTATTATTCTTAATTTTATTATGGATTAAGGAATTGAAATCGGAACCTGAGTCAATAGTGATTCCATTCAATTTATTATTATTGACATTGTTTCCATAAAGAGTATTGTGGGATGAATTAATGATTTCAATTCCATTTTCATTGCTATGAATAGTGTTGTAGTCAAATGCGCTGTTAGGTGAATGCACTACACGAATCCCATTTTCTGTACAATCACAGATAGTATTGGAAGTGAGTGTGTTCTCGAACGAATATTCAATATCAATTCCCCACCTCGTATTCGATACATTGTTGGACATTAGGATATTGTTGGTCGCATACACAGTGCCAATACCAAACTTATAATTTTGTAAATTGCAATTCTTTGTGATTACATTATCAAATCCGTTATTGTAGATGCTTATTCCAGCGTCAGTTCCAGTTCCATTTATCGTTGCACCGTTGCAATCCAAAATAACGTTATCTGATTTAATAATCATCACACCCTGGGCATCAGAATCTGGGATATTATAGAATCCACGGCAGAGTCTGGTGTTCGCTGTAATCTCCATATCATTGTATGGAATCACCTCACCTGAACTACAACTCATAGGTGCTGCACCGCACGATTTACTGCATCCCATTTCACCCGCATCATTCCATCCATCTTGCTTATCACAGTAATTATCTGTGCCAAAATTATTGTAAGAGTAACTCAAGAGGAAGTCAGAAATCGTGTTGGAGCAAACGGTATTTGAGTCAATAAGATTTTTATTTGAATTATAAATGGTAATTCCATATTTATTATTATTTATTACTATATTATCTTTAATTATGATAGAATCGTCGCTGTTATCAACGTTAGAAGAGATGTCGATTCCAGCGTGAACATTTGAGTACAGCATATTATCTATTA
>JANJFQ010000026.1 GCA_025435355.1 Candidatus Methanophagales archaeon | reverse complement strand
AAAAAAGCCTTGAGATTCCCTTTTAGCACCTTGTAATGCACTAAAAAAGGCGTCGCTCCTAAAATCATCATTGGAATAATTGCCAGTTCGATAATAAAGTTGTTGTAGTATGCCATACTTTTATCGGTTAGAGTGAAGCCTCCAGTCCCTATTGCGGTCATTGCATGGTTTATCGCCTCCCATGGTCTCATCCCTGCAAGGAAGAATAAAAGTATGCCAAAAGAGGTTAAAATAATATAAATCCACCATGTCATCCTCACTGTGGATATAATGCTCGGTTTTATTCTCTCCTCTCTCGCTTCCGCCTTATATAATGCATATGCCCCTGTCCTGTGATGTGCCAGGATGGAGAGCATCAAAACGATTACACCTACGCCGCCCACCCACTGCATCAAGCTTCTCCAGAACTGCATCGTGTATGTAAGCGAAGAAGGATGCTCAATCATCGTCAGACCTGTTCCTGTCCAGCCAGACATCGCTTCAAAGAACGAATCCAGTGGACTCATACCTTCTATCATAATGAAAAGGAGTGAGCTGAGAGCGGGGACGACCAGCCACGCTAATGCCACACATACCATTGCGTGCTTAAACTCTAGCTCTTTTGCATACTTGAAAGAGAATCTAAGCAATAATCCAAGGGCTGAGGCTGCAATAGCGGTGAATAATAAAGGTTTTATCACGTAAAACTCTCCGAAGACATAAGCGACTACGAGCAACGAAAATATGAGCACTCCAAGCATAACCAATATACTGCCAAGGTCTTTTAGCACCGTTTTCAGGTTTGAAAACACTTTCTCATCCGCTCCCGCACTAACTAAACTTAAATCCTCTTTTCCATCTATTTACTTTATTTTTATCCAATGCATTTATATCATCAAAGAAACTTGTGTTTTTTTCTTTTAGCACAGGTTTTCTTTTTGTAAAAAAGAAAAAGTGTATGGACAAAAAGATTATTCTCGGTAGTATTGGAAGCATCTTAAAGTATCTTGGTATTTTAATGATTGTTCCGCTTGCAGTGGCAATTTGGTATGGAGAGAGTTTTATTATTAAAACCTGGCTAATTCCGCTTGTAATAACCACTTCCTGTGGAGTATTTTTAGAATGGGTGGGGATAAAAGGAGTAATAAAAAGAAGAGAAGGTTTTGCCATTGTTGCCTTAGGATGGCTCGCAGTTGCAATTTTTGGCGCTATTCCTTACATTTTCTATGCTGCGGTAAGTCCAATTGATATATTTCTAAGTCCAATTGATCCCTTCTTTGAGTCTATGTCCGGCTTCACAACCACAGGCTCCACAGTGATGTTGAATTTTGAGATGGTTGATCGCAGCATACTTCTGTGGAGGAGTTTCACGCAGTGGATTGGAGGAATGGGCGTTATTTTGCTTTTCATTGCGATACTTCCAACTTTTGGCGTTGCCGGCAGCCAGTTATTCGACCGTGAATTCCCTGGACCGATGTCCGAAAGGATAAGACCGAGAGTTCAAATGACTGCAAGAATGCTGTGGTCAATTTACTTTATTTTGACAGATATAGAAATTCTGGCACTGTTTTTTGTAGCGAAAATGCCTTTGTATGACTCTCTTTGCACCACGTTCAGCACGATGCCAACCGGAGGCTTCTCGCCTCTTACGGAGAATGTCGGTGGATACCTGAACCCGATAGCAGAGCTGATCATAATGGCATTCATGTTTTTAGCGGGGATGAACTTCGTTTTATACTATTCGTCAATAAAAAATCCACGAAGAATAATAGCAAACAAGGAATTTCAGGTCTACTGCTTCCTTCTCTTAATGGCTATATCCGTAATAGCTGCTGATTTGTATATCCACGGGTTCTTCGCATCTTTACAGGAAGCATTCCGTTACGGAGGATTTCAGGCTATTTCCTTCATGACCACCACGGGATTCACAACTTCCAACTTCGATACATGGTCGCATTTATCCAAAATCATTCTGTTCAGCCTGATGTTCATTGGTGCATGCGGTGGGTCAACCGGAGGAAGCATAAAAGTCATCAGGATATACGTTTTGCTAAAATATATTGGGCAACGAATTCGCCAAATTCTCTATCCACACGCGGTTTTCGTGCTGAAGACTGGAAAGAAGCCCATTTCTGATGACGTTCTACAAGGAATTGTTGCCTTTTTTATCTCTTATATTTTGATATTTGTAGTTTGCTCGATTGCAATGAGTGCGATAGGGTTTGATATGATTAGTGCCGCCTCTTCCGTGGCCGCGACGCTTGGAAATGTTGGACCTGGTTTTGGTCTCGTATCTGTCAATTACGCAGCTATTCCGACCGTAGGAAAACTCATTTTGTCTTTTTGCATGTGGGCAGGGCGGTTAGAGCTCTTTACCGTTTTAGTTCTGCTGACGCCTGCATTTTGGAGGGGATAATATATGGAGATTTTACCATGTGTGAAAGCGGAGAAGAGAAGGGGAGAAGAAATCCGTAGAGCGTTGAAGGAACTCGAACTGCTGAGACCTGACGCAAGGATAATTTCCAACGCTGATTTTATTTATTTACCGCTTATACGAGCGCTAAAAGAGGAGGATAAGGGAAAAATAGGTGCTGCGGAACTTTTAACAAGAAAGTTCGAGATTTTGGAACAAAAGAGAAGCATAGAAGATATCGTTGGGCTGAAACCCTCTTATGAAATAATAGGAGATGTAGCGGTGCTAACTGATGTGGATTCAAGGGGGGGAAATGAACAGCTCGTAGCGAATGCGTTAATGAGCCTGCATAAAAACATTAAAGTGGTAACAAAGCGGATTTCACCTGTTGAAGGCGTATTCAGAAAAAGGAAGATGACTATAATCGCAGGTGAGAACAGGACAGAAACGATGCACAAGGAGAACGGCTGTAAATACAAGCTCGACCTGGGAAAGGTTTATTTTAATCCTCGTTTGGCGAGTGAACGAAATCGCGTAGCAGCGCAGGTTCGTGGTAGCAAAGAGGAAATAATAGACATGTTCACGGGTGTCGGCTCTTTCTCCATACAGGTTGCTAAACGAGCACGTCAAAGTCACGTTACTGCAATTGACATCAATCCCGCTGCGATACGATATCTACGGGAAAATATAAAACTGAATGGTGTAAGAAACATAGAAGCGATAGAGGGTGACGTGAGAGAAATTTACGTGAAGTTCAGAAACAAGGCAGACCGGATAATTATGAACCTCCCGAAAAGCGCTTATTTATTCCTTCGAGAAGCGCTTAGTATGCTTAACCCACAAGGAGGGATACTTCATTTCTACGATGTAGAATCTTCGTATTCTGATGTGCGTGAAGAAAAGATAAAATCGCTTGAACGAGCAATACATAAGGCAAAGGAGAAATTAGCCGCGAAAGTAAAAGAGGCATGTGAACAAGAAGGCTTTCACTTTCAGTTGAAGATACTCAAAGCGATGAAAGTGAAGCCTTATGCCCCTTATGCGTATATTATTGGTGTAGATGCAGGGATAGAAAATGAAACGGGAAGCCACCGAATTTAGGATGCTCCATACCGGTGCGTACGGTAAAGAATGGTTAAAAAGTAAAAACACCCCCCAAAATAAATTCCACTTCCTATCCAGAAGTAACTGCTTGCTTTAAAATCAAAAACCCCTTGGCTCCAGGGATAAGACCAAAACAGGCTTCCAAGGAGAATCACGAAAAACGCAAGAATCAGATGGTTCCACACCAAAAAACGCTATATACGCGTTTTTAACCGGAACTCCTTCACGAGGAGAAAAGAAAAGAAAGGAACAATATAGATCAGGTAATGGGGGTAATTAATCCGGTTCAATACAAAAAAGCCAAGAAACAAAAACGGAACGCATTCTAGCAAAAAAGGGCCCTCTATTTTTTCTGATTTAAAAATCTTGCGGGAGAACCAACCTACAAAAACAGCTTGTAAGGCAGCAGGGAAAAAACGGGTTTCTAACCATGGGAAATGAAAAAAGCCAGAACAATCTTTAAAAGAAACTGAAGATGCTGCCCTTTCAAATAATATTTTGCAACTAAAAAGTTAAATCCTAAGAAATAATAAACCGCTCCAAGCGTATAAAGAAAAACTGGTGGGTAATGATAAACATTCAAATAGCTAATATGATCCCTGTAAAGCAAACTTCCTTTGGCTATATGCTCAGCAGCCTTACTGTGTCCTGAAAATCTGGAAAATTAACGTTCATACTCCCGGCAAAAAGATAAATTAGAAAAACAATGCCAGAACAATCCACACCGTTAAATGGAAATATTCACGTTCATTCCCCATTTTCATCTCTGAAAAACACCTCCGCTATAGTTATGATACCTTTATTAATGTTAACAAGGAGGTGTTTTTCACGTGGTCATTTTTTAATTATCTCTCTAAAAGTTACACACCCTGCATTGAATTCCCGGGCCTCCCTGGCGCTTACTCCAGTCTAATCGCAGGAAGCCAATCGGTGTAAACCATTCCATTAGCATCTACGAACTTATCGCATGTGATAACTCCATCGTCTGTTTCTAACCTGTCAGTATGATGAATCTGCGGATAAGAACCTGTAATTAGTGTGTAGTTGTATTCATGGTCTTTTAACAGGGTTATCAAAGGCGTGAGAGTTATGTTATGATAATCTCCTTGGTATCCATCCCAGTATCCTTCTGCTACTGTTCCGCTCTCGTTGTAAATTCTGACGTATTCCGTGTGTCCGCCTGTTCCTAGGGAGGGATAGGTGTACATCTTATGAGCACTAACATCATGTGAAGGCTTTATTGTGCCGTTATGTCTTCCCATTATGCCCGGATAAGTTCCGGGACCAGTGTCGAAAACTCCGTACGCTTCTACTTGACAATCCGGATCCAACTCCACAGCACAGTCATTATCGCACAGACCATCCGTGATTGGATTGCATATCCCATCTTCCGCACCGCTCAGGCAGTCCTGTGGACAGGTCATATAATTTTCACCCGCGCCCCCATCGCACACGCCGTCTGATACACAGTTTACTTCTGTTATCTGTGTACTAAGATATATTAAACCATCATCAGTACGAATTTCTGTTGCAGAATGTATATAAGAGCTAACAAATTCCGGCAGTAATGAATAGGTAAATGATTTTTCGCCATGAGTGGGAACAGTATCTGAAAATTCGACATAAGGCATTGGAGGTGCTATAACCCCTGCTGGGATTTCCGGTATATTCAAATCACCAAACAGTATCGCCCCCGCTATCTTATCTCTTACGGTTACATTTATCGCGTAATCGTTATCGTTTTCTACCGTTATGTTCACTCTGACTATTTCTCCACTATGAATTTCATCAAAGACCGTCCGTGTTACCGTAATATTCCCTTCTGCTGCTGATGTTGTGTTAAAGGTTGGATTCGGAGGGACGGTAGCAGTTGAAGTGGAACTTCCCGGGGTTGCGCCACCATGTGCACCACCACGTCTAAAACTGCTTCCTTCGACTCCCCCGCAGCCCCATACGTCACTTTTTGCCGGGCAATCTACCCGACCATTATCATTTGCACAGTTCTCATACTCCCAGTAATAACAACCATTACATCCGGGCAGACTCATGGGGTGATACCCATTGCAATTTCCAACGGTATCAACCAGTGTATACTTTGAGTCGCCGGGGAATCTTATTAGATTAAACGCATGCCCCGCATCACCCGGACAGTCAGAACGTGCTGAATACACCTCATCATAGGTATAGCCTGACATTCTCAAAAGCGTTGTCAGCACAACCGAATAATCAACACATGTTCCGGTGGATAAAAAGGATGACAATGACGCATGCGCTGGAAGATCTGAAAAGCAACAACCATTCAAGCTTAAAACTAAATCTGATGCCCAGCCGAGTGGAGTTCCAACCTCCTGTTTACAACTTAGAAAAACGGTGTTAGGATGAACGCCATCATAACAACTTATGGGTCCATGACGGCACCATCCCTGATGACTTAAACGACAGCAGTCCTCATTCCATGCTTCTCCTAAACAACCAAATCTAAAATCCGCATAATCCAATCCACAATTAAGTTCCTCATAATAGTAATCCTGCATGTACGTTCGCTCACCGCCGTTACCATAGAGTTCATACAATCCTATACACCTTCTCAGATTGTCGTAATTAAGTGCGGTAGCCAATCCAGATTGAGCGTATGCATTATCGGTATAAGCGTGACATCCCGGTGAAATCACGCCGTTTTCAAAATAATCTACACAGCAGTCCCTTGCTTTCAGGGCATTGGGAAATAAATCATATGTTCCTGTTACTTCAAATAAATCACAAGCAGGAACCGCTTCGTTATAAGTTACAATAGTACCATAATGGTTAGGCCACCCACCCCTGCACGGAGTGTCCACTGGAACGCCAACAGGATCACAAACAGTAATAACATACGCGTCCACCAAAAACTCAAGTTCGCCGTGGGGACATCTGCATCTATTGTCTTCGGCGCATATTCTACCATCCGAACAATCAGCATCTATTGCGCAGGTTATGTTACAGCCTTCATTAATCATGCCGTTACAGTTTTCATCTATGTAATTATAACAGATTTCATCTATACCGGGATGTATATAATCGCGCTCATCATCGCAATCGGTGCCAGTTGGACAATAATAGGCATTCCTTAAGTAGTAACCATCACCATCGTTATCTATGCAATTACAATTGTCTCTCCCACTACAATCCTCATCCACACCATTACAATAAATTTCCGCTGCATTTGGATGTATATTTACGTCATTATCGTTACAATCTACTAACCCGCAGTCACCGCCTTCTATTGCATAACCATCACCATCGTTATCCGTACAGTCGCACTGATCCTCGCCATCACAATCTTCGTCTATTCCATTACAATTGATCTCTCTTGCTCCCGGGTATCTAGTTGGATTAGTGTCGTCACAATCAAATCCAAGTGGACATGTATCTGTTAGCGCGGGAGCACCATCATCATCACTATCTCCACAATAACACTCATCTCTTGCATTACAATCCTCATCCCTACCATTACAATAAATTTCGTCTGCTCCAGGGTTTATTGATGCATCATTATCATTACAGTCATTTCCAATCGGACACTGAAGTATATCATAAAGGTAATACCCATCACCATCATTGTCTGTACAATTCAATTCGCCACAACTATACATACATCCATCACTGCTTCCACGATCATTCCATTCACTCACACTATCACAATAGTTAAACCCCCCCATAGTACCCGAACCCAGATTTCTTATGTCATCTTCTGTATTATTACATACATAGTTCTCAACGATTGTTGTATTTCTTGCAGACAGGTATACATAAATTCCATACGTGTTTTTTGTTATCTTATTGGCATAAATTAGATTGTATAAAGCGGATGATAGATATATTCCTCTACCTTCATTGTCGTTTATTGTATTATTTATTATGCTATTGTTGCTTGCTTTAGAGATGTAGATTCCATAATGGTCGTTTTTGCTTATGTCATTGTCTTGAATTAATGTGTTATTTGAATCGTATACATAAATACCACGATTTTTATTTGAATTTGCCGTGTTGTTGATTACATTATTATTATTTGAGGAAGAAGCTAAAGAGATCCCACGGTTTTCATTTAAATTTGCCGTGTTGTTGATTAGGTCATTGTATGAGGAATTATATATCTCAATTCCATGATAACCACTATTGGAACTTGCATCGTTATTTGCTATCGTATTGTCTGATGACGAATGCAAAACAACTCCGCCAGAATTTAAATTTACCCTGTTATCAGTTAGTGTATTGCCTGACGAAGAACGTAAATAAATTCCATGCTTCTCATTTGAACTTACCTCGTTATTGGTAATATCATTGCCTGATGAAGAATTTAAATAGATCCCCTTATCGTTATTTAAATTTACCGTATTATCTGTTATTGTATTGTCTGAGCAAGAATATAAATAAACTCCATGTATCTTGTTCTGTGTTATCTGATTGTCGCGTATACTATTATTCTTTGATGAATAGCGTATATATATTCCGTCCTCGTTGTTATTTTTAATTATATTGTCTTCTATTCTATTATCGTCGGAGATGGAAATATAAATCCCGTCATATCCATTATCGTTTATGTAACTGTCCTCTATTATAGTACCATCTGATAAAGAAACTAAAATTCCTTCCACTCTATTATCTATTATGTAACTATCACTGATTGAATTATCGTGAGCATTTGACAGATAAATTCCCTTGCCATTATTAACTATATAGTTGTATTTGATAATAGGAGGCAAAGGCGGACGTTTTTTATAAATACGGAGTAGTTGGTTGTTGTTTGAACTGCTTATATAAACCCCGTAAGTAGCATCCTCTATTGTGCAGCCCTCTATCGTGTTATCATCGGCATGATTGTAAAGATAAATTCCGTAATAAAAATTTTTGACGGTTAAATCTTTTACCGTACTATTATCATGACCATTGTTTTTAATCCCACTAGGATGCCACCCCGGCGGAGTAAAATAATTAGTCAATCTATAACCATCACCGTTGATGGTTATACTATCGGCACCCACCACTAAACCATCTGAAGCACCGCAATATAAATCAAAGTTGAATGTACAGGATTCTGTTATCGTGTTTCCGCATTTGAATATAGTCGTTGGATGTGCATCAGCGACGCAGCCACGCTCATCGCAACTTTTGCTACACGTTATTGAATTGCCACCGGCGTTTAAAGTGTCACAGAAATTATCACCGTCATTTCCGGTGCTGGACGATACCACAATATCCCCCTCCACATTCCCACACACCGCATTTGAAGATATTTCGTTGTTGGTGGTGCCTGCTGTGTATCCTACATGAATTCCATAATGTGTGTTACTGCTTATTGTGTTTCTCCTGATTATATTGGAGGAACCACCAGACACATGGATCCCATCATAATTGTTATGAATATAATTTAAGCCGATTTTTGTGTGCTGTGAATCGGCTAAATCAATTCCACAGTAAGTTGATCCCATTGAATTATCTTCTATGGTGTTATAATTAGCAACATTGTAAAGCCTAATTCCGGTTTCAAAACCCGAAATCGTTAGATTTGAAATCGTAACATAATCATAACCATTGTTTTCAATTCCTACACTGAACTCTCCACCCGTGCCTGTTATTGTATGCCCGTTGCCATCAACATGGATACCATCAGCGCCTACAATTAAACCAATGTTACTACACCTTAAATCATCCTCTAACGTATAGTCTGATACTACGGTGTCACCACAATCGCAGGTTGTTGCTCCACCGCAGGTTGCAGCACTTGCACTCCCGCTACAACTTAAAACCAAAAAACCTACAATCAAAACCAAAAAACCTATTTTCCACCTTAAATTTTTCCGTTCATTTCTTTCCACAATCCCGCCTCTAATTCCAGGGGTCCGAGCTTTTGCATTTTCCATTCTCTCTCTTTTCCCCCTCCTAAACGTTTTAGTGCCAAATAAAGTTACTATACCCCGTACAAGTACGGAGCCTGCACGTAAATCCAACACTCAAGTACGGGGCTCAATAGCTTACTGCTACTCTATATTTGATCGGAGGATATAATATGTTTTTCGATTTTTTTCGATGGTTCATTTTTGAGATGACATAAAAGCGTAGCGTAAAGCGCCATATGTCCGATTTTGAGTGCTTTATTCTTCTCATTATCTACTACAACCACCGGTATAGTATCTGTTTGACAACTTTTTTTAAACGTTTTAGTGATAGCCGTTGGAATAGAAAAAGAAGATTTGTATCCCGGCAACGTTTCAGAAAGGAGCAAGGAGAAAAGAAATTAGCTTACGCAATTATCAACTTAACACAATCCATTTTCCCGCTCGTCTGGAACGATCTAACCAATTGCTTTATTCGAGCAGCGTCACCCTCCAAAATGAACACTTCGATACATTTATCCCCCCTCAAATGGTTATGAATCTGAGTGCTTATGATGTCCTCGAAGTCATGTTTTATCTCTGTTACGGTATCCTCCACTTTCGGTGTATGAATGAGCAAAAGCACAGAGTTCAGCCGGCCTTCCAGTTTCTCTTTCTCTTTGTTATCCGCAAGGAGCATTCTTGCCCCGGCTCTTATCACCTCCGACCTTCCGGAGAAGCCGAGCTCTTTTTGAAGCCCGTCTATCTCCTCCAATATTTCATCCCTTAACGAGATGCTGATTATTGTCATGTTCGTAAGCCTGTTATTAATTTTACAAAAAGTTTCTTTGGTAAAGCTTTCTTTTTTAAAGAAAGGTTTGTTAATAATAAATCATTTAAATGTTAATAAGGTTATTAGAAAAATAGGGATGAAGCATATTAATGAATATGTAACTGTTTTCAGGATGAGGGTACGAGAAACAACGAAGCTGATTACCAAAGAGTTACTGAGTCATGTCCCTTTCACCGCTTTTGGCGCCATTACAGGAATTGTTATCCTGCTTCTGACAATCCACCTCTCTCCAAATACTTCTGAAAGGATTTTCTATACCCTCCATCCGGTTCATGTGGTGTTGAGTGCGCTCGTGACCACGGGCATGTATAGATTACATCGTGGAAAAGGCGTAGCGGTGTTTTTAATTGGTTATACCGGGTCTGTTGGCATAGCTACGATAAGCGATATATTATTTCCCTATTTCGGCGGCATTCTTTTAGGAGCGGAGATGGAATTTCACCTTGGTTTTATCGAGAAATGGTGGCTTGTAAATCCACTTGCGATTCTCGGCATTTCAATCGCTTATTGGAAACCCACAACCAGGTTTCCACATGCCGGGCATGTTTTGTTGAGCACGTGGGCATCGCTATTTTACCTCACGGCTTTTGGGTTCGGAGTTGCAAATTATTTACCCTTGCTACTGTTTGTATTCTTCATTTTATTCCTTTCAGTTTGGTTTCCTTGCTGCTTGAGCGATATAATCTTCCCGCTTTTATTCGTTAAAGCGGGCAATAGCACTAGCGATAACAATCTTTAAACCTTTCCCTTATGAATTCAGTATCCAGAGATGCGAGAAGCCAGCCTGCACGAGGTCCCGAAGGCTTTTTCAACAAGACCACATATATTGCTTTGAATATCTCTTTCGCTTCCATGTTTGTAGCGGAGGCAACTTCGTATATTTTATTATGCCAATCGTCAGCATTCGGGGTCTTACCTTCCTGTAATTCAGGTGTCAGGAGCTTCAATGCGGTTTTTTGCGGCTCGGACAAGTTTTTTAGTTCCTCGATCGGTAACACCGATTGCAACTCGAACTTCAAGTTTGGAGGTGCATATTCCCGCAGCCAGTTTTTCACATACCTCGCTTTTTCCTCTATCTCCTTTATTTCTTCTTTGTCTTTGGGAACCTCATACCCACTTCTGTTGATGACTTTCAGGAGTTCAGAGAAATCACCTCGTGCAATTTGCACGAGTGTTAAGAGATGCCGGAAAGGGATTTTTTCCGCGATACCTCTTCCTATTCCGCCTATTTCACGCTCGTATTCATCTATCAGGTAGAGCAGCGGTAAAGAGGGGTTAAATTCTATGTGCTTTTCCGGACGCACTCTCGAGATGACGTGCTTTAAAATCTCTGGCGGCACTGCCTCTAATATCTCATGCACCGGGATGTTCGTTCCTCTGGATGAGGACATAGCCGTAACTTTCGCCTTCGTTCCTTCTACCACCTTCGTCTTTAAGAGGACGTGTTCAAAAGGGATAGGATACGGTGCTTCGTAATTGTAGATTTCCGATGCGATTCTCTTTCCAGTGTCAAAAGACCCGCCGGGAGCGGCATGGTCTTTGCCAAAAGGCTCGATTGTAACGCCAAGGATTTTCCATCTCGCCGCCCAGTCCACTCGCCATGCTAATTTACCGCCACCTTTAAACGAAGCAACACCATTGTTTCCACATTCGCACTCGTAGTATACTTCCTCATTATCTATGTCATATCGCTTTACAATTGCGGTTGTGATTCTGCCACAAGCGTCACAGAGAGGATTAAAAGACGTCCATTCTTCTGAAACTTGCCTACCGGAAACTTCCTCTATTATCCTCGACAAATCTTCTTTTCTCGAAATCGCTTCCTTTATCACGTCCACGTACATCCCCGACTTATACATCTCATCGGCTTTGAAAATCTCTATTTTTATGCCCAAATCAGCTAAAGAATCAAGGAAAGGCTGTAGAAAGTGGTCTGCGTATGACGTATGGCATCCCGCAGGGTCGGGTATCTCAGATAATGGTTTTCCTACATGCGTCTCGTATTCTTCAGGAAGGAACGAGTATCTTCTCCTGAGTGGGTCAAAAGTGTCTGCGACGTAGATGAGTTTTGCTTCCACGCCCATATCCACAAGAGCGGAATGCACCGCATCTCCTGTTATTATCTCTCGCAAGTTTCCCACGTGAATATCGCCAGAGGGTGTAATACCGGTAGCAAGAACGTGCTTTTTCTCTTCCCTTCGCTCTACTATGTCCTTTGCGATTGCTAAAGACCAGTGCATTTTTTATTTATAATACTATGGTAGTGAGGAGAAGATAAAAATTATGTCTTTCGTTTAAGCGGAGGTTTGTTCTTCGTGGGCTTTATAATGGAGAGTACAGCTTTGCGATGTATCTTCCGCTTTAACTTTCTCTATCAATTGTTGCAACCTATCAAATCTTAGACAAAACAGATTTCCGCTTTTTATGAAAAGCATCTAAAGGCAAAAAATATAACAAAGCAGTTTGAGGGGAAGAAAAAGCCATTTACTATATTGGCTCTGTTTGGCCTATACATGATGACGCTTCAGCGGATGCTGCAATTTATTTTTATGAAAATTTTCTTCATTTTGTTGTCTATTGCTTTTCTAAACAGTAACTCGATTTCTTTCACACGTTCAGACGATAGGTCGTGCTTGTGAGTTAAAAATAACTCCTTGCCCTTTACAAAATAATTCCAGTCATCTTCTTTAGCTATTCTCTTAAAATCCCAAACTTCCTCATTTGTTGTTTCTTCTCCAATTTCTTCTTTTATTTGCCTTACAGCTCCATTTGCTACTCCTTTCACATACGGCTTTTCATCATTAAGAAGCTGTTTGAGTTTTTCGAAAAACTTTTAAGTGCAAGCTTCTAACATAAAAGTATGTCAGAGGTTATGCAAAGGGCACAGGAAATCTTTTAGGAGGCGGGCTTTAGTAGTCTTGATGATGCGGTATTTTCTTTCGCCATGCTTCTCGCTAAAGCAAAGTTAAGCGAGTTTGAAGAAGAATGTGGAGTATTCGAGCAGAAATATGGCGATTTTGAGAGATTTAAAAGAAATGTGGAGAAAGAAGAAAAGGAAAGCTTTGGGGAGTGGGACGACTACCTTGCTTGGCGGTTCGCAGAGGAGGCTCGAAAGTTCTGGAGGCGAGAAGTCAGGGAGCTTGAAGTTCTCGCCGCTGGGGTGTGAATCTGTGAAATGTCTTCCTCTATTCTCAAGCACCGAAAGTTCATTAAGAACTTTATCGTGAAGAAGAAATTGGAGAATAGAAAGGATGCGCATCATTCCCAGACCAGCAATTAACTTTCTCCACCAATTTTTGTAGCTGTATTTACTCCATTCGCTTTTTCTTTTTCACCTCTCCAAAAAGGCTTTTTTTGCTCCACGAATCACAAACATCTCGTCAGCGCCTTAAAATCCTCAACCAATACTTCTTTCATCTCCGGATTGTAAGTAGCAACTGCGGGATGATACAAAGGTATTATTTTTTTAATGCTCGCAATTGTGTTTACGTTAAATACGTTACCGTGCATTTTACTTATTTTATCCTTCTTTAAACCGAATTTATCGAAGATATAGGACAACGAAAAGTTCCCAAGTGTAGCAATAACCGTAGGTTCAATAATTCCCAATTGCGCATCCAGATAAGGAGTGCATGCTTTTATCTCCGCAGTTGCAGGATTTCTATTTCCCGGTGGTCGGCATTTTAAAACGTTGGTTATATATACCTCTCCTCTTTCCCACCCCACGGATTCCAATAACTCATCGAGTACCTTTCCCGCTTTACCTACAAAAGGTCTGCCTTTTAAATCTTCATAGTAACCCGGTGCTTCACCCACGAACATTACATTCGCAAATAGCGAGCCTTCTCCAACAACCGGGTTAGTTCTCGTTTTACATAACTCGCAACGCTTACATTCTTTTATTTCCTTCTCTATGCTTTCCATTTCTTCCTCACTAAGCATTTCTACCAATCTTATTACAACTTTTTATTAGTACTGAAAGAGCGTGAGTAAATATTAATATGATTTTAATATTTATTGCCGGAATGACTATCGTTGCACAAAATCGAAAATCACTTTATTAGTAGAATGAAAAATTGGGTATAGGTTTTGCAATGATGAGGAGCATATTTGTATTTATATCCGCATTAGCGTTGACATTGCCAATTGTCATTCCGGTATATGCCGATTACACGGCGGATTACCCATTAACAACTTATGCTCATGAAAAAATCCGTGGAGATTTGATATATACGATTGGAGATAGCGAATATATGGACGAAATATCTCCCGGGGATACATATACTGCCTCTTTTGCCCTCGACATTCCAGAAAGCTCACGTGTAAAGACGGCGAGATTGTATGCATACTGGACCCGGAGCCATGCAGGGGAAGAGGGTGCATATCCAGAAATGGATGTTACATTCGATGGAAATGAAGTAAAATTGGATAGGGAATATGGAGATAGAAAAGGCGATGGAGATTATGACTATCCCGGTGGAACTTATTGCTATGATGTTACTGATTATATTTGGGAAAGCGGTGTATGCATCGCAACGATTGAGAACAGTGCGGCAGAATCCAAGAGTTTTTCGATGATAGCACTCGCCCTTTTGTTGATATACGAAGATGAAAAGGGTGAAGAGCTGGAGTATTGGATAAATGAGGGATGTGACATGCTGAATATGAAAACGATTGAGCATGCTGAAGATGCAGTTACAACCGCTAAGTTTGGTGGAAAAATAGATGTAGATAAAATAAAAAGTGCGAAATTATTGACGATCGTTCCCGGCGGTAATAAGGGTGAAAACACACTTATATTTAATGAACAGATTTGGGACAGTGTTTATGCCGGAGACCCCCATTCAGATATTGCCATTGATGAAAGGGATGTTACAGAGTATGTGGTATCGAACGATAATATGGCGAAGATCGAGGACGACGGAGACTATATGGTTCCAAGTGGTGCATTTTTGATTTTGAGGCATAAAGAGGAAGAAGAGATGCCTGTTATTACACCGACACCAGCGCTCTCCCCCACTGCTACGCCAACGACAGTGTCAGCTACACCTTCTGTGTCAGTGACCACTACACCAATGCCCCTAGTTGAAACGCCGACACAAAAGCCATCCCCAATACCTTCTCCTATTACGCCGACCCCATCTGGCTTTGAAGCAGTCTTTGCAGTTGCCGGATTTCTAATTTTGACCATGTATATCATAAGGAGAAAGAAATGAGAGCAAATGGATTTTTTCTATTTTTGTTTTTAGTAGCATTGATGTTCATCCTGGTTTCAAATGTATCCGCATCAGCGACAAATCGAACATATACGGTGGTGGGTGGGAATGTAACATGCGATAACGTAAGTAAAGAATGGTTAAAAAAAGAAGTAGAGGCAGGAAATCCAATATTTGTTGTCTATAAAGGAGAAAAGATAAGATTCTGGAACGGCACGGGTGAAATGAACGGGATAAGAATAGATGGAAAATTCACTTCTACCGGTGTTTCTTCAAGCAATTTCAAAAGTTTTTTTATTTATAGAGAATGGGATACAGAAGGTAAATATGAGGGATATTATCGTTTTTCAGACGATGCCGATGCTAATGGAAGTTATTTTGATGATGGGAAGGACAATCAAGGCTGGTTCTCTCTCGATACGCATACCTTCAGACTGGATTTTTATCCAACGGACAAAACATATGCAGATGGCTCCTTAAAGCTCAGTATCGAATCGAACAACAAAGAATCGGGATTTATGAAGTTCAGCATTGAATCCCAGGGGCATTCAATAAGAGATGTTCACGGAAACGATATTTACGAGATACCGGTAGAGTATAATGAGGAGACGAAATTTTGTAATATTTCCAGGGATATTTCCGGCGTTTATATTTCAGATGGAAAGATAATGCTGAATATGTCTGATTTAGACGTTGAAGAGGGAAGATACACGATACTATTAGAAGATTTTGCAACTGAGGTTGAGAAGAAGAAAAATTTTGAAATTAAACCAGGGGAGATAGAGATAGAAACGCATGATACGATCGTAAAAGGCGTGGTTGCAGAGATCATCGTAAATAGCGCCTTTTCTAATAAAAAAGTAAGATTGTTGATTGATGACGGTGACATTTTTAACCAGAGTGTAACGTTAAACGAAGAAGGAGAGAAGATGTTCAGGTGGGATACATCGGGTTCAGACGTTCATGTGGGAAGGTATAATATAAGAATAGAAGTTGACGTGGATGGAGACGGTGAATTTAGAGGTTTAGAAGACGAAGAGGCTTCGAGATATGCCAAAGTCGTTGAAGGGGATGTATCAATCGAGTTATCGAAAGATACGGTAGTAATAGGGGATATTGTAAAAATCTCCGGGAAATCAAATTATGGGGACTATGCAGTGATATTAATCGATGACAAATACGTGGATAAGGCGATGATAGACAGAAAGAAGTTCGAATATGAGTATAAAACGATTGGAGAGATAGAAGGGTCAAAGAAGGTCGCGGTATTCATTGATGCACCGATTGAATTTGGTATTGGCGAGGAGATCTCGGAAGAATGGAAGCGAGAAAATAAAGTAGATGCGGATACTGAGTTTACATTGATCGAGTTACATGAGCTCACCTTAGATGTGCCCTATATTACAGCAAATGGAGACGATGTTTTGATAAACGGGACCGCAGCAGGCGTAGATAATGTATATCTATTGGTATTGGACCACAAAGGCGAGGTCGTATTTCCGTATGCTGCAAAAGCGCTGGCTACGCCGGTAGATGAAGGAGGAAAATGGAATGAGAAGCTGCTAAAGCCAGATGCAGGCATTTATACCGTTATTGTGCTCCGTAAAGGAAGGGATGGTGTGACGGATGCGATATCCGCTGGAAAATGGGTGATAGGTGATGAATCGAAGATATTGGAGCAGAGGATTGCAATAGTTGAAGATAAGTTAAGAGGGGCTGGTAGTGATGACATTTTTATGAAGAAGGGATTTAAAGTTGTTAACCCGGAGGTTAGACTGGAACTGAAAGGTGCAACTTTTGGTGAAAATCTAACGATCGTTGCGACGACAAATGTAAAAGAAGGCGTTATTGCGTGGATAAGTGTGGTAAAAGAAGGTGGAAATAAAGATAAAGAGATAAAGACAGTTAAAGTAGAAAATGGGACGATAATGGCAGAATTCGATACAAATAAATTAGCTATTGGAAGATGGAACGTCAGTGTTAACATTCCAGATAGATGCTCAGATGAAGGCGTGCTAAATATCAAAGCCGAAGCTCCTACACCTGCATCCATAGCAACTCCAATTGCAACTGTTACGCCTTCTCCAACTCCTTCAGCTATATCCATATCTGAAGAAAAGATAAGAGCAACAATACCCGGTTTTGAACTTGTAAATTCGTTATTTATGCTAATTGTAGTAGCGTATCTGATAAGGAAACGAGAAATATGAATAAGGAAATCCGTATAATTTGGAATGTGCTCAATACGGTGTGGAAAATCCTAAATCCTAAGCACCAAATCCTAAACAAATCCAAATATCTAAACCCAAAACTCACAAAAGCCCCAACCATGCCACACCCGATTAAATTGCGGGGCATCGTGTGGATGCTCAGTGTTTATCATGCTCTTGATTTTACTGAATTTGCACTTTCAATGAGGCGCATTTGCTCATCCTCTCACCCTTATTTTGTTCAGTTGTTCCTCTTTGGCGCCTAATCAGAATTCAATTTTGGATGAATTTGTTCCATCTGCCTGACGGACCATGAGTACAACAATCCTTAGTGACATTTTCTTAACTTCTGTAAAACTTGTAGAACTAACGACACTCTACACAGACAAAGTTGGGTTGATGAAGAAAATCCTTCCAAAATTCAACGCCGTATTCTTCTATGCCTTTTTGTGAGATAGTTGGTGGTTGCCATGTGATTTTTCTAAACTTGGACTTAAGGAAGGCCCATTCATATGTCTCTTTACTCCAATGGTAATTGATAATGCTAAAAGAATACTCGTCCATAAAAAATAAATATTCCACGGATTCTCCTTCATGCAAAGGTGAAGTGCTTTTTATAAGATAGCCATATTTCTGAGTAGCGTTGCTGTTTATAGGCAAATACAAAGGAGTTGCGTTTACCGTAGCTACAAGTTTTCCACCATTTTTCAGATTGACATAAGTCGTATGGCACATAGCAAGCAATGCTTCTTTCGATGACGCATAATTAAACAAAAATGAGGCACTTACTATATCGAATGAACCAATTCTCCCAAGCTCCATAACATCAAAAACAATATATTCCACGCCAAGAGGATTCTCCTTTTCAGCTGATTGTGCAAACTCGATCATTTTTTGAGAGATGTCCACGCCAACTACATGACGAGCACCTCTTTGCTTTATTTTTCTGGTAAACTTCCCTTCACCACATGCTAAGTCCAATACCGTTCTTCCTTTTACGTCTCCAAGAAGATTAAGAAAAGTAAATTCTTCAGCGTATTTTTTGATAGCCAGTTGGCTATTAATGATTTTATATTCGAACGCGATGTCATCGTAATCGGTACTCATACTATCAATTCTCCTTCTTGTTGAGAATAAACGACAGAAGAAATTCAACTGGGGATTTTTTTTCTATAAATTCTACTATTTGTTGCAAATCTATATCCTCAGACGTTCTATTAAGCATTTGTAACTCTTCCTGAAAGACGCTAAAATAAACCATCCGAATGATGCTCGTTACGTGACATACAAATTTTTTTCAGTATAGAAAATATTTAATGAGACGCTTTTGAGAACCCATAAAAAGCTTAGCGTAAAGCGTCATATATCCAATTTTGAGTGTTTTTCCTTCTCATCATCTACTACGACCACCGGTATAGTATCCGTTTTCTAACAATACCCCTTCTGCCCCGAGATATACTTCTCCACCACTTCCCATCCTTGCCCAACTGACCCGTGATAGCATGACGGAGCCCACTACTGGCCGATTTTGCTTTGCAAAATCTGATT
>JANJFQ010000114.1 GCA_025435355.1 Candidatus Methanophagales archaeon | reverse complement strand
TATACGCTCCCGATAGGGACGAGGAATGCGAAGCATTCCGAAGAGTCGGCTTCGGGACGCTCATAGCTCTCGGGTATTCTCGTAGTTTTCACTTCTATTAAAGACCAGTTACTAACCTCTCCCTGTTGAACCATTTTGTAGCAATGAAATAAGTTACAAACGTGAGTGCTGCAATAATGAGTGCTAGCATTACTTGCATTGCGAGTGGATTCATTTGAAGCAACATTTGCAAGAAAAAACAGAGGAAGAAAACAGCCGATATTGCTATCATAGGAATAAATGCAGCTGCACTTACGCCTGCAGCTGCAGAACTCGGAAATCTTGATGTCACTGCGATAATCATGAAGGTAGCAAACATCACTAAGAGTGGCCCTATTGCCAGCAATATGATCAGTATAGGTATATCCACTGCGATTGGAAGAAGAATAAGAATTATTACAGCCAAGCACGCTTCTACTATCAATCCGGAAACGATACATGCCAAACTCTTTCCAATGAATATCTCTTTCTCTGAGACTGGAGCAACGAGTAAAGATTTTATCTAAAAGTTGTTTTCAGCTCCTTCTTTCCAATTTCTGCTATTACACTATTCATAGTTCTCATGCTCCTATTACTGCGAAGTAAATATCCTCCAATGTTGAGGATTTTAACTCGGCTTTAATCTCCGATATTTTGCCTGTACGAAGGATTTTGCCCTCGTTTATCAAAGCTTTAGCGAGGCCTACCTTCTGTTTCATCCCTTTTGAAAGCGTAGCTCCTTTTGAGTCCTTCCTACCCCAAAGATCAAGGAACTCAAGCAACTCCCTTATTATCTCTTCCCTATTCTCTTTTGCGATTCTGTATAAACCCGCTGCAAAATCAAGGTTCTCATAAACGGTGAGCGTGGGATAGAGCCCGAAATCTTCCGGTAAGTAGCCTATTAAGCGTCTAACTTCCATACCATCTTTCGTAACATCATAGCCAGCCACCGTTGCTTTGCCTGATGTAGGCGTTAACAGAGTGGCTAAGATGTTGACAGTAGTTGTCTTGCCAGCACCATTTGGGCCGAGATAGGCAAACACTTCTCCTTCATTTACTTTAAAACTAACCCCATTGAGAGCAGTTACCTCATTAAATTTCTTCGTTAGATTTTCTACTTCTATCATTTCACTTCCACATTTTGGACTTTCTTTTGTCTCTTCCATTTTTATTTACCTTCCTTATTTTTATCCAACAAGCTTCCTATTCCTAACCCGAAGATTATCCCAAATCCTGGAACTGTAAAAAATAACGCATTGTTTGTAATGGCAAATGCTGTTACTCCAACACCGCTTCCAATAAACATTCCAAAGAGCAGACCACGCTCTATATAACCGTATTTTTTCATCTTTTTCCTTCACCTCCTTTTTTCTTACTTTGCCGGCATTTATGCAGCACAGCAAAGGCAATGACTGCCACAACAGCCAGTAGAACGATGAGATACCAGTACGTAATGTACCAGGGAGCGAGAACACCGGGGACATTCGTGTCGCTAATCACTATGCGATACTCGGTTCTATTCCCCCCAGCATATGAATACCTCTCAAACTCCAGGGCAATCCCACTATCCTTATGAATGATTTGTTTAGCGCCGCCGCTGACTGCACCCTCCATCGCATAGGAGAAAAACACCGTGTCCCTGCCAAACGTTATATTCGATTCATACTTTGTGCCATACTTTGGAGCCTCAATCTTCCATACCTCCTCTATCTTGTCTAAGCTCCTCCAGTGCACCTCTCCTCTGGGGCAAAGTATCATCTCACTCAGGGTTACATTACTTTTGATATGTTCGCCGTTGAGATATACCTCACAAACGGGAGCCTCAACCTCAAATGCAACCGTACCGTTCGGATACATTCTCTCCTGAACTATGATCCCTGTGACCTCGAATCTAAGTCTATCACCTGAATGAACCTCCACAAAAAACTTGTAATTCTCCGCCTCCACAACATCGTATTCGATCCAATCACCCTCTTTAACACTTAAATCATACATCGAATAGCCCACACATACCGTAGCCATCGCTGAAACAATCAATACCGCAAATATAACCGACCTTATTACTTTCACATAATGTTTCATTTTCATACCCCCGGTTTATTATTTCTTTTCATGCTCGCGCCAGCACCCACGAAAATGAGGGCTAAGGCGACAGTGGCAGGGATTTGCTCCTGTGGCAAATACCCTGCTATAACTCCTATTGCTCCAGCAACAAATAGACCAGATCCCAGTATCAACAACACTTCGCCGATTTTTGTTTTCATTTTTATTCACACCACATCATTTGTTGCTTATTTTCCAGATTCCAATACAGGCTAGTATACCAATCGCTATAACTGCAGAAACTAGGGGATCAATCATTGCTGAAAACAACACGAAGAATGCTGCTAAGATAGCAATTATGCCTTCTGTTTTTTCATTCATGTATCTTTTCATATTTTCTCACCTCCTTTTTACGGAATAGTTGTGACTATCTTCTCCTTACTCAGATATTTGGTCAGGTATGTTGTGAGTGCCAGTAAAAGCGCTGCAATGACTAGCAACACTCCAACCCCCGACCATGATACAGTAAAATCTCCTTTCGTTATGTTGTTGGTGAGGGAGAGAGCGCCGAATAATACCACAAAAACCAACAAACCAATAATCTGGTTTTCACGCATACCGAGCAAAAACTGACAGAAACCCATAAGGCCCGCAGCAAATGCTATGAACGCAGGAACCACAACTAAAAGGTGGAATAGAACAGTAGCAGATGGAAACAAGAGGGAAGGCGACAGGACATTTGAGATTGCTATTACCAGTGCCACTGTCAGAATTGATACCAGATGGGCTGGGAGGGTTACCCCCATCACTTTCCCAAGCCATATCGATCTCAAACTTAAGGGTGTGCAAAGCAGAGTCTCTATAATCTTCTCTCGCTTCTCCCGCAGGAAAACCTGCCCGGAAAATATATATGCTATAAAGACCCCTATCGCCAGCGCCAGATAGAAAACTAAGTTGTTCAAGAAAGCCGCAGGGGAATCCACCCCCTTAATAGCCAGTGAAGTGAATACACTAAACCACAAAGCAAAAAACACACCTGTGATAAACGTTCTTTTGTTATTTATCAGCTCCTTCATCTCCTTTTTTGCGACAACCAATATTTTATTCATTCTGCCCCCTCCCTTTCTGTACAATATCCAGATACACGTCCTCTAAGGACTTCGTGACCCGCTTTATCTCTTCTACTACTATGCCTTTTTTCATCAGCACACTCAGAATCGTTGAACTCTTCTCATCTCGTATCACGGCTGTTATCCTCGAATCATCTCGCTCACAATCAGAGACGAAATCCAGTGAATTTAAGATGGTTAATGCCTTCTCTGCATCTTTGCTATCAGAAAGAGTGATTTCAACATGGGGCTTACCCATTTTATCCCTTAAATTTTTGACCGTGTCGTGCGCTTTTATCTCGCCACTTTGAAGTATCGCTATCTTTGAGCAAATCCGCTGGACCTCATCGAGGTCGTGAGAATTAAGGAATATTGTAACTCCCATCTCCGCCGAGAGTTGAAGCACCAGCTCCCTCACCATTATCTAGCGCCTCGGGGTCCAAACCCGATGAAGGTTCGTCCAAGAACAAAACTTCCGGCTCGTGTGCGATCGCCCTCGCCAAAGCCAATTTCCTTCTCATTCCCTTCGAGAACTCGCCAACTTTATCGTTTCTTCTATCAGAAAGCCCCACGAATTCCAGGAGTTCTCCAATCCTTCTTTTTCGCTCCACGCTATCTGAGAGTCCATAAAGCTGTGCATAGTAATGCAGATTTTCATAAGCCGATAACTTGTCATATACTCCATCATTTTCTAAAAGAACTCCAACTTTATTTCTGAGCTTTTCGTTCTCTCCCAGATTTTGTCCCAGAACAAACGCATTCCCGGATGTTGGATTAAGAAGACCCAGAATTATTCTCATCGTTGTTGTCTTCCCTGCTCCGTTCGGTCCCAAATAGCCGAATATCTCGCCTTCTTTCACCTTAAAGCTAATGTCCTTAAGCACTGCCTTCCCGTTAAACGTTTTTGTTAGATTTTGAACTTCTATCATTTCTTATCGCCTCCTTCTGTCCTGATTTCTTCCAAAAAATAAAAGGGAGGGGGATATAATCCGTTTTTCTCCATTACCCGCTTCCATTTTGTAGTCATCTATCATTCGTTCACTCTCCTTTTGGCACTGTAATCGCAGTCTGAGATATGTTGCGCCACGCCTTATTATATCGCGGATTGCATCGCTTCTGCATCCATAATATCCCTCTCTAACGAGTTCATCTATATTTTCGACTTCTTCAACCGGTATTTGCATTTCCACCAAATTTTTACCAATCATTTTTCCACATCACCTCCTTTATTTCCTTCTCCCACATTACTCCATACATTCACAGCCTTCTTTTCATCAGGATCAACCAGAACAGAAACAACCACTGAATTTTCTCCGAATCTCGTCCACGTAACGCTGAACAGTGTCTTTGGCACGTAAAACTTCTCCGCAGTCTCTGGAAGCACCCTTTTAACAGTTGGCACTACACTTTCCAAACCGTTCGCCCTCAACAGATTCGTAGCCTCTTCATTCTGAAGTGCTATCGCTATTGCCTTTGCTCTCTCAGCCGCCGGTATCGCCTCCAGCACGCATCCGTTTTGAACCAACTCCTTTCCCGCATCGCAATACGTGAAATCATAGACATCCGGGTATTCACATTTATCAGAGAAGCAGATGACCGTGAGAGCATAGTCTTCACCATTCTCCGTGGCTGAGATGTTCATCTTATCGTACTTCACGCCTTTGTATGGCATTACTTCAGCCGAAACCTCCGATACGATCTTCGTTCTCGTTTCTTCTTCGAGTTCCGTGCCAGAAAACTCTACTGTCGTGGACAAACCTGAATCTAAATCGAGTGCAGGCTTAAGCCCGTGCTCTGTTGCCGTCAGCGCTAAATAAGTAACAACAGCAGCAATTACTACTACCACTACAATTATCGCTACAATTTTCTTTGCACTTATCATCTTTTGTCACCCATTTTTGGAAAAAATGAAAAAGGAATGAGTTTTTTACTCATTCCCCTATCTCTATTGTGTACTCAAAGTTCGCAGCATTCTTCGGTAGTATCTCCAGCGTCCAGACGCCACCAGTTGCGTTAGTTATCTCGTATGTTTCGATGTATTCCGTGCGCATCACGTGATACATTCCTTCGCTTGACGCTTCCCAGGGCGGTAAATAACCCATGCCCAGGCTTATCTCTCCTTTCTTGATCGTTTTTGATGGCTCTGATGTCAGTCTCCCACCTCCAAGGGTTGCCATCACCAGTGCAACGTCGAAAGATGGCTCTTCTCTTTCTTTCGCTCCACCATATTTATCGTATGCATGCTGTCTGGCAGTGATCTCAACACTGATCTTTTCTCCCTGTTTCACCGTGAAATCTTCTCTGAATGGTGTTTTAGGTTGTTTCCAGACCTCTATGTGCATGCGCACTTCCTGGTTCCAACGCTCTATTGATGGGTCGTCTATGTTCAGGTTGATGCCGCCCTCATGCATTCCTTTTGCATCCTTTGGCACATTTACCGTCACCTTTACCGTTGCCTTCGAGTTCGCCTCAACTTTTGCAGG
>JANJFQ010000113.1 GCA_025435355.1 Candidatus Methanophagales archaeon | reverse complement strand
ATCGCAGAATTCCTGACTTACGCAACAACTTTGCAACTTTTCACAGTAATATGCGTAATCTTTATGACAGCATCCAACCGTGCCGTCTGATTTACAATTCCAGTACGGATAATCAGGGTTGGTGCAAACACTCCAGCAAGAACCGCCGCAATAGTTCGGATAATCCGGAGGGCAGCTTCCGACTTCACAATTACATGTTTTTGTATAATCGCTACCACCGGATTCGCAGCTCGTTTCGCTGAAACAACTCCCCTCTTCATAACAGTAATAATCGCTTACCGTGCTGTCACATCCGCTGAGCGTGCCATCACAAGAGGGAGTGCATGAGTAAGGTAAGCCCTGCGGATTACATCCTCCACAGGCGTGGAATGAACATGTTACAGTGCTGGCAGAACCTAAAAGAGTATTTAGAGTGTTTAAAGAGGACGGCGCAGGTAGAATCTGTGCCGGTTTATATGAAATAGAGGGTTTTGAGTTCGAAGTGAAGTTTATTTCGCTTTTCAAATAGTTAACTGAAGGTTCCGTTAATTTTACAACATTTATGGCATTTGTATAATTTTTTGATATTTTATCCGATTACCGCTTACCATTTTTATCCTTACCCCCTTTTTACCCTCATAGATATTCACCACGTACGGGGCACTGTTACAGATTTTATGCGTTTACCTTCCTTTTCCCTTCCATCTTTAAAATAAATTCTAACCCCGCTAACAAACCAACCAGCTGAACCTCTAACCAGCTGAACCACTAAAAAGCCAATCTCTGCTGTCTCGGGTCGGTTAACGAAATCACCGACTTTATACGCCACTCTACGCGCTTCTTTTCCCATATAAACTCGCTTTGAGTTCGCTCTACCGCTTCTAAAACGAAGAAAACCTTATCACCTTTTATTTCTACGCTTTCTCCTTGTTCTTCCACTTCCATGTCATGACCCACGCAAACGCTCTGGTCACAGAAGAACTGGCATTTGCTATCGTAGAAGTAAAAACATCTGAATCGCGGCTTTGTCATACCCAACGTCTTACCTTTCCACGCACCGGTATGCAAGAATTCACCACTCTCTGAGATCTTTTCCGCAATTCTTATTCGCTCCTCCTCCTCCTCTATCCTTCGTGAATACTCCATCCCATCTCCTTTTATCCTCATGCTCTCCGGTCTTTTGTCCTCTTCAGGAAAGAATTCCTCTACTTCCGCTTCTATCACATCCCATCTATTTAACGTGCATTTCAAAGGATAAATCCTTTTCAGTCCCCTGTATTCATTTGCCGCAACCGCATGCGTACTCTTAACACTTAAAATCGTAAACCGCACCTTTTCAGGTAAGAGTTCCTTGAACTTACCTTCCTCGAACCATTTCCTTAATGCCCAGACCGTTTTCTTTTCTCGCTTGAACCTCACCAAGCCGATGTCACCCTGTAACTTCTGCACGTACACATGATATGGCGCTTTCTGTTTTAGTGTAGCAGAACTCGCTTTTATCTCGTTCCATGTAACAGGTTTCTCTTTTTCTTCCAGTATCCGTTCTACTTCTTTCCTGAATTTCTCGTAGACCATACGTTAATGTTTCTGTCAACCGCACTTAAAGATTTTTTATTTTTAGTCCCCGTTGCTTGCAAAATGCAGAGTGCAAATTGAAAAATGCAAAATGTAAAATATGAAGAGAAGGGGATAAGAAAGGAGGTAAAAAAGGTATTAACATATTGAAGAGTTTTGTAAGCGATTGACAAATATCCGGTTTAAAAACTACAGCTATGGAGTTTGGAGTCCTGAGGTTACCGATGCCAACATGTGGCTCGATGGTATAAGGTTGAATATAAAGGAAGAGAAAACGGAAAAAGGACATATAGCATCGTTCATAGAGCCAATCAAAGATTTTCCTTTTGAATTGACAGAAGATGAAATCAGTATTTTAGACAAGGTTTTAGAAGATTGGGGGTTTGAAGCAACCGATGAGCTGGTTGGGTTCACCAAATCAACATTGCCCTGGGAAGAATCAAGTTTCGGTAAGGATATTGATTTGGATGCGTATGTCGAAGAATGTAAACTGGAAGACAAATTTTTTAGTAGAAAGGAAGTTATAGAAGAGTTGGATAGAATAGATAAATTAAAAAATGCAGGGGAAAATTGGCGGATACGGATTGGCGATTACAGAGCGGTTTACACAATTATAAACGATACAAAAGAGGTAAGGGTAAAGAAATTTACTCACAGTAATAAAAAGGAAAAAATATATAACTAACATGGAATCTGCAACAACAAAGAAGCAATCGAAATTAATGGAGCGAACAAAGGCAGTCGGAACCGAACTAACGATGGAAGAATATAACGAAATTTAAAAAAAGATTTATTGGTTAAGCGGTTGAGGAAACTGGCTTACCTTGACCACTAATCTCCATATTCCGCACTCAACACCGCTTTAATATGCTCGGCTGTTTTCTCACCCACGTTTTCAACCTCCATCAATTCCTCCTTTGAGGCTCTTAAAATGCGTTCTATCGTCTTAAATCGTCTTAACAGATTCCGCGTCGTCACGATACCGATGTTAGATAATGCAGAGATGAAATATTCCTGCTGCTCCTTCAACGATGCCGAAGGCTTCTTACCGTGTGGATTCACCTCCGTTTTGTTCGGCATTTGCTCGCGTTTTGCAATCACGTAAATCAGCGATGCAGTGTCTGCTTCGTCCTTCGTTTGTATTATGGGAACTGAGAAATCAATGGCTATGGTAGCCATTACAGCCCTTACCACATTTGGATGCACATTTCTCTGCCCATAAACCGATTCACCCTCGATGACGAGCAAAGGCTTCTCATACTCGCTCTTCAGCCGGTGAATCTGCTCTAACAAATTCCTGCGTTTATTTACCAGCGAATCCAGGAAATCAAGCGTTGTTTTACGCTCTATACAAACCCTATCAGATACAATGTAATCGCCAATCTCTAAATTCTGCAATTTCAGGTCCACACCAGCTTTCGCCAGAAACCTCGTGACTCCCGACCTCGTTTCTCGCGAGTCCACAATGGTGGTTAATTTCAACTCTGTGGGGCTCTGCCCCACGACCCCGCAAGCCCTGTAAGGGCTTACGTTAAACGCGGTTATTCGCTTCTGCTCCTCTTTTTCCTTACCTTGTGGTTCGACCTTATTCACTTTCTCTGTTTCTTTTCCTTCTCCTGCGCCCTCATTTTCTATCTCCATCATCCGCATCTCGCTTATCCGTTTCCGCATCTCTTGCTCCTTGCTCCTGCTGAGCCAGTAATATGCTTCATCTTTCGTCCCTTTTGCAATAAGCACGATTACCTTCCCTACTTTTTTCCTCGCAGTCCTTCCTTTCCTTTGTATGCTCCTTATTGCAGAAGGAATAGGCTCGTAGAAGAGCACGAGGTCTGTCGCGGGAATATCAAGTCCCTCTTCAGCCACGGAAGTAGCAACCAAAACGTTGTGAACACCTTCTTTAAACTTATTTATTATTTCTACCTGCTCCTTTTGCTTCAATCCCTTATCTCCCGCCTTTGACGCCTGCCCGATGAACTTAACAGCCCTTATCCCTTCCTTTTCTGAATTTAACGCATACAAAGCAGAGATTATCATCTCCGCGGTATCTCGATAGTTGGTGAATACAATTATTCTCGTGCTTGGATTAAGCTGAATCTCCTCTCGCAGTATCTCTATCAGTGCGTTCAGCTTTGGATGCTCCCCCTCGTATGATGCCACCGTGTTCATCGCATCCACAAATTGGCTATCCTTTAACAACCTCTTTCCCGCCTTGCTCCCTTCTTTTGACAGTGCTTCATTCCTCAATCGCTCAAAATATCGCTTCAATGCGAAAATGCCCTGTGTCTCTATCAAATCAATCGCATGCTTTACCTTCAACACTTCTGCTTGCAAAGACAACGCCTTGTAGAAGTCTGCATGCTTCTGTCTCGCCAATTGCGCCTCTATTATCTTTCTTAACGCCAGAAGCTCTGTTTTTGATATATCCCTGCCCTTCTTCTTCTTTCTTATGAAGCCGAGCTTTTGTAATTCGCCTATTCTCTTCTCTAATACCTCATCTAATATCCGCTTCTGTTTCTTTATCTCTACTGGGACGTCTACGCCACGCCATTCAAAGTCCTTTTTGAATATATAAGGGGCTACATCGTGGTCGTATTCAGTCCTGCTTTCCACACGCTTTACAGCCAAAGATAAGCAGATTTCCTTTATCTTCTCCTTATCACTACCAGGAGAAGCGGTCATCCCCAATACCTGTGGCTCTTTCGCTTGTTTCGCATACTTCTCCGCAATGTAAACATACGAGTAGTTCCCCGCTGCCCGGTGGCATTCGTCGAATATCAGCAGTGAAACATCGCGGAGGTCAATTCTATTGCTCAACAAATCGTTTTCTATTATTTGCGGCGTGGAAACGACTATTTTTGTGTCCTCCCATAATTGCCCTCGCCTATCTGCCAATATAGTGCCTGTGAAAGTTTGTATAAGCGATGCATCGCAGTTCAGCACTTCTTTTAAAAATGCGGAATGCTGCTCTACCAGCGGTCTGGTGGGAGCTAAAAAAAGAATCTTCCCTTTACTCAGTCTATCTACCAAAACTAAAAGAGCTACGGTCGTCTTACCTAAGCCAGTAGGCAAAACAACCATTAATGATTCCTTCTTCGCCTCTTCTGCAATGGATAGTTGATATTTCCTTTTCTCTACCACTCCTTCTTTCAAAAGTGGATGCGATACGTATTCATATCTTGATGTATGGGTAGTTGTGGACATATCTTTAATATGCAAGTTGTATGCGAGTAGGTAAAAAATATTTAGTATTTTTACAATGATATGTTTCTTTGCATAGAAGAATTAAGAAAGAAAGAATAATGAAATTTGCAGGCTCGCTATCAGAAGCAGGTAAGGAAAAAGCATCGTGTGAAATAATAGGCGTGCCGTATGATGGCAATGCCTTTAAGAAAGGCTCGAGAGAGGGACCAAAAGCGATAAGAAAAGCATCTCAGCGGCTTGAAACCTTTTTGTGGCACGAAAAACGTGAATTATCGGATTTGCAGTATTACGATTGTGGCGACATAAATCTTGACTTTGGTCGAACCCAAAATTTGGTGTTTGATACCCACGTGAAAAAAATATTCGTCGGTGGCGACCATTCTATCTCTTTTTCTCTATTTAAGCACTTTTTCGACCGTGGAGAGGTCGAGAAGGTAATAGTTATAGATGCACATGCCGATTTCCGCGACTCGTATAAAAACAATAAATTTTCTAATGCCTGCGTGATGCGAAGGATAGCGGAACTGGTGGGGTTTGAGAATATAATTGAGATAGGTGTTCGGTCTTCTTCTGAGGAGGAGTATGCATCGCTAAAGAAGATAAGGATTTACGATGCAGAGCTGGTAAGAGAAAAAGGTGTGGGAAACATATTGGAAGAAATAGGAAAGGAAGGAAAAAGAGAAGAAAAAACGTATCTTTCGATTGATATTGACGTGCTTGACCCCTGTATAGCGCCGGGGGTGGAGAATCCGGAGCCCTGTGGGATGTCGCTTGAAAGTTTGATTTCTTTGATAAGAGGGATATTAAAAGCGGAACGCGTGGTTGCAAGTGATGTGGTGGAAGTGAATCCGGGATTGGACAACGTTAACGGAATTACAAGCATTAACGCCGCAAGGATTATATTTGAGATATTGGGAT
>JANJFQ010000226.1 GCA_025435355.1 Candidatus Methanophagales archaeon | reverse complement strand
ATGCCTTTAAGATGGCAACAGGTTCTGGTAAAACCTTTGTGATGGCATTTGCAATCGTATGGTCATACTTCAACTGGAAACGAGAGAACAAAGACGATTATACATCAAAATTTTTACTCATTGCCGGTGAAAAGAACGTCATTTATGATAGGCTTTGTAAAGATTTCCAAAACGGTGCAATATTTAAAGAATTGCCATTCATACCGCCGGAATGGGAAGAAGAGTTTGACCTGAAAGTAATCCTGAAAGAAGACCCCATTCACGTTATTCCGGAAAGCGTGCTATTTTTAACCAATATTCAGCAGTTAGAGGAGAAGAAACGCAAAAAAGAAGAAGTTGAGGAGTATGTTTATGAAGTTTGCGAACTGCCTCCCGTTTACAATGTTCAGGATATTTATCAAGAGAGCAGGATAAGAGAGGTCTTAACTTCTTGCCCCAATATAATGATTTTGAAAGACGAAGCGCACCACATTTACGGTTTTGAAAAGGCATGGAAGAAAATCCTTATGAATCTTCATAAAAATCTCGCTTATCAATACGGTAAAGGCATCGATATGGAACTGGACTTCTCTGCTACGCCAAAAACCGAAACCGGTGCTTTGTTCCCCTGGATTATCGTTGATTTCCCGCTTAAAGAAGCCATCGAGATGAACATCGTGAAATTACCGCTGAAGGGAATAGTGAAGAAAGCGGAAGAGATTTCATCAACTAAAGCCGTTGAAAGATATAGAGCATGGATTGAAGCCGGGATAAGGAGATGGCGGGAATATAAAGAAGCTCTGAAACCTTTATCAAAAAACCCCGTGCTATTCTTTCAATGTCCAGAAAACAAAGAGGCTGATGAAGTATTTGGCTATCTTAATTCCATTCCAGACCTGAAAGACAAAGTACTGCTTATACATACTGACAGCACTGGAGAAATAAGAAAGGCAGAATTACCTATTGCAAGGAAGGCGGCAAAATTCATAGATTTCCCTGAGATGTTCCAATCTGATGAGGAACTATCAAAATATTATCCATCCGGAGTAGATGCCATCGTCAGCACAATGATGCTGAACGAAGGCTGGGATGTGAGAAACGTAAATGTTATCGTAGGCTTGAGGACTTATACATCAAAAAGGAAAGTGCTTCCGGAGCAGGTCATTGGTCGTGGCTTGAGGAAAATGTTCCCTGAAGAGGAAGCGAATCCCGAGAAGTCGGTAAACATTCTTGAGGTTATCGGACCGCAGGGGTTAATAGATATTCTCGAAGAGTTAGAGAATCAGGAAGGCATAAAGTTCGCCGAATTTGATACCGGGAAGCCGCTTAATCTAACCACCATATTTGTAGATGAAAATAAATTGGATAGGGACATTGAAATACCAATCTTGAGTCCAAGGATAATCATAAGAGAATTTTATTTGGACGAAGTAGAGATTGACAGCTTGCCCTCTTTGAATATTCCTTTGGAGAACAAGGTTTTAGAGATGGAATATGTCGCGGTGGATATGCTCAAAGGAATGGAACTGATAAAGAGAAAATGGGATTTACCCGTACCTCAGGATTCTAAAAGCGTAAT
>JANJFQ010000112.1 GCA_025435355.1 Candidatus Methanophagales archaeon | reverse complement strand
GCAAAATCGAGATTAGGGGCGTTTTTAACCGAAAAAGAGAGAGAAGAGTTCGCAATCTACATGTTAAAGGATGTTTTAGCTGCGTTATCATGGTCTGAGATAGAAGAAGCAGGGATAATTTCAACGTGCTCAAAGTGGAATTTTGCGTTAGACGCAAAGCCGGAGTTACAGTTGACGATTAGAGAGGATGAACGGGAGCTGAACGAGGTGCTGAACGAAGTAATAAGGGCGGAAAAAGAGCCGGTGCTGATAATAATGGCGGATATTCCGCTGGCAACGCCCGAAAGTATAAATGAAATCGTTAGGCGTGAAGAGGACGTGGTGATAGCACCGGGTAGAAAAGGAGGCACAAACGCTTTATTTCTGCGCAGACCCTCTGAGTTCTTCGTTTCTTACTATGGAATTAGCTATTTGAAGCATGTAGAAATGGCGAAGCGGAGGAATTTGAGCCACGCCGTTTACGATTCTTTTTTTATCAGTGCGGATATAGACGAAATAGATGACCTGATAGAGTTATTGATTCACGGTAAAAGTTTATCTGCGGAATATCTACGAGCAATCGGAGTTTGTCTTCGCGTGGATAAAGAGGCTAAGGTAAGGGTAAGCGTGGACCGAGAAAGAGAGGGAGGAGATTTAAGGTTGGGGAGAAACGGAGTCTAAAAAAATAGAAACCTTTATTACTTCGACGTTATCTTTGTTTTTCAAGGTGAAAGAAAAATGGAATTGGAAGGAGTAGAAATAGAGGATACGTTTGCTGAAGCGTTCCCGATAAAGGTTGCGCGAGTGTTGATAACGGCGGTGAATGAGAAATGGGCGCTGGAAGTGGCAAAAGAAGCGACGGGATTCGGCACGTCAGTTATTGGATGCCCAGCCGAGGCGGGGATAGAGAAACTACTATCTCAAGAGGAGACACCGGATGGAAGACCCGGAGTGGCAATTATGATATGCCACTTTAAAAAAGAAGGTGTAAAGGGGCAACTTCTGGCACGATTGGGACAGTGTGTAATGACTGCACCCACTGCAGCTATGTTCAATGGTCTCGAAGCAGAAGAAAAGTTACCTATAAAACTTCACTTTTTTGGAGATGGGTTTGAATATGAAAAAGAAGTTGGTGGGCATAACGTATGGGCAGTTCCAATAATGGGAGGAGAATTCATCTGTGAAGAGGAATATGGAGTTAAACCAGGAGTTGCTGGTGGGAATCTATTTATCCTTGCGAAGGACCAGATGTCTGCACTGACTGCGGCTGAGGATGCTGTTTCTGCCATTGGGCAGGTAGAAGGCACGATAACTTCTTTTACGGGTGGAGTTGTCGCATCTGGCTCGAAACCTGGCTCACAGAAATACAAGTTCATGCACGCAACGATAAATGAGAAGTTCTGCCCCACGCTAAAAGACAAAATAGACGCGTCTGAGCTGCCTGCGGATGTAAATGGCGTTTTTGAAGTGGTGATAAACGGGGTTAGCGAAGAAGCAGTTAGTGAAGCAATGCGAGCAGGAATAAAAGCGGCGGTAAAAGTCCCCGGCGTGGTGAAAATAACGGCAGGTAACTTCGGTGGTAAATTGGGGAAATACCAGCTCAGGCTTAAAGATGTGCTGGGGCTTTAGTCAATCCAAATTGCGAGGGGGATAAATGCAGAATCCACAGACAATCCCCTTCTCTCTATTTTATATCCAATAATTTCATAATTAATAGTTATCTTTTTAGTGTGTTAGAGCATAAATAGTGATGATGACTAATGGATAAAAATATAAAGGTTGAACTCACAGAGTTAGAAGACTTGGTTAGGCACCAGTTTAAGAACATCGCACTTTTGGAAGAAGCGATAACCACAGGTTCGTATTCTAATGAACATCCCGGTTCCTCTAATTATCAAAGACTTGAATTCTTCGGAGACCGTGTAATCAGTCTGATATTAGCAGAAGAACTTTTTGTGTCAGAATATCTCGATGAAGGAAAAATGACCCCTCTGAAGTCTAAATTTGAAAATAATGAGCGATTTGCTGACTACGGAGAGGAAATAGGTCTCAGGAATTACATCAGGGCAAGTGAAAAGAGGGAAAACATAAGCCCAAATGTTATCGCAGATGTTTTCGAAGCTATTTGCGGTGCAATATATCTGGATAGCGAGGAATCTATCAGAATCAAAGAAGTAAAAAAGTTCCTACTTAAATTTGACATCTTTGAGAGAATAAAAGAAGAAATGTCGAGCGGGGGAGACTTCCTTCCAATTAGAAACAAGTTCGAGAATAAGTTCAGGGAACTAAATCGCTGTAACCCGGAAATGAAATTCGAGTATAGTTCAAGTGGAGAGGGACACAAAGAACGATGGAAAATAGAGAAGTGCTCGATTAAAGACGCTCAAACTGGAGAATGTGTCGAACTAAAAGGAGTAAAAAGCGATAAATGGTTTAATAACAAAAAAGATGCTGAAACTGATGTAATTGTGCAGGCGTATGAATACATGGAAAAGAGGGGGTGGAAATTAAAACTTTAATCGCGATTGCTTTATATATTTCACATGCCTTAAGTATATCCCGAAACTTGGTTCAGTGAAGAAGCGACCTTTGAGTATTCCAACCATGTACGATAGGGCGTTGCAAGCGCTGTACGCCCTTGCGTTAAGCCCAGTTGCAGGAGCAACAGCAGATCTTTGCTCTTTTGGCTTCAGGAAGTACAGAAGCGCGCAAGATGCGTGCCAATATGCTTTCATTTGCCTGAGCAAGAAGGATTCTGCACAATGGGTTTTGGAAGGAGATATTAAGGGCTGTTTCGACAATATCAACCATGAATGGCTCTTGGACAACATCCCGATGGATAAACCGATCTTAAAACCGTTTCTTAAGGCAGGATTTGTGTATAATCGTCACTTGAATCCTACCAAAGCGGGAACTCCACAAGGAGGAATTATTTCTCCGATATTGGCGAATAGGACTCTGGATAGGATGGAACTGGCTATTCACCACAGAAAGGAACAGACTGAAACTCTTTTCAGATACGAAGATAGGCAGACATATTAGTCTGAAATTGGATAAAAAACCCTATCTTGATTCTGAGTAAGCTGCGTAAACGCAGACAGAAGGCTCTAAAACTGACTGACTGGTGCAAGACGAGATGGGATAAACTAAAGGATAGTTTATGCGCATGAATGCTGAAATCAGAGGACCGGAATGCCACAGAAACAAACTGCTGCCCGATACAGAAAGGGTTATGAAATGCTTGAGCAGTATGAAGGGGAACTTTCACGTACCGCTCTGAGATGAGAATGGGCGAGTAATCGCCCTATTCTTAATCTGCGGTTAAATGGACTTTCAGGACCTGACCAACCATTTAACATGTGATACAGTCCAGCGATACTTATAACCAATTTAGCGGATATCAATGAAAGACCAACATTATGGCTCTCAACCCTTGCTTTACTCCCTTCCAAAATTCTTGTTTCTAAAAAAACCCTGCACTAAGAAAAAAGTTTCTGTTATGCGAACATCACGCCCGTCTCCTTAGCATTTAGATAAGACCTCTGCCTGTCCCCTATTACCTTCTCTATTGCTTTCTGGAAATCTTTCATTTCTATTGTTTTCTTATTCTCTTTTACTGCGAGCATCCCCGCTTCAGTAGATATTGCCTTTATATCAGCACCGGAGGCATTTTCAGTAAGTGATGCCAAATTGTCTAAGTTTACGCCTTTTCTCAATTTCATCTTAGCCGTATGTATCTTGAATATCTCCTTCCTTGCTTCCATATCGGGCATCGGTATATCTATGATGCGGTCGAATCTTCCGGGGCGGAGCAAGGCAGGGTCGAGAATATCAGGTCGGTTTGTCGCTCCTATTATCTTCACATCGCCCCTTGGATTGAAACCATCTATCTCTGCTAAAAGCTGCATCATCGTTCGCTGTACTTCTCGCTCACCCGAGGTGCCGTCCTCTACTCTTCGAGCCGCTACTGCATCTAACTCGTCAATGAACAATAGAGAAGGTGCCTTTTCCTTCGCCAGTGCAAAAAGATCTCTTACTATCCTCGCACCTTCACCTATGTATTTCTGCACTAATTCTGAGCCAACGACTCTTATAAAAGTGGCAGATGTGCGGTTTGCAACAGCTTTTGCAAGCAACGTTTTTCCCGTACCCGGCAAACCGGTCAAAAGAACACCCTTTGGTGGTTCCACGCCTACACGCTCAAACCTCTCCGGGGCTGTCAGCGGCAACTCCACTACTTCTCTTATTTCTTCTATCTGCTCATCCAACCCCCCTATCATTTCATAATTCACACCAGGCGATTCTATTACTTCCATACCATAGACCGAGGGGTCTTTTTGAGTAGGGAGCACACTTACCACAGCCAGTGATTGCTGATTCATTCCAACTTGTGCGCCGGGAACAGCTTCTTTTGAGTCTATAAACTTGGCGTAATTTACAACGAATCGAGGTCCTGTGCTGCTCTTCACCAGCATCTGTTTATCATCTATTACTTCTACAATAGTTCCTATTATCAAGGGTGGTACACGCAACTTTTCTATCTCCAACCTCAATTTCTTTATCTCACGCTCATATCGAATTCTCATCCCCTCGTAATATCTCCCCTCTCGCTCTATCTTCTCTTGTCTCTCTTTCAACAGATTGTTCGCTTCCTCCAACTGCCGCATCTTATCCTGCAGGTATCTTGAATAATCATCGCCATACGATACACCGTTATTGCTCGCTTTCATCTTACACCCTATGAATTATTTTACTTCTTCTGGTTATAAAAATATAAAAGTGAGTGAGAATATAAATGATGCAGTGTGAGATATGCGGCGTGGAGATAAAAGGAGAAGCGCAATATATAAAAATAGGCGCCTCTAAGCTAAGAGTTTGTAAATCGTGCGCACGCCACGGAACAGTTGTAATGGTAGCGGAAGCAAGGCGCACGGCTGAAGTAAAAGGTAGTGAACAACCGCAGCTTGTCAGGGCTAAAGGAAAATCGAGATTATATGAGCAGATGGACAGGGATATAGAAGAGGGGATAGAACTCGTGGAGAATTATGGAAGAAAGATAAAAGAAGCGCGGGAAAAAGTCGGTCTAAAACAAGCGGAGCTTGCAAAAAGGATAAACGAAAAGCAATCATTGCTGCGGAAGATAGAAAACGAGGAGATAATACCAAATGAAGAGGTGAGGAGGAAAATAGAGCGTGTTCTTAAACTTGGTATCAATAACTGAAGAATACGTACTTGTTTACCGCTAAACACTTACTAATGAGCAATTACCTCAGGGAGGCGTTAACAGGGTGAGAAACACCGTGCTTACAATCATGCATATCGCTAACGCAGAAATGACCGCCCCAATACCACCTATTAATTCAAATCCAATATATACCATGAATTTCACACCACCGACAATTGCAACGAATGCGAAAGTTGCGCAGATAGCGAGGAATAAGCCTTTAATAAGCGATTTCAAGCTCTCTTTGCCTTTTCTTTTAGTTTTACCTTTCGATTCATAAAACACGGTGAAAAAAACGAAGAAAATAGCGGCAATTAACAAAATGAAGTACACCGGAACCGGATTTCCTCGTTTTGCAAAAAACATCAAGCCAAAAGCTATGTAGAGCATGAGAAAAGCGAGTGCGGCTGATAGAACAAGTGTTTTCAGATATTTCTTATATTCTGCCATTCCTTTTAGTTTTGCCATCAAGCTCATAACCATATTAATAGAACAGGGATATTGTTACCCCTATTTATTTAACATTTTTCTTCATCATTTAAAATGAAATTCTAGAATTTTATTGTTCAACCATGGTACCTTTGGATCAATTCCTTTGCTTTTGAGTTTCTCGTTTAAG
>JANJFQ010000111.1 GCA_025435355.1 Candidatus Methanophagales archaeon | reverse complement strand
CTATCATCCGCTTCTCTCTTTTCCGCCTGCAATCGCGCTATGTATTCTCTTACGTCCTCGCAGAAACTCGCCGGTAAATCTTGCAACGATGCCATGTTCCTTTCCTTGTATAGGATTCCCCAGAGCGCCTCTATGTCCATCGAACTTACTCTTTAAAGAAAGACGCTTTACTAAGAAAAGTCATTTTCGTTTCTTCTTCACGTAAGTTCCGCGGCGCCTCGACAGAGGAAATAAAGTGCAACGTGCTCCGGTACCGAAGCAATTTCGCCCTCTTCCACTGTATATCGTTCCCCTTTCAGTTCTATCGACGAATGGCGAAGAGGGAGTATTTCAACGGGTGAATCGCCAAAAACCACGGCATCTACTAACGGGTCGAACTCCTTAAAGGTCTCAATTGTTAATGGTTTCACTTTCAGGCTCGATTTGCCGTGTAGTGAGCCGGGCAGTCGAATAAGCCGTTTTATGTCCGCGGTAACCGGTTCATCAACGCGATCTGCGGATTTGACTTTTTCCTTCTCTATTATTTTATCCCACACTTGCGTAGGCCAAAAACCAAGTTCCCCTTCCTCCATTCTTCCTAGTCTTTTTATCATCACTTCCTCTTTTGTCATTTTAACTATCTTTTTTGCCATTTCTTTTGATATTCCCATCTCATTCAGTTTCCTTCTACCCTCCTTGTCGCCCATTCCTCTTATTTCAGCAATAAAATCCACCAGCCCTTTATTGAGCCTTTTTCCCCATCCTTCAAAGACGACTAATTGTAAATCGCCACTTTTTTTCCTGATTGTTTCTCTCCGGTGTAGAGGAACTTCGTTCACCTGCTCAGCAACCTTTCCGTAAGCAGATTCTCTGTAATCCGCTGTTTTATCTAAAAGGTAACGACCTCTTTCGAATCCGGTAGCCATGACATAATCGACGATCTCTCTTCGTTCTCGACTACCAAGTCCGCGCACACCTTTGGTGGTAATATGGATATGATACCCCCGTGATCCTGAGAACGCCAGTTCTATATCCTCATCAGCAAAGCCGAAATCGTTGAGTAAGAAGTCGACCAGTTTCAGCGTCTCTTCTTTCACGAGCGCCAACAAGTCTTCATAGGAATAGTGTGGGAGATCCGCTTCACTTACAATATGGTCGGCATCGAGATCGAAGATCAAGTCAGCGCCAATCCAGCCTTTTTCCGCCATCGCTGCGGTGGGATAGTTGTAAACCGCAGCGGAGTGATAGGCGTGTGCAGGAGCACTTTCACGAAGGTAATTCACTAAGTCCTCCTTCGTGGCGAACGCGGTATGCCTGCGCATCACGAGTTTCGCGGGATAATGCGGATCGAAGAGAACAAAGCCCCACTCCCGCATCCAGAAATCTGATGGCGGTTCTATCTTTGCCCGTCTATAATACTCCTGAAATTTGCGGGACACAAATCGTTTCGTCTTCTCGTTCATGCGTTATGGTATATAAAACTGAAAGCGATTCGATATTCATAATACTTAAAGCTGCAGAGTGATAAGAGGATATTAGGGAAGATGATAAGCATAGCGATCCCAAAGGGCAGTTTGGAAGCACAGACGCTATTATTGTTCAAGCAAGCAGACCTGGAAGTGAAGGTAACGAGTCGAGAATACAACCCGACAATAGCCGACCCACGGATAGAGAAGGTGAAGATACTCCGTCCGCAAGAGATACCCGAATACGTTGAGAAAGGATATTTTGACATGGGCATAACGGGTAAGGATTGGATAGAGGAACGAGGGGTGGACGTCGTGGAAATAGCTGATATGCAATACAGCAAAGCTGCAGAGAAAGAAAGCACGGTAAACATCGTCTTGGCAGTGCAGGCTGATAGTGATATTCAAGGAGCAAAAGACATGCAGCCGAACAGTAAAATAAGCACTGAGTATCCCGAACTTACTCAATCCTTCTTTGAAAACCTCGGCATTCCTGTGCAGATATTCTTTTCGTACGGCGCTACTGAAGCGAAGGACATGATGGACGGTATCGTCGAGCTCACGGAGACCGGCGAGACGCTGCGGAAGAATAACTGGCGGATAATCGAGATACTGCTGGAATCGACCACGAAATTGATCGCGAATAAGGATTCGTGGCGTGATGCGGAAAAGAGGCGGGAGATGGAAGAGATAAGAACCTTGCTCTCCGGCGTGATAGAAGCACGAGGTAAGGTCCTGCTCAGCATGAACGTTGCGGAGGATACGTTGAAGGATGTGGTGTCGGTGCTCCCGGCGATGAAACGGCCGACTATATCACAGCTTTACGATTCTGAGAATAGCTACCGCCGCTATTACGCGGTGGAAACGGTCGTAAGCAAACACGTGGTGAACGTGTTAATACCGAAGCTGAAGAGCATGGGTGCCGAGGACATCATCGAGATCGATATAACCAAGATCGTAAAGTGAGGCATACGTACAGTAGCCAACCAATTCACGAGCGCTCAATCCGCATTAGTACAAAATTCAGGGTGTAAAGTAAATAAAAAATGAGCGAGGCGAGAAGGTTCCGCTAAAGGGAGGTATACGCGAACTACATTCGGATATATCGCCTGATTGGAGGGATATACAAACCCGGTTCGGATATAATATGTTATCCGAAATCGCCTTTGATTTAGTTGACACAGGAGGTGAAACATAATGGATCCATTAGCAATCATTGCAATCGTAGCTGTATTAGCGGCGGTAGCATCAGCTATCTATGCTGGTATGGCAGTCAAAAGAATGAGGTGGCAAATGGAGCAGTTCACCGCACACGAGTTGACGCGCCTTTCCAATGAGCACAATTGGAATTTGTATGTTCACCATCACCAATTACCCCCCGCTCTTCCTGCTTGGAGGGGTTTAAGCGATAAAGGATGGGCATGGCGCATTCTACATTTGAATCATCTCAATCTGCTTGCGCTTGCCTATAAAGACCATGAGCGAGGTCTCCTACGTCTGGATGAGTTCGAGGGCTGGATACGTATGGCTAAATTCTGGTTCTCCGATCTTTGGTCAGAGAGTCCCGATGTTGATATCAAAGAAGGACGTGAAATATTGCGACATTTGCTAAAGCCGGAAGAGGGATATTCGAACGAATTTCGCCAGTGGCTGCTTAAGAGCAAAATTATCCCACCAGACCTCTTTTCCGATTAGCAATGGGGGTGAATTACATAGAGATGCGACTTCGGCTAACAGCGGATAAAAAGCTACGGTGCTATGCACCTTCGCCCAAATTGCCTTCGGCAACTTCTTTTATCTGCAAAACGTTAAGTTCAATTGTGGCGGGGTGCCTTTAGTTATAGCATCTAACAATCAATTCTTTGGTTTCTCGAGGTTCCAAATCAAATTTTACTGCAATACGAGATGAATTTTCAAAGAATTTGGATCTATTCTCAATCTCCTCCTGATTAATGAAAGTCCGAATTTCACTACAATTTTTAAATCTCTTTTTAATTTGTGAATTATTTCCCTGATCATAAATAAAGATATAATTTTTTATTGGTTTGCTGAATTTATTTGAAATACTGATACCTTCTTCCTCATAAAATTTATCACCTTCAGAACCTTTTCTCCAACTTGAGTTGAAATAAACATTTACTAAATCTTTCTTATCGATTAGCTTAACATATCTTAATGTATCTGAACATTCCGATACTTTAAATTGGCTTGCTTTAGCGGATAATATCAACTTATTTCCACGATCATTCCAATATACGCAATCGCCATAAGCAGGTATTTCTAATAATTCGTAACCTTTGGGCTTAGATAATTCTTGGTTTGAATTAAAACTAAAAACATAAAATGGGGGTTTTACCTTATATTTAATGTCTAAGTATTCAATATATTTAGCGTTTTCATTGGAGAACTCATAATGAGGAATTGCTTGATGTAAGTCAATATAAGAAGTAGATTCAGAACTTATTGTGATTGTAGAATTTAACAGAAATGAACACAATAATGTTATGATAACTCCCATGACAATACCCCCCAAAAAGTCTTTTTTTGATTCCATATTAAGTAGACATTGTTGGCTATTATTTAAATCTTTTTACACCCTACCACAACTCTTCGGATTTTTTTTGCGTCACAAACTTCATTAAATTCCTTTGTTATCAAAAATTGCATTTTGAACGGAACAATAGGACAAACTCACTATTTCAAATTTTGTTTTTTCGTTTTGTGTTTGGTATTTCTTAAGCCGAATCAAGCGCGTTCTTAACGATGCGCTCGTATTTCTTTGCTGCGGCACCCAATTCCTTCGTTGCATCGATGCCCACTTTCGTTGTCAGCCCGTCCTGAGAGGAGGGGTCGAGTGAGGAGCCTTTTACGCCCGGGATAAGCACCAGATCTTCATTCCAGCGCACTCGCGTCGCTACCGCGTACTCGACATCTTTCTGGTCGAAGATATTGACATCCTCATCAACCACGATAACGCGCTTGAGGCTGGGATGCGCGGAAAAGCAGCAATAATGGCGTTTTTCGCCTCACCTTCTTTCTCCTTTTGTATCTGTCCTCCGTTATGTGCAATATTACTCGACCTGCATCCAAAGACATTTAAATAAGTGTTACTTTTTTTAGTATGTGCCTCAATTAGAGATTTCAAAAAACTTTGAGAAAGTAATCATTAAACCAGATTTTGAAAGAATCAAAGGAATAGTTTTTATCTCTACGATTTTGTTAATAATATTTGCTAATTTAATATATGCTTTTATTTTGAAAGAGGGATCATTTAGTATTAACTTTACAATGATCCTCTTATTTTTTGCTTTATTCCTACTTGGAACATTTATACATGAATTTATACATTTCATCGGGTTTTTGTCACTTACTGAAGCAAAATTACCTGACATAAAAGTGGGTTTCAAATATTTCTCACCGTATGTCTACTGCAAAAAAATAGTGAGGTTGACGGGGTTTAGAATTGCTATTATACTCCCCGTTATATTAACAGGTATAATTCCAATTTTAATAGGTTTTTATATTGAATCTCTAATGCTTATAAATGTTGGTTGTCTATTAACTGCTGGTGGAATGGGGGATATTATTGGTTTTTTATATATGGTTAAAATCCCGGGTTGTGCATTTGTTCATGATTATGAAGATGAATTAGGCAGTGAAGTATATTTACCTAAAAAACCAATCTTTAAATATTAAGCGGCAGGTCTGCGTCATATTGTAGCTCCGTTTCATTCCGCGATTTTTCCTTGCAGAAAAAACACATAACAAGGCTTATGCGGGACATTCTTGCAGAATTTTTCCAAAATGCTCACTACATTCGCACTTCGCAAACACGCGAAACGTTATCAAAAATCGCATTTTAAAAGGAATAACAGGACAAAATCACTATTTCTAATTTTGTTTTTTGTTTTTTTGTGCCCGGTACTTATTTAAGACGACCCCAAAGCGTTCTTTACGATGCGCTCGTATCGCTCAGCTTCGCCACTCATCTTTTAGAAAGCGGGATAGATTTAAGATACATTCAAGAGCTTTGGGGCATAAGAGCAGTAAAACAACGGAGATATACACACATGTACGTGCTAGGGATTTGGGTAAGATAAAAAGCCCGTTAGATTTAATATTGAAGAAATCAGATATGACGAAGGAGGGGGGATGGGAAGAAGGCTAGCAGTCTGCCAGAGGGAGTATATGCGAACTGAGTTCGGATGCATCACCAAATTGGAGGAATATACGAACCCGGTTCGGATATAATAGGTTAAGTTCAATAAAATTTAAGTTCTTTTTAATAATAGGGGTCTGAGGTGCTCCGCACATTAAGTCTTGACTTCGTCAAGAGAATAATTTTGGAAAGACAAGAAAACTAGATATCCAACAAAGCATTTTTATATAACATATTATTAG
>JANJFQ010000110.1 GCA_025435355.1 Candidatus Methanophagales archaeon | reverse complement strand
GGTAGCAAAAGAAGGAAACGTGGAAAAGGTAAAAGAATTCGTGAAGGATTTAAAAATGAAGCATGAGATAGTGGCGTCAGAAGCGATAGACGATGAGCATGTGTTGAACGTGGTAAAGAAAGAAATAAGAGGAAGAGTGGGGGAGATGGAGAAAGCTTTGATTGGAATATGTCTTTTAGGCGAATTGACAGCGAGGTCACTTGACTATATCGTCTCGTTCGGCGAAAGATTGGCAGCACCTATATTGGCTGGCGCATTACAATCCTTAGGAGTGGATGCTGTGCATCTTACTGGTGGTGACGCCGGGATAATAACGAATGAGGACTACGGCAATGCACAGTTAATGAGAGGCGCAGAAGAGACGATAAGAGAGAGAATTATGCCTTTATTGAGCGATAATAAAATACCCGTCGTTAGCGGATATACCGGAGAGACGAAGAAAGGGATAATAACAACGCTGGGTAGAGGTGGCTCGGACTATACAGCTACCATAATTGGAGCTGCGATAGATGCTGATGAAGTATGGCTCTGGAAAGAGACCGAGGGGATAATGAGTGCGGACCCCAAGATAATAAAGAATGCAAGAAAGATACCTTATATTTCATACGCAGAGGCAATGGAACTATCCTATTTCGGCGCTTCAGTCCTCCATCCGCGGGCGATAGAGCCTGCGATATGGAAAAAATTACCGATTCGCGTGAAGAATTTGTTCAAGCCGGAGGGCAGGGGCACACTTATTGGCAAGGAACCGGAGCAAACAAAAAAGGCTGCTAAAGCCATTACTCTCATCGAAAACACTGCCATCATCAATATCGCAGGAACTGGCGTAAGGAGTATATCTGACGTTGCAGCACGTATATTCTCTGTCTTAGCCGCTAAAAATGTGGACATCATAATGATAAGCCATGGCTCATCGGAAAGGACCATATCTATTGTTATAGAGGGTGCACAATTGGAACGAGCTATTAATGCGATACAGAGCATGAATACTAGCGGCAGCGTGGTCCGGGATTTCACATCCAATAGTGACGTCTGCGCAATGGGTGTCGTTGGAGCTGGTATGGCAGGAACGCCGGGAGTTGCAGGGAAAGTCTTTTCCGCTCTCGGCAACGAAAGAATAAGCGTGATAATGATCTCTCAGGGCAGTTCTGAGTTTAATATCTCTTTTGTGGTAAAAAAGGAAGATGCATATAAGGCTGCACAAGCAATACACGATGTGTTTGAAATGGGGATGTGATGTCACATTAAAGTAAAGTTTTAAAGAACATAATCTATTTATCTTATGGGGATATTGAACTTTAATGATGGGGAGTAAGAAAAAGAGGAAAATAGGAATAATGACTGAATCGGATGAGGCAAGCAGTAAGAATGGGCAAGGAGGGGGAGCGGAAAGCGTAGCAAGTGCAGAAATGAAAACAACCGAAGAAGTAGAAGTCCCAAAGTTGCTGATAGACCAGGTGATAGGGCAGGAACACGGCGTGGAGGTGATAAAGAAGGCTGCTACGCAGAGAAGACATGTGATGCTGATAGGCACGCCGGGCACCGGGAAGTCAATGCTTGCCAGTAGCATGGCGGAATTGCTGCCAAAGGAGGAATTGCAGGATATTTTGGTGTATCCTAATACCGAGGACAAAAACACCCCAAAGATAAGAATTGTTCCTCGTGGTAAAGGGAAAGAAATAGTGGATGCGCAGAAGCAAGAAGTGAGAAAGCGCGTTCAGATGCGAAATACTTTTCTTATGTTCACTTTTTTTCTCATCATTGGCTTTGGTCTTATATTAACACTTCAAGGAGAAAGAATGGCATTTTTATGGGCGATAATTGCCGCTGCCGTTGTATTGTTAGTGCTGAGGTGGATGATGCCGAAGGAGGAGGCGATGATGCCGAAGTTGCTTGTTACCAATGCTGGACGTGAAACTGCACCGTTCGTGGATGCAACAGGTGCTCATTCTGGAGCTTTGCTCGGCGATGTCCGGCATGACCCTTACCAATCAGGAGGGTTGGAGACGCCAGCACACGATAGGGTAGAAGCGGGCACTATCCACAAGGCGCATAAAGGCGTTCTTTTCATTGATGAGATAAACACGTTGAGGGTAGAAGCGCAGCAAAACCTGCTCACGGCATTGCAGGAGAAGGAATATGCAATAACAGGACAGTCGGAGAGGAGTGCGGGAGCTATGGTAAAAACCGAGCCGGTGCCATGTGATTTCATCATGGTAGCTGCGGGCAATCTGGATGCCGTAGCCGGTATGCATCCTGCTCTTCGTTCTCGAATAAAAGGCTATGGATACGAAATATACATGAAAGATGCGATGGACGACACGGAGGAGAACAGAAAAAAGCTCGTCAGGTTCATTGCTCAAGAGGTAAGGAAGGACAAAAAGATTCCTCATTTCGATAGGCATGGAGTGGAGGAGATAATAAGGGAAGCAAGGAGAAGATCGGGCAGGAAAGGGCATTTTACCCTTATTTTAAGGGATCTCGGCGGATTGGTGCGTGTGGCAGGGGATATTGCTCGTGCTGAAGGTGTCAAATATACGACGAGCGAGCACGTGATAAAAGCAAAAGCGATGGCAAAATCCGTGGAGCAGCAAGTGGCTGATGAATATCTGGAGCACAAAAAGGACTATAAATTGTTCAAAACCGAAGGGTTTGAGATAGGCAAGGTGAATGGACTCGCCGTAGTGGGTGATTCCGGTGTGATGCTACCCATAATTGCAGAGGTTACACCAGCACAATCGAGAGAGGAAGGTAAGGTAATAGCGACCGGTAGATTGCAGGAAATAGCACAAGAAGCAGTGCAAAACGTTTCCGCGGTATTCAAGAAATTCACCGGGAAGGATATATCCACGAAAGACATCCATATTCAATTCGTAGGCACGCACGAAGGAGTAGAAGGTGATTCTGCCAGCATTTCCGTTGCTACTGCTGTTATATCCTCCCTGGAGGACATCCCGGTGGACCAGAGTGTGGCGATGACAGGTTCTTTGTCCGTGCGAGGTGACGTGCTACCAGTGGGAGGAATAACGCCGAAGGTGGAGGCAGCAGCGCAGGCAGGCATCAAAGAAGTATTGATTCCACAGGCAAACCTGAATGATGTGCTCATCGAAGATAGATATAAGGATAAGGTGAAAATAATACCTGTGGTGACAATAGAGGACGTGCTTGAGCATGTTTTAGTGGGTAAACTGAAGAAAAAGTTCATAAAGAAGATAAAAGCGTTCACAACGGGCGTGGAGAAGATTATTCCGGAGGGCGTTGTGGATAAACGTGTAATTCAGCAGTAAAAATTATAATTCCAAAATCTCATGAATCCCCAACCGATCTACAACGTCATAAAGAAGCTCCTGCTTGAAATTTGAGTATGCAACCTTGTTCGGAACCACAATGGACACTTTTCGCTTTGATAACTCAGGATATGCCCCTCTAAACACGTACTCCATTTTTTCTATCCATCGCGGTATCTCATCAGTTACAAAAACCACCGGATGACCTCTCCATTCTCTAACATCATATCTCGACAAGCTATCAGTAACCACCAGATTAAGCGTGTCTCTCCTTACGAGCAGATCACCAGTAAGAAATAGAAAGCTATCATCCATGGCGAACCCGCTGAAATGCCCCTCGATATTTTCTATTTCCTCTTTAGAAAATTTAGCCCACTCAGCAAATTCTGCTCTCCGCTCTTTCGCTCCTTTTTTCGTTTCCTCTACAAGTTCTTCTACCACTTTTTCAAGCATTTTGGTCACAGGCATCGCAGCGAGTTTTTCCGCTCTCCACTCTCTTACTCTTTCTTTTGTATCTTCTATTTTTCCCTCATTTTGGTATAACCCTAAGAATTCCCTTCTACGCTTTTTTCCATAAATGCACAAATTCTCCTTGATAACCTCCTCTTCTACGGAACGAAAAACCGCAGGTGAAAACGTATCACACAGGTCATTTTTTATAATCTCATATTGCGTGAATTCGGTAATTCCGTGTATAGGCATTTTCAAAAGTAATTCAATCATTTTTATCGCCGCTTTATTTCCTTCTTTCACCGCTTTTTCAAAGTAGTTCGATAAATCGTGAGGTTCTTGTAAAAAACTGACTGCGGTATCCTCAAAAACCTTTTCATGTCCCGCAGGACAAATATACTCATCATAAGGACCTGATATTAAAACTCTTTTCTTTATCAGCGAAGTTAATAATTCCTTGCATTCCTTCGCCCTCTCCTTTCCTCTCAATGCCGTGAAGTTTTTCGTAAGTGCTTCTTCTGATGAACATCCTTCCAGTAGATAGACAAGCCCCAGTAACACTTCAACGTCCTCGTTTCTCTCTGTTATGCTTAAAACCAAACTTCTATATTCTTCTGGTCTCATTTTTTTTCTTTTTCCTTCACCTTCTCATTCACCCAACAACCTGTCCACGAGCCATTCAGCATCGAACTTCTCCAGGTCCTCATAGCCTTGCCCCGTGCCTAAGAATAAAATGGGTTTAGAAGTGGAATGAGCGATGGAAATAGCAGCTCCTCCTTTCGCATCTATGTCAACCTTGGTTAGTATAGAGGCATCTATTCCTACGGCTTCATCGAATTTCTTCGCCCTTTCCACCGCATCGTTCCCTGCAACGGCTTCATCCACAAAAATCACCAGGTCGGGTTTTGTCACCCGGCATATCTTCTTCAATTGCTCCATGAGATTTACGGAGGTATGCATTCTTCCTGCGGTATCTGCCAGGACCACGTCTTTTCTATTCGCCTTCGCATATTTCATCGCATCATATACAACCGCCGCAGGATCTGCACCATATTGATGCTTTATTACTTTTAGCCCTAAATTAGATGCATGCTTCTCTATCTGTTCAGTTGCGCCAGCCCTGTAAGTATCCGCGGATGCAATCACCACTGAATATCCCCACCCAAGTAACTTCCTCGCTACCTTTGCAATACTCGTTGTCTTACCAGTCCCGTTCACGCCGACAAAAACGACATTTGCAGGCTTCTCTATTTTATCCACGAACTGCTCAAAATCGAGTTTCTCAACATCTGAGCCGCCAGCGCCGGCATCAACGGGAAAAACATTTAATAACGCGCCTCTTATCGCTTCGTTCACTAATCCTCCAGTATCCGCGCCCCATTTCTTCCTCTTCCCTACCAATTCTTCTTTCACACCGGAAATCAGCTCTTCCACCACGGATAATGCAACGTCGCTCTCCAATAACGCCGTCTCCAACGCCTCTAAAGGCTCCTTCAAATCATTATCAGCTAAAATCGTCTCCCCTTCTAATATCGCCTTCCCCTTCTCTTTTACTTTCCTCTCGATGGTGTTAGAAAAGTCCTTTAGCTTATTCCTCAGCTTCTCAAACATTTTTGCTTTATCTTCCCGTGCCTGCACCAGCGCCTGTACTGGGTGCTGATGCGATCTCTTGCAATCTTGCCTGTAATCTCTGCGCTTCCTGCTCCATCTTTTGTAACGTTCCGGTCATTTCACGCAGTGAATTCTCTAACTCCTCCTTCTTTTCTTTAAGATACTCTATCGAAGAATCACGGTCTTTCTCTGCACTTACTCCGCCACCTATTCTAACTATTATCTTATCAATATCGCTGAGTGTAACGTAAACCGAGGAGTTAGCTCCTATTGGCACTATCAGCTCGTCTCCAGCCTTCATCTTCTTCAACTGCTTTATCGTCTCTATCGCCTTCTCATGCTCACCTATCGCCTGCCGGACAAAAATCAATTCCTGCGACGCCGTCTCGGCTTGCGCCTGGTATTGTCGCAATCTTAAGACCAGAGATTGCACTTCTGCTTGCTGCCTCATCTCGCCCTCAGTTACCTCTCTCTCCATCCCTCTTTCATCCATTTTTATCGCCCT
>JANJFQ010000225.1 GCA_025435355.1 Candidatus Methanophagales archaeon | reverse complement strand
CCCTTCGGACAATTGAAATAAAATATCTTTGTTGTGTAGCTTTCCTTCCGTCTCCATACCACTTTTTAAGGTGCCTATGAGCGGAGGCTTGTAAAAGACTAAAATCTCGCTTCTTTTACGCGTACAACCTTCTTTATTTCATTGTATTCCCAATGATCGCGTTCATTACTGTACCTTTTTTAATCACAGCATTCTCACCCACCACGCTGTTACTTAAGGAGGTCTCATGCAATGAGACCCGGGGGAAAATAACGGAATCCTGCAGTTTGCATTTTATCACCTTTGCATGCTTGCCGATCACAGCGGGACCGTGAATTATTGACTCCTTCACCTCGGCATATTCACCAATTGCAACGTCACCGTGAATATCACATTTTTCTATCTCAGCCGTATCCGCGCATTCAAATCCCTTTCCCCTTAGTATCCACCTACTCGCTTCCATGTAGCCTCCAGGAGTGCCAACATCCGTCCAAAAACCCTCAACCACGCACCCGTAAACCGCTTTTTGCGCTACAAGTAGGGGGAACAAGTTCTTAGAGAAATCAAATGCACTACCGTCTGGCACGTACTTCATCGCCTCTGGTTCTATAATATATATGCCGGTGTTGGCCAAATTCGAGAAACACCCATTTGGTGAGGGTTTCTCTTTAAATCTCTTTATTCTGCCAGAAGACTCTATTTCTGCTATCCCGTATAAGGAGGGATTTGATACTGGCAGAAGAGCAATGGTCACGAGACCTCCATGTAATTCGTGAAACTGCATCACCTCTGTGAGGTTTATATCAGTGATGTTGTCTCCCTGTACAATCACCATTGTATCATCTATTCCAGCGTTTTTCACTGAACCTGCGGTTCCTAAAGGTGAAGGCTCTTCAGGATATGCAATCGCAAAATCTTTTCTATCTCTGAGATGTTTTATCATTTTGTCCCTCAGATAGTGCATGGTAATGACAAACTCTTTTAAGCCATAACCATTCAGGTAGTCTAATATGTAGTCTATCACGCGTTTGTTCACCAGCGGAATCATAGCCTTCGGTGTGGTAAACGTAAGAGGTCTAAGTCGTGTTCCATAGCCGCCTGCAAGAATTACTGCTTTTGTCATCGTCAATCTTATAAAAAGAAGCTTTTAAAAAGAATTCATGTTTTTCTTTTAGTACAGGTTTTCTTTTTTCTAAAAAGAAAAAGTGTATTATGATCAAAAAAGAGGAGATAGAGCACATCGGTTGGTTGGCACGGATAAAGCTGAGCGAAGAGGAGAAGGAGCTATTTGAGAAGCAATTGAGTTCGATCCTGGATTACTTTGCGGTACTGGACGAGATAGACACCGCTGAGGTGGAGCCGACCTACCACGTTATCGGTATAACCGACGTGGTTCGGCAAGATGACCCGAAAGAGTCATTAGGTCAGTCAGAAGTGCTTCGGAATGCACCCAAGAAGGAAGAAGGGTACATTAAAAGCCCGAGAATGTTGTAACGTTTGTGGATTAAATAATAATACGGCACTTCTCCCATTTTAGGATAACCTCCCGCATGCTTGCAGGATCTTCAGCTTGAAATAATCGAGATCATGGAACCCGTACGCTCTCCGTTTGATGATGTTTATCTTGATCTTGGTGTTGAAGGC
>JANJFQ010000224.1 GCA_025435355.1 Candidatus Methanophagales archaeon | reverse complement strand
TCTTGCCTTTACGGCAATCTTCGCAGTATTTTCAGATTTAGGATATAACACACTGCTCATCAGAAAAGTTGCAAGAGATAATTGAAATCAAAAATGACTATAACGAATCTTCCTTCGATAGTTTATCAGAGGTTTGTTAATAGTAAAACTTTTTATTTATTGAAGGTAAATAGTAAAACCAAGGTGGTCTATATGAAAACAGTAACAGTATCCTCAAAGTTTCAGGTGGTGATCCCGGAGGAAATAAGGAAAAAGATAGAGATAAAGGCGAAGCAGAAGTTGGTCGTTATCGAAAAAGATGGTGTTATACATCTAATTCCTCAGCGACCAATAGAAGAGATGAGGGGTTTTATAAAGGGGATAAGCACCAAAGAAATAAGGAATGAGGAGGATCGATTTTGATTCTGTTGGATTCTTATGGATGGATTGAGTATTTCTCAGAGGGACCTCTTGCTGGGAAGTATGCAAAATATATTAAGGAAGTGAGTGAAGACAACACGGTTATACCCACAATTGTTATTTATGAGGTCTATAAGAAGATAAAAGGAGAGATAAGCGAAGAAAAAGCTTTAGAAGCATACGCTCAACTGATGAGGGCAAAGGTAATCCCAGTGGATGCGGGTTTAGCAATCGAAGCTGCTGATTTCAGCCTGAAATCAGGACTGAGTATGGCGGATGCAATAATATATGCAACAGCGAAAAGGGAAGGTGCAAAGCTGATGACGAGTGATGAGCATTTCAAGGGATTTGAGGACGTTGAATTTATCGAGGAAGAAGAGTGAGGTGATTGCATGGCGATAGAAGAAAAGCTGAAAAATAAAACCGTTTGCATCATCGGATTAGGCTACATAAGCTCGCTTTTAGCTAAAACTTTTGTGGTTGAAAATAAATCTGTGTTAATCTGTGTTAATCTGTGTCTCAAAAAAGGAGTGATAAAATGAACACCGTCCAAAGAATAGCAAAGAACACCGCAACACTATTCGCCGCTCAATTTGTCGTCACAATACTATCACTCGTATTATTCATCTTCATCGCCCGAAGTTTAGGCGATGTAATTTTCGGTAAATTTTCCTTTGCGCTTGCATTCACGGCAATCTTTGCCGTCTTTTCGGATTTGGGATATGACACAATGCTTTTGAAAAGATGGAGTTGGAAGATGTAAAGGAGTTTATGAAATATAATTAAAGATAGCAATATAAACATAGGAAGGTGATTAAGATGTCAATAGCTGTAAAAGATAGAGTTGAGCGGGTTAACCTTGAACGGCTTGCTCATATATTGAAAGGGCTAAGTACAGTAGAGCTTGAGACCCTGGAACTTCTCTTAGATGAGGAGGCTTCCAAGAGCATCAGTCAATCTCTTAAGGAACTAGTGTAGCGTTTCCAAGATATTATGGCAACATTTATATAGGGACGGTACCATACTTGATTTTATGCCATTCGTTAGCAAGAAGCCAAAATTAGAGTTGAGCGAAGAGGATCTTAAAATTTTAAGATCTTCCCGCCGATCGAGGACTATGCCCCGTAGGACCGTAGAGCGTGCTAAGATGATTCTTGGTTATTATAATGGAGATACAATCTCTGCCATTGCGAGGCGTCTTGGCACGAACCGCCCGAAGGTAGAGA
>JANJFQ010000025.1 GCA_025435355.1 Candidatus Methanophagales archaeon | reverse complement strand
GTTAAAAAACTAGAGAAGAAGCGTGAAAAATTCAATGTTTACACGAACCCTCAGACGAATCCTCAGAGAAATCCAAATGTCGATTCTAAGCGTAGGGAACCGTTGACCGATGTGGAAATAAATGCAATTAAAGAAGCACACCAGCAATACCCAGAACTTGGTGCATGGAACTCCTCTCTACTACTTTCGAATGAATTTGGAGTTCTCGTTTCTACGATGAGCATTTTGCGTGTTCTCTACCCTGAACGGTATAAATCCCCAAAAATTGATAAAAAGATGTCTGGTGAAACCGTAGAAGTCCGAGTGACACTGAGAGGGGTCGAAGTTTGGCATAACGGTGCTTTCATTAAACGATGGAAATATTGGGAATATGTTCTGGATATTGCTGCGGATTATATGCTGGAAAAGTGCTTGTTATAGTACAATCTTCCCTTTGTCGCTTCTTAAGGAAACATCCTTGAGTTATAGTTCTCGATTTTTAGATAGTGCCCTTATTTTGGGTTAATGTTAATTCGGGTAAGCCTATAATATCCACTGTTGTTGATGCTATCTTAACGTTCTCAGATTTTAGAATCTCTGCAAGAATCATTTGACTTACGTTATTACGTACCTGTCTTCTTTGTCTTACATCTGTTATGTACCTGATGTTAAAGGTTATCCAGTTATCTGTCAGTGTTAAATATATTTCGGGTTCTACAGCCCTTATAGTAAGATAATATTTCTCTCCTAGTTTCAAAATTTCTTTTTCTGCCTCTTCAGCCATATTTTTCGTCTCTTCTCTAACAATACGTTGAATTGTAGTAACTGCTTCTTTCCAGTCACTGTCATACGTAATAGGAATCGCTATTTCATCCCAAATGAAGTTATTGTCTTTAGTATAATTATTTACCGTACCGGATAAAACGAGCCCATTGGGGATCACCGTTAGTCTGCCAGTTGCTTGATCTCCTGCCACCCATTCCTTTAATTCAAGGAGAGTCGTGTATAAAATACCGATATCAATTACGTCACCATATTTTTGGTTGATCTCAATTCTATCTCCAACTTGATAAACGCCTGTTACAAAGATAATTAGCCCACCCGCAAAGTTCTTAAAAAAGTCCTGTAAAGCGATGGCTATTCCAGCAGCTATCAGACCATAGGAAACTAAAAGTGTCTGCGTGTGTTCTATCCATATTTTGAATATCGCGAGTAAAAGAACCACAAAATAGAGTATCGAAACGGTCTTTCTGAACGAGTATCTTGTCTTAGATTCTTTTATTTTTCTAGCAACCATTCCTTCAAAGATAGATTTGAAGACAAAATGAATTATCGTTAGTGCAAGAAAGGTGTAAAATCCTTTTTCCACATATACATTGGGGTAATGGAAATTAGCAAACCAGAATAACCCGGTAATTATCATTAGGGATAATTGACTCGTGATCTTTTTTATCATGCTGCCTAAAACATGTGTTTGATTCTATTTAAATAGTGGTACTCAAGTTTTGCGATTTTTTTGTGTAACTTAGTCTAACTCATAGTCTTCTCGCCCATAACAGTTACTTTCGGCGCTTTAATTCCTTTTTTAGAATATTCCTTCCATGTCCTTCTGGTCACTTCGGACTTGAACTCGAATTCATACCGTAGATCATACACATAGGCTTTGGCTCGAAGACGTCTATAAAACGGGTAATCTTCTAAAATAACAGTAAAAGGGCGTTTTTTAGATATGTATACATATTTTGAGGTTACAACTGCTTCTTTCAAGATTCTCATGGCTAATTCGGCATCTGAATCAGGGTCTATAAATAAATCCATGACAACCATCATCTCGGGACTTCCTGCATTTGCACTTGCCACTGCCTGCGTGAAAATCAGATAATTTGGAACGGAAACAAGATTGTCATCAGGCGTTATAAGTCTTGTCGACAGAATCCCTATATCACTGACCTCACCATAATAATCTCCAATCTTTACTTTATCCCCAACTTGATAGGGTTTTTCAAATATAAGTAATAGACCACCTATCACATCTGCGAAGAGATCCTTAAGACCAAAACCTATCGCAGCACCGAGAAGTCCCAGGAATGCTGTAAGCTGGTATGAAGATAAGCTAAGGATAGATTTTAAAATATAATAGATTGCAATGCCATAAATTGAAAATTTGAAGAGGGGTATTACCATTTTTACGGTTATTCTGTGTTTTCCTGCCCGTTCTGACACCCATATGAGGATAGATGTTATGAGGCGAGTCAATAGATAAGCACCGATAAGTATCAAAAGTAAACTCAGAATTGTTCCTGAATCAACGGGCTTATTAAGCACTTCAACTCCCGGAAAAGTGGTATTCTCCATTACCATATCACCTTCGATTTTTTCAGATAGTCTACTAAACTATTCAACGCCTCCGGCCTAATTTTATAATACCCCTGATCTACGGTTATTAATCCCTGTTGGGATAATCGGTAAAGTATCTTATCTACCTTAAGTTCGCCGGTAATTTCAACCAAGTCTTCTTTGTTAAGAGATTCCATAGACAGGATGATATACAGAATAAAAGATTCAGTATAATCAAGGGCGATCTTAAAGGAGCTCTCTTTCACATAACTTGGTTTGATTATTGGATGTTCGAGGCTTTTTTCCCATAATACCTTTGCAACGCCCGGATTTCCGTTCGAAAAACGATTAATCATCTCAAAAATAATGTCTTCAGCCTTCTTTTTTTCTTCTTTCCTTGACAGACGGAATCTTAGACGATCAAAATTTATTTTTAAAAAAGGAATGGTAATGGTTTTTTTCAGCCGTTTTATAGTGACTGGATATCGAAAGGAATTGATGATCCTTTTATCCTCAGACGTAACATCATCGAGGAATTCTAATTCATCCTCCTTATAACCTGATAAGATTAGTTCTTTGAGTTCACTTAGGGTGAATTTTGGTAGCATGAGCGGGATGGGGAAAAACTGACCAATATTGATCACATCATCAAGATAGTTCCATGAATAGAGGTTCCATGTCGTTATAAATAGGTTATTGCTCGATACAACTGATTGTAAGAACTCCTCAAGAATGTCAAAACCACCGATCGCACGCAGATAAAGAAAGTGACAATTATCAATTACCACGATTCTCTTTGGTCGTTCTGGGAACATTAACTCCTCTTTATTTTTGACTATCGATGGAAATGACCGTTTCACAACCTTATGAGCGGTCATCTTCTCTATCGCATTGACAAGGGTAGTTCTTCCAGCAAAAGGCTCCGAGATGATCGCTATATCCTCTTTCTGCCCTGATTCAAAATCAGTTATAGCTTCCCGGATACGCTCAATTTCGTCTTTAAATCCAATTATTTCAGCGGAATTTTTTTTTAGTAGCGTTATGTCCATATCATACAGGATCTCCTTAGAGTACAGCTTATAGAATAGTTACTGCATGAGGAAACATATATCCTTATAGGTTAAATAGATAAGGAGAAGAATTGCTCACCAATAAACGGTGTTTGAGTTGAGTTCAATTACCGAAACTTATTTATACTCCCTCTTTTAATGAAGTAATGGAGGTAAAAAAGGAGAAATGAAAATAAAAAATATAGAAAACCTGCTTATAATTGTGAACTCGGGTATGGACAAGCCGTACAACCAGTATGCAAGCTACGCTATTGCCTTTGCAGCGAAGAAAATCCACAAAATTCCTGATGTCACCGTATATTATGGACCACTGGGTGTGGAAATGGTGAAGAAAGGAAACCTGGAGAAATTGGAGTTCTCCGCTGATTTGAAGAAGCTCATTGCGGATCAGTTTGAAGGGTTAAATCCTGAAGACTTGCCAGACGACCTGGAACAGATGGCGAGATATGTAAAAGACGTTTTTGGCGTGAAAATTTGCTCGTGTGCGACATTCCATGTCGTTAGTGGCTTCGCTACCACTTTAGAGGACGCAACAAATATCGAGGATTTTATAATTCGCATGAACATACCGGATGCGGCAGAAGCGGCACTTAAAGCAGACAAAATCCTGTATTTCTAAAACCCCCCAAATCCTCTTTTTTATATTTTTTGGGCAACGTAAACACCTGTAATAGGTTTAATCACTTTGATTCTGGTTCTCAAGACTACAATACCGAAGCTTTAGTTTGCGGTTTTCTCCTCCTAAGCCATCTTATTAGTCCCTTCCTTATCTCCTCTGCTACGAAAATGAAGATGGCAAAAGGTACAAATAAGAGCCAGTGCTTTAGTTCAAGGGGTCCTGTTCCAAGGAAATTCTGGAAGAAGAGTATATACGCAAAGGCGAGGATGAGGAGGATCTCCGTAGCGATTCCCAGGAAAATATGTTTGTTCTTGAAGAAACCGATCTTGAAGACCGAATTTCTCATGCTCCGACACTGGAAGCCGTTGGCTATCTGGCAGATTATAATGGCGGCAAGACACATGGTAGTTGCCTTTATATAAAGAGGGTCTGAGGGTAGGAGATCCATACCCCTTACCCATCCCCCCTCCATTAAGACCACCCAGTATCCAAGAATACCTGCCGCTGCTTCAACAGGTCCTATAAATCCATAGGACCTCAGGAGGGTAGGGATATTCAGCATCCTTTCCTTCCTTGGTCTTGGCGGTCTCTCCATAACATCCACCTCCGGAGGTTCTGTTCCGAGGGCAATTGCTGGAACCATATCTGTTCCAAGGTCAATAGCAAGGATTTGGATCACGGTTAAAGGTAACGGGACGCTGAAGAGGACGAAAATGATGAAGGGAACTATTTCTGGGATGTTACTGGTGAGTATATAGGTTACAAACTTTTTGATGTTGTCAAAGACCGTCCTTCCTTCCATCACCGCATCTACAATGCTCTTGAAATTATCATCGATCAGGATAATATCTGAAGCTTCCTTAGCTACATCAGTTCCGGCGCCCATGGCGATGCCAATGTCAGCCTCCTTAAGGGCAGGTGCATCGTTTACCCCATCTCCTGTGACGGCCACCACCTCACCCATCTCTTTTAAAGCCATGACGATGTCCATCTTGTGTTTTGGGGCAGTCCTTGCAAATATAATTTCTTGATTTTTCAAAACCTCTTTTAACTCCCCTCTGTCCATTTTATTGAGGTCAGAACCTTCTAAGATGACCGGATTACCCCCTATCACTCCGGCATCCCTCGCTATAGCCTCTGCTGTAAGCTTATTATCCCCTGTGATAAGGATAATCTTTATCCCCGCCCTTTTACATTTCGTAACCGCTTCTTGGACTTCGGTACGGGGTGGGTCTATCATCCCTGCAAACCCGAGAAATACAAAGTCCTGCTCAATTTCTTCAGCGGTAAAGCTCTCCTTCAGCGGGACTTCTCTATACGCAAGGGCGATGGTTCTCAAAGCATCTTTTTCAAAGGTCTCTGCCACCCTTTCAAGCCTTTTTCTCTCATCCTCTGATAAGGGGTTCTCACTCCCATTGATACGGATTCTACGAGAAAGGGAAAGTACAGATTCTGGCGCTCCTTTCACATAGGCAACCGTCGTTTCTCCATTGTATATGGTGGTCATCATCTTTCTTTCGGAGGTAAAAGGAAGTTCAAAGATCCTTTCTTCCTTGCCAAACACCTTTTGGGTATCCATGACCTTCTTTGAAAGTACAAGAAGAGCTCCATCGGTTGGGTCGCCTATGATCTCATGCTTACCTTCTTTCACGGTGAGTTCTGAATCATTGCATAGGAATGCCGTCTTCAAAAAGGGTTCGATGGCTCTTATCTCCTCCTCTGACACCTCTTTATTGTTATAACGGAGTACACCAGCGGGTTTATAGCCAGAACCTGTAACTTCCATCTCCTGGTTATTAACGAAGATCTTCGTTACCGTCATCTCGTTTTGGGTCAGGGTTCCGGTTTTATCAGTACATATAACCGTTGTTGAACCCAGGGTCTCAACAGAGTTTAGACTCTTTATAAGGGCATTTCTCTTTGCCATCCGCTGAGAAGCTATGGAGAGGGTAAGGGTCACCGTAGGAAGGAGACCCTCGGGTACATTGGCAATTATTATCCCGATGGCAAAAATGAAGTTCGCTGTGAAATCCCTTACTATAACCCATCCCGTAAAGAAGAATACGATACCAAGAAGGACAGCTATAATAGATATCACCCTTATAAAGTGGGCGATCTCCTTCTGTAATGGACTCTTTTCTTCCTTTATTTCTTGTGTTAACCCTGCAATCTTCCCAAACTCGGTACCCATCCCCGTGGCAAATACCAATGCCCTCCCAGAACCTGAAACAACGGTAGTACCGGAGAAAACTATATTCTTTGCCTCTATTAACCCCTCCTTTTCTGGTTCGGTGCTTCTTGTCTGAGGTATAGACTCCCCGGTCAAGGGGGCGTTGTTCACCTTAAGTTCATACTGCTCAATAAGCCTCCCATCGGCAGGGACTCTATCCCCCTCAGAAAGCAGCATAATATCTCCAACTACCACTGCTCTTGCAGGGATCAGAAGCTCCTTCTTCCCCCTTATGACCTTTGCTTCCGGGGCAAGCATCCTTTTAAGAGCTTCTGCAGCTTGCTCTGCCTTGTACTCCTGATAGAAGGTGAAGATAGCATTTATGAAAATCACACCGATAATGGCAATACCGAGGTTCAAGTTCCCTTCCTTGGGGGATAGGTACTCCCCCAGGAAGGCAAGCCCTCCTGCAATCCAGAGCAGGATTGCAAAGAAGTTAAAAAACTGTTTTAGAAACTTTATGTAGAGGGGTGTTCTTCTCTTTTCTCTTATCTCGTTGGGGCCAAAGGAGAGAAACCTCTTCTTAATCTCCTCTTCGTATAAACCTTCGGAGGATGATTTCAAGGCTTTGAAGACATCTTCGATCTCCATCTCATGGATGTCTATAAGCTGTTCCATATCACTCCCTCGACTTCCACAGCAAAATGTTTGACGGGGTCCTTCTTATGACCTCTTCCATCTCATTGCCACTTAAAAACTCCTTTACAACATTTCTTTTTATTGCCCGTACAAAAAGGAGGTCAAAGTGACCACCCATAGCCACATCAAGTATACCGTCTGTTGCTTTATCGCATACCCTCACCCTTACATCTGTTCTTCTGCCTCTACCAAGAAGGGCTTCTCTAAAAGGTGATAAGTATTCATCGCTTTCCTTGACGATATCTTCCATCTCATCCCTATCTAAGGTCTTAGCCGTGGACTTTGTGCATCTGAGGAGGGAGACGTTAAGATTTAAGCTCGTGGAGATCCCATCTATAAGGAAGAGCCGCTCCTTAAAATGGTATTCTCTGTTAGATACCGGGACAAGAAGTCTCCTATGATGAGTGATTGGTCGTGCCTTTACAATCTTCACCCCTATAACAGAGGCTTCTGCGTGCTTCATAAGCCTCTGAGCAAGGGTCCCAATGAAGAACCTCCCGTCTCTTTCCCCTTTAAGGGAAATAAAGATGAGGTCCATCTTTTTGTCCTTTACAAGTTTATTGACTTCCCTCACCACATCCTCTTCGATAGAGAGAAGCTCTGTTTCTATCCCTTCTTTTTCTGCCTTATTTTTTATAGTGTTTAAGGAGGATAAAACTTCCTCATCTCTAAAAGCGGGGACAAGATAAAACTTCGCATTGGATAATTTCGCGAGTAAAAGAGCGTAACCTGAGACAAATTCTGTTTCTATACCGGAATCAACAATCATGACAATTCGCTGGTACATTAAAAAAAAAACTAAGCTAGAATTTTAAATAATTTATCCCTCCTTTCTTTTACGTGTTGTGTCCACAGCATCGTCATTCCTCTCTGAACAGAGCTTTCAAGACCGCAAGAGGGCCATACACCACAATTCTGTCGCCCTCTATTATTGTCTCTTTCGCTTTTGGGATAGGAATCCAATTTTTGCCTCGTTCGATGCCCAGAACCACTAATTCTTTCTCACATAATTCACATTCTGACAGAGAACTACCGATGAGAGGCGAGCTTTCTGTAATAATTGCTCGCACGAGCCCATAGCCTTCAAGGAAATGAAGAAGGTCCTCGGTTGCACCCTCCTCAAAGGCTGGCGATTTTACGAGCTTACCTTCTATAAAACTCTCCCATCTTCTTATAAATCCCTTATGCGTTGCAATTTTGTAAATCAGATATATCCCCACAAGAAGAATCAAAACGTTAATGGATAGCAGATACCCTTTACTGGTGACAAGGGAGGATGTAGTAGTTATAATAACCGTAACAATCCCGGCATTACCCAGTATCATGAGCCAACTGATAATCCGCCGTCTTACGGGATTGTTCACGACGGATTCTGCTTCTTTTGTGGTAAATCCCGTTCCTGAGAACGCGGATAGCGCCTGAAACCGCGCCCTTTTCTCGTCCATCCCGGTCATCATCAAGGCGATAGCGGCAGCTCTTACTATGAGAAAAGACACAAAGATCACGAGCAAAGTGGGCAGGAGAAAATATAATCCATCCATGTTAACCACCGCCTATAACCACTTTTTCTTCCTGAAATAAAGTACCATTCCCATACCTATTATCGCCATTAGAAATAAAACAGCGAAATATCCCCGATGCCACTCTAATTCAGGCATATATTTAAAGTTCATACCGTAAAGCCCGGCAAGGAAAGTCAAGGGAATAAAAATTGTTGCAATAATGGTAAGCACCTTCATAACCTCGTTCATCCTGTTGCTTATGCTGGAGAGATAAACATCAAGTATTCCCGAAAGCATATCCCTGAATGTCTCCACGGTATCAATGACCTGAATTGTGTGGTCATAGACATCCCTGAGATAGATTCCAGTAGTTTCTTTAATGAGCGATGATTCTCCTCTCTCCAATTCACTAATAACCTCCCTGAGAGGCCATATAGATTTACGCAAAAATATCATCTCTCTCTTTAACCTGTGTATCTCCTGAAGTGTTTGGGTTGATGGATTTTCTACCAATTCCTCTTCCAGGAACTCTATCCTCTCACCTATTTTCTCAAGAATCGTGAAATAATTATCTACAACAGAATCCAATAACGCATAGGCTAAATAATCCGCACCCTTTTTTCTTATACGCCCCTTATTCTTCCTGATCCTCTCCCGGATAGGCTCAAAAACATCCCTTTCCTTCTCTCGAAATGAGATAACGAATTTTTGTCCCAAAATGATGCTTATTTGCTCTGCACTAATCTCATCATCCTCCTCATTATAGTTGAGCATTTTCAAAACGACATAGACATAATCCTCTAAGTCATCCATCTTCGGACGCTGCCCGGTGTTGAGAATGTCTTCCATTACAAGAGAGTGGATGCCAAAATGATTGCCTATTTTTTCCATGATGTCCACCTGATGGATGCCTTCGATATTTATCCATGTAACGTTTGGTCTGTCTTTGTATGGGAAACACTCCTCAATGGATTTCAATTCCTTCTCCTCGTATCGCTCGCTATCATAATCGAAAACGGTAATTATAACTTTTTCAACCTTCTTTTCCCCGACATAAGCGAGAGTCCCAGGAGGGAGACCGCCTTTCTCTGACCTCTTTTTAAAGAGTTTTTGCATTGTTCATTACCTCACGCGTTTTTCTTTTATTTTTATTAGGGAGCCTATCATATTATACATTATGAGATGGCTGGAGGAACTCAAGGAGAACATTTGTAGTATCACTCAGCTAGAGGACTATATAAAATTAAGTCCAAAAGAGAAGAGGCAATTACGGAAATTTACCTCGATACACCCTATGAGTATTACCCGCTATTATATGTCTTTAATTGATAGGGATGACCCTAACGACCCTATTAGAAGGCTTGCTGTTCCTTCAGTGGGCGAGCTAAATCTGTTAGGCTCCTATGATACAAGCGGTGAGCGGGAAAACACAAAGATGCCGGGTCTACAACACAAGTATCTGCAAACCGCCCTGATTTTAGCAACGAACAGATGTGCAACGTATTGTAGACATTGTTTCAGAAAAAGGTTGGTAGGTCTACCAACAGGGGAGATATTGCATAGATTTAATGATGCGGTAAAATATGTTGAACAACATGAAGAGATTAATAATGTGCTTATAAGCGGGGGAGACCCATTTGTTTTACTGACAGACGTAATTGGGGAATTCTTAGAGGGGCTTTCAACTATCCCGCATCTGGATTTCATAAGATTTGGAACCAGAGTTCCTGTGACTTTTCCAGATAGGTTTCTGGAAGATGACGAGTTATTGAGTTTACTGGAGAATAACTCACTGAAAAATAGAAGAATATACGTGGTAACGCAATTTAACCATCCAAGGGAGATTACCCAAAAAGCCACTGATGCTGTTGATGCACTCATGCGCTCACGTGTGATAGTGAACAATCAAACCGTTTTACTAAGGGGTGTAAATGATAATCCTGAAATCCTGGCAGAATTACATAATAAACTTGTCAGTGTTGGCGTTAACCCATATTATCTCTTCCAGTGCCGACCTGTAAAGAGGGTCAAGAGCAATTTTCAAATTCCATTGTATAGAGGCTACGAAATTGTGGAGAACGCAAAAAAGAGGCTTAACGGTCATAGTAAAAGGTTCAAGTATATCATGTCGCATCGAACGGGCAAGATAGAGATTGTAGGGATTATGGATGATTATATCTATTTAAAATACCACCAGGCAAAAGCCCCTGGGGATATCGGAAAATTCTTTAGGCGAAAGATAAATAAAACAGCAAGATGGCTGGATGAATTGGAATGAATATAAGGTTATTGGTGTAGGAAGAAATGAAAGTAGCGATAATTTATAATAAAGATTTGACGGGCGTGATCAATCAGTTCGGTATGCAGAACAAAGAGGTGTACAATCCGAAGACCGTTAAATTGGTAGCGGAATCGCTGGAAAAAGAGGGGCATAATGTCCGAATTGCAGAGGGGGATATGTACCTCATCGAGAAGTTACAGGAATTTATGCCCCGGGTGATCGAAGGCGAGCGGATGGGCATGGTATTCAACATGGCTTATGGCATCCAGGGTGAGAGCCGTTATACACATCTTCCTGCCATGCTGGAGATGCTCGGTATCCCCTATGTAGGTTCAGGACCTGAAGGGCACTCACTTGCTCTTGATAAGGTAATTACCAAGATAATAATGCAAAAACAGGGCATCTCGACTCCCAATTTCTGGGTTTATTCCACTGGTGACGAGGATATGAGTGATGTTCAGTATCCGGTCATCGTAAAGCCAAAGATGGAGGCGGTCTCGTATGGCATCAAGATAGCAGATAATGAAGCAGACCTCCATGAGGCGGTAAAGTTTGTGGTCTCTGAATTCAAACAACAGGCGCTGGTAGAGCAGTTTATTCGCGGCAGAGAATTTTGCGTGGGGCTGCTGGGCAATGGCGACCCGGAAGCGTTCCCGGTTCTGGAAATAGACCTTGAAAACGATCCTGATGCCATCCAGACGGTGGACGATAAAAAACAAAAACCCAGAGGCAAGATATGCCCTGCAAATATATCTCAGAAATTGGCTGATGAGATGGTCAAGCTGAGTAAAGATGCTTTTCGTGCACTTGAATTACGTGATTTTGCCCGTGTGGATATTCGCATGGATGTGGCTGAAAATATTTACCTGCTGGAGATCAATTCAATGGCGAGTCTTGGTCGGACAGGTTCTTATGTCTATGCGGCAAACGTTGCCGGCTATGATTATGCCCGACTGGTAAATAAAATTCTTGAGGTTGCCGCGGTCAGATACTTTTCTGAAAAGATATTGCCTCAAGAAGACAGAGCGTACCTGACCGAAGATAAATTACCATTGTCGGTGCGAATACGCGGGTTTTTAAGAAGTAAACAGGAAGAGACCGAAAGATTGCTCGCAAAAATGGTAAATATTAATTCCTATGTGCGCAATGTAGAAGGTGTTAATACACTGGGCACGTTAGTCTGGCAGCAGTTGAGTCCTTTAGGCTTTGCGCATCAGGTCATTCCCCAGGTGGAAGTCGGAAATAACCTGTTATTCAGCAATACGGCTGAGACCGAATATGATGTTTTACTTCTCAGTCATCTGGACAGTCCTATCCCGCTTGCAAAGCAGATCCGTTACCATGTGACTGAACAGAAACTTTACGGGGCTGCTATCTGGGACAGCAAAGGCGGATTGGCAGTAATGATTGCGGCATTACGGGCATTACGGTTTGTACGACGTTTGCGAAAGGTGAAAATAGGGATACTGCTGACCACTGATAATACCATGCAGGGAAGGATTACAAGGAATAGTATACAGGATATTTCACATAGTGCAAAGGCAGTAATAGAGTTAAGCGGTGCATCGCTGGACGGAACTGTGATCACCTCCCGTTCAGGCGCTGCGGTATACAATTGCCAGATGAATCTCGTAAATGCGAACAATGCCGAGAACGTCGCCAAAGCAATCGCGAGCTTTAACCATCTTCTGGCAAGTTTAACCAAACTATCCAGTGAAGCCGATGGCGTGGTGGTAGTTCCAAGGGATGTAAGGATGCATTCGGGTATTGCAACTCTATTTGCCAACTGTGAAGCGTCACTGAGTATGCGATTTAATAATCAAGAACAGGCAGAAGCTCTCGATCAAAAGATACGTCAGATAGTAAAGAAACTGAACAGCAGAAAGTACAGTTTCCAGATTGAAGGTGGCATCCGGCGTTTACCTATGGTATGTAACGAGGGAACGAAGAAGCTTTATCAGCGGGTAAAGGATCTTGGAAATCGGCTGGACGTCCGAGTCCTTGAAGAGCACAGGTGGAGTTCATCCGATATATGTTCTGTAAATCAAGACATCCCAAGGATTGACGGTCTGGGTCCTATTGGTGATGTGCCGCATGAGCACGAAGAGTATATATTGCGTCATAGCGTATTAGATAGGGCAGCCTTACTTGCGCTGCTGCTGGATGATCTGAGGCGGAGGAAGTAGCATAATGGATTTTAAGGAGATAGAATCAAAGTTTCAACCAACGGAGGATGGCAAATGTGCAGAGGCGGAAAACGGCATGGTTGCCACTGCCTTCCCTGATGCGACTCAGGCAGGTGTTGAGATGTTAAAGCAGGGCGGAAATGCAGTGGATGCAGCATGTGCCGCAGCTTTAGCACTTGGCGTCTGTGAGCCCCAGAGCAGTGGTATCGGGGGTCAGACCATGATGCTCATCAGTTTAGGGGAAAAGGTACTGGCAATTGATGGCTCATCCAGGGCGCCCTCACTTGCCCATGTCAGTGGAATTTACAAAGGGGATCGTTCTTATGGCTATCGCGCCACCACGGTACCCAGCACACCTGCCACGCTATGGTATGTCAGCAACCATTATGGAAAACTATCATGGGAAAAAGTCCTTGAACCTGCCATCCGTTTAGCTGAGGAGGGATATACAATCACGCCCTTACAGCATCGTCTCCAGAAACAGGAGCTTAAAAATTTTGATAAGGTTGAGTCTGGATCGGGTAAGAGATACTTTCTCAAGGATGGAGAACCTTATATGCCAAGAGAGAGATTCTGCCAGCCCGATCTCGCCAAAATGTTACGGATACTTGCCCGGAAGGGAGTAGAAGAGTTCTATCAGGGAACAATCGCCAAGCAGATAGATGCAGATATGCGTGAGAACGGCGGTTTGCTCAGATATGACGACCTTGCCTTGATCCCCTGGCCCCTAGTACGCAAGCCTTTGAGACGTAAATTCAGAGGATTATTCGTTTACAGTATGCCACCACCTGGTGCCGGAAGAAGCCTGCTGTTCACCCTGATGATGATAAATATGATAAAATCAAAGCACCTGAATAGAGACGAGTTTGACAGGGCACTACTCCTGGTGGAAATTTTTAGAAATACGCAACTGGAACGATCGGACCGACCCTTTGATCCTAATTATTATCCGCAAGTAGCAGGAGAGAATATGCTTAAGCGCACTTATGTACGTAAATGCATTCATAAAATCACCCGCGAAACGCAGATACATATGCCGATCCATGAAACCGAAGATGAACTGGCAGGAGAGACAACACATCTTTCGGTTATAGACAATTCTGGCATGGCGGTCAGTCTGACCCAATCCATTGAAAAGGTCTACGGTAGTAAAGCTGCTGCGGCTGGGCTTGGTTTTCTTTATAACAACTACCTGTCGGATTATGAATACAAAATATTCTCCCATCCGTTTTATCTACGCCCAAATGCAGTTCCCTGGGCTACTGTCGCACCAACTCTTATCTTCTGGAATAAGGAGATATGGCTGGCAGTGGGCAGCCCAGGCAGTGAACGGATATTCTCATCCATAGCCCAATTCTTGATCCATGTGATTGACGAGCACCAACCGATTGAGGTGGCAATGCGAGCCCCACGTCTGCACTGTTCACTGGGCGGGCGTGTAAGTCTCGAAGCGGAACGTTTTCCTGATGAGCTTATAACCCTTTTTCGAGAGAAGGGCTATCGAATAGATAAAAGAGAACCATTTTCTTTTTATCTTGGTGCTATACACGCGGTACTGAAAAAGCACGATGGTACTGGATTTCAGGGCGTAGCCGAGGTCAGAAGGGATGGAACTGCGGGAGGATACTAAAATGGGTACTGTATATCCCTTATTGATCTCCATTCCACATGGTGGCGATGTCGTCCCATTAGAAGTAGAAGAGATAGTTAGTATAACAGACAGAGATGTCTTCTATGACGGTGATACCCTAACACGTGAGATATACGATTTCAGGAACAGTGTAGCGGCTTTTATCGAAATGCCTATCGCACGTGCAATAGTAGATGTAAACCGAGCACCAGACGACCGTCCCCCGAAGAACCCGGATGGTGTTGTAAAGACTGTGACCACAAATGGAACGCCTGTATATAAGAAAGGTATGTTTCCTGATGGTGCCATTATTGAAGAATTATTGCAGAGTTATTACTATCCATATCACAAAAAGCTCGATGATCTTTTGGATAATCACAACATCAAATTGGCTCTTGACTGTCATAGTATGCTACCCAATTCACCTCCAATTAGCGATAACCCTGGTCAGCCAAGGCCACTTATATGCTTATGTAATCGAGGTGACAATCGGGGGATGCCTGCTGGAATGCCTAAAACATGCCCGTCTGAATGGATCCAAGCGCTTGCAGAATCCTTTCGACGTGTATTTGCCAATGAAGGTGAGGTCGCAATAAATAATCCCTTTTTAGGTGGATATATTTCACAAGTCCACTACGGACGAAAAGGGACCCCATGGATTCAAATAGAGATTAATCGTAGGCTCTACTTAAACGAAGCTTATTTTGATCCCGATAGGATGAAGGTGAGAAAGAAAAATATTCTGGGGTTACGAAAAAAAATATGGGATGCTATTATACAATCTTGGACATTGATTTCAGACTAACCTTTGTTTCTGTTCAGCATTTATTTATAAAAATCATCTTATATCATGTTCATCTCGAATTTCTCCAAATATCTCTTCTATTAAATCCTCCAAAGTTACTAATCCGATTATTTTTCCCTCTTTTGATTGAATTACTGCCATATGCTCTCTTCTTTTTTGCATTTCTCTTAAAACGTCATCCACTTTCATCTTTGGAGGGATCTTCAATATTTCTCTCATTATCTCTTTTACTGGCATATTCTTATCCTTGAGCAGCGCATCTTTTACAAGAACCATTCCTACGATATCCTCTTTATTTTCCCTATAAACGGGAAATCTCGAATGTCCTGTTTTAACTGCTTTATTAATAAGTTCTTCTGCTGTATCGTTCTCCTGTAAACCCACCATTTGCTTCACAGGAACATATACTTCTTTCGCTTCGGTTTCATCAAAGTCAAAAATTTCTTCTACAAGCTTTTTTTCATCCTTTTTTATTGTTCCTTCGTGAACGCCGAAGTCCATCATAGTTTTAATCTCCTCTTCAGTAACAATTAACTTCCCTCTCTTCTCTTTTCCAAGTATTTTTAAGAAAGCATCTGAAATTGGGACAAATGCCTTCACAACCGGGTAAAAAATCGTTCTTATAAGATGGAGATATCTTGAGACTCTAAAAGCAAATTGTTCATTATTTATACCATAGGCTTTTGGTACGACTTCTCCAAAGATGATTATAAGCGAGGTCATTACTGCTGTTGCTATTCCCACTCCAATATTTCCTAATAAATATATGGCTATTGTTCCAGCAAGAATAGAAGCAGTTATGTTCACCAAATTATTGCAAACTACTACTGCACTTACTACTTCATCGGGATTTTCTAAAAGTTTTTCAAGCAAAATAGCATTTTTCTTTCCCTTTACTGATTCTTCCCTCACTTTAATTCTATCTATTGATACGAAAGCCATTTCAGCCGCAGCGAAAAATGAAGATAAGAAAATGAGAAGCCCTATTACTGGAAGTGCCATTAACCACATCATATTTATTCTTAAGAATTAAGAAATGAATAAATATATTTATTTCTGGTTCTGGTAAGTCTTAGGTTGTTAAAATCGAGAGTTGAAAAAAAGAGAAGCGGAGAGATTAAAAGAAATCGGTCTCCGCCATAATTTTTGCGATTATTTACCCCTATTTCTTTTCCTCTTTTAGTTTCTCTTTTATATACTCAGCAACGATGTCTTTGATCCCCCAGCCCAGGGAAATTCCGATAGCGATTGCAATACCTGCTGCAACTCCCCATGCTAACGGAACGAGAAATGTGTATATAATAGTCGTGTCAATTTGCAGTTGGTCCAAAGCTATTACGATCACCACTAAGGAGAAGAGCGCCTTTAAGACCGGTGCTATTATATCGGTGTATGAAACTTCGCGGGATGCTAACTGTTCTTCTACCCAATTCATAATGACATTGATCAGTATCAAACCCACCACCAGCACTAAGATGCCTGCGATCAGATGCGGAATGTATAAAGCAATCCGGTGCATGAAATCTGTCAACATCGGTATGTTCAGCACGTTTACTGCTGCAACAATAAAGATAACGTAGATAAACCACTTGACCAGTGCATCGAAAAATCCCACTGTGGTCATGCCTGATTTCTTGATTGTATCCCCTATAATCGTTTTATCCACAGCATCGTCTACACCCATCTTATCAAGCACCTTGGATATAACTTTCCCTCCTATACGCCCTGCAAACCATCCTATTATCAGGAGTATTATCGCAGCAATTATCAAAGGTAGATAAGCGACCATTGTTCCAACAGCATCAGCAAAACTTGCTTTTATTGTCTCTATCATTTTTTTTATCACCTCCTTTTTTGTATTGGTATTTCTATCATTGCGCCCCATATCGGCGCTCTCGATGCACTTACCACAGCACCCTCTTTAAAGGGGAAATCCAGTGCATCTCGGATTTTTAAAGCCGTGGATTCCTCATTTGGTACATACCTTTTAAGTCACTATACCCCCTACTTAAGAGCGGAACTTGTAATTAAGTGAGGGGAATGTGAATCAGGTTTCTATATGGTAACTCTTTGTAGGATATGTTAGAAAAGCTTTTCGGTTTTTTCCTATATATAAAACCTCGTATCCTTATTTTTTGTAGTACATGCAAAACTAATCTTCATCACAACATCATGTGAAGCATTTTTCCATTGAACCTGGCTAAATACCCAGAGAATCTGAGGAAAAAAGGCTTCTGGTGGAGAGTACTCTACTTCCATACTAAAAAATTAGACTGTGCCCCACAACCATAAATACGGAGGCGATATACACATAATCCCTATCAAAGAGAAAAGAAAAAGGAAGTGAAAGAAGAGTGAAAAAATGATTTAGTACTCTTCTTCCATCCCTGGATAACCGCCTCCTGGAGGCATACCTCCCGCTGGTGGCTTCGCCGTAGTCGCTGCGATTACGTCGTCTATCCTCAGGATCATCGTCGCTGATTCCGTTGCCGAGCTTATAGCCTGTGTCTTTATCCTCAGAGGCTCAATGACGCCTGCTTTCAACATGTCTGTTGGTTCTCCTTTGAACACATCCAGACCCGCATTTTTATTCCCTGCTTCATGCGCAGACCGAAGTGCCACGAGCATATCTATGGGGTCTAAGCCCGCATTCTCGGCAAGCGCCCTCGGAATGACCTCAACTGCGTCAGCGAATGCCTGTATCGCTAATTGTTCTCTACCTCCTACACTCGCTGCGTAATCACGCAGCTTCAGCGCCAGTTCTATCTCTGGGGCACCTCCTCCTGCTACATACTTACCGTCCTCTACTGCACAAGCCGTCACTCTTAATGCGTCATTCATTCCACGCTCTAACTCGTCCACTACATGCTCTGTTCCTCCCCGCAACAGTATGGACACGGCTTTTGGGTTCTGGCAATTCTCTACAAATATCATCTCCTCACCACTTATCTTCCTCTCCTCAACCAATCCTGCACTTCCCAGATCTTCTGGTCTGATCTCCTCCAGAGTCGTTAATATCTTCCCTCCCGTTGCGCTCGCCAGCTTCTTCATATCGCTCTCTTTTACTCGTCTCACAGCTAATATACCCTCTTTTGCAAGATAGTGCTGTACCAGATCATCTACCCCTTTCTGACAGAAAAGCACATTCGCCCCGCTATCTTTCACCTTGTCCACCATGCTCTTCAGCATCCTTTCCTCCTCATCCAGGAACGCTTTCATCTGGTCTGGCGAGGTAATCTCTATCTTCGCATCCACCTCCGTCTTCTCTATCTCCAACGCCGAATTTACCAGCGCTATCTTTGCATTCTCCATGAGCTTTGGCATTCCCGAGTGCACCCTCTCCTTGTCTATCACTATTCCTTTTATTAACACTGTATCATCCTTGCTTCCGCCCGTTTTCTTATCTAACTTTATGTGGTCAATGTCTATCTTCCCTCCTTTCTCTGCTATCGCTCTTACCGACTCCACTGCAAGGTTGGTCAGCAGCTCTCTTGCAACCTCAGCTCCTTTTCCCGTCATAGAAGTCATCGCTATTTTCTTGAGCGTTTCGGTATCGTCGGGCGTGACATCCTTTGTCAGCTCCTTTAATATCTCATAAGATTTCTCCGCTGCTAATCTATACCCCGTTACAATCAACGTCGGGTGCACCTCTTGTTCCAACAGGTCCTCCGCGCGCTTCAGCAACTCACCTGCAATGACTACCGCACTCGTTGTCCCATCTCCAACCTCGTCGTCCTGCGTCTTCGCTATCTCCACCATCATCTTCGCCGCTGGATGCTCTATGTCCATCTCCTTTAATATCGTTGCCCCGTCGTTTGTTATAACAACGTCACCCATAGAATCAACCAGCATCTTATCCATACCCTTTGGTCCAAGTGTAGACTTGACAGCGGCAGCAATGGTCTTTGCTGCAAGGATGTTCCGGCTCTGCGCATCCCTTCCTCTTGTTCGCTCGCTGCCTTCCCTTAATATCAATACCGGTGTTCCACCTAATTGTGCCATTTCACATCACCTCTATTTTATATACATTTAGATATATTTAAACTCGTGGTTTGTTAATAGAAAGGAGGTATAAGAGGGATGGCAAAGAAGAAGGGAAAGAAGAAGCGTAAGAAGGAAAATGATGAAGGAAAAAAGAAAGAAAAGAAAAAGAGGAAATAACGTCTCCTCGAGACAGGGTCAGAAAATAGAAAAACTTGCCATAGACGGAAAGTAAGAGGGTTCAAAATGAAGGGCTGGATTATTTGTAAGGAAAAAAACATGAACGCCTACGAGAACCGGCGTTTTCAAGAAGAGGCTCAGGAAGAAGGCATTGAACTTGAACTCCATGATCCAAGTGATTTTGACATAATTGCAACGAAAGGTGGTAGAAGGAGTCTTATCTTTCAAGGACAGGAAGTTTCTTTTCCACAGTTCGTGCTCCCACGTATGGGATCTGGAACCACTTATTTTGGGCTTGCCGTGATCCGCCAATTAGAACGCCTGAAAGTTCCGGTGATAAACAGTGCTGAAAGCATAGAGAGAGCCAAAGACAAACTCCATACGGTACAAGTTTTAGCCGCTGATAACTTACCAACACCCAAAACAATGCTGGCTCGATTCCCTGTAAATATAGATGTTATTGAGAAAGAGTTCGAATGTCCACTAATTGTTAAGACTCTATCAGGATCAGAAGGTAAAGGGGTCTTTCTATGTGAGAACCGAGAGCATTTGGAAAAGGCAACGGGCATGAATGTGCCA
>JANJFQ010000109.1 GCA_025435355.1 Candidatus Methanophagales archaeon | reverse complement strand
TTACTAAGCTGGCTCTCATTAATCACAGGGCCTACATCAGTTTTGGGATCCAGCCCGTCGCCAATCCTGAGGGTCTGTGTCCTGTCCAGGAGTCTCTTGGTGAACTCATCCTTCACCTCCTCATGCACTATGACCCTGCTGGCTGCAGTACAGCGCTGTCCAGTGGTGCCGAAGGCACCCCATAGCACGCCGTCCACGGCTAGATCAATATCTGCATCGCCCATTATGATAATAGGATTCTTGCCCCCCAATTCCAATGACACACGTTTCATGGCTTTAGCACATTCGCCCATGATCCATTTTCCTGTCTCCAGGCTGCCTGTAAAGGATATGGCTCTGATATCAGGCTGATGGACAACGGCCTTTCCAACTGTCTCGCCTGGTCCGAACACCAAGTTGATCACATCAGGGGACAGGCCTGCTTCCATCAACACCTCCACCAGCTTGATGGTCAACAATGGCGTATCACTGGCCGGTTTCATGACAATGCTATTCCCGGCAACAAGGGCAGGCATTAGTTTCCAGGCTGGGATTGCCATGGGGAAGTTCCAGGGTGTGATCACACCTATCACACCGATGGGCTGCAGCACAGTCATGCAGAACTTGTCCTTCAATTCCGAAGTGGTGGTCTCCCCTAACATCCGCCGTCCTTCACCGGCTGCATACAACGTGATGTCAATGGCTTCCTGGACATCGCCTCTGGTCTCCGGGAGCACTTTTCCCATCTCCTGAGTCATCAGAACTGCCAGTTCTTCTTTCTTTTCTTCCAATATCCGCGCGGCTCGAAATAGCACCATGGCCCGTTTGGGCGGCGGTGTCTCGCTCCATGTCTTGAAAGCTTCCCATGCAGCTTCCACCGCCCGATCCACATCATCATTACCTGCAACCTGAAACGATGCTAACTTATCCAGTGTTGCAGGGTTGATATCATAAAAAGTTTTATCAATGGATGAATCGGTCCACTCTCCACCTATAAACAATTTATATTCTTGCATAATGATTCATCAATAAGCATAAAGGTGTATAAGAACTTTTCGGATTTTCACTCATAGTAGATCTTTTAACTCCTCTTTACTTATACCTGCCTGTTTTATAATTTCAAGCAATGTGCCCCTTGGTAAATCTCTTTTATGAAGAGGGACAACAACTCTTCTTTTCGTTTCCAGATGGTAGTAAATACGATGGCTTCCTTTAATCCTATCCAGTACAAATCCCTTCTTTTCAAGTACCTTGATAATTTTCTGAGGAGTAAGAGATGGGAGTTTAGGCATCAGCCTTTACCGTTAAGATATATTCTAAAGTTCTTTCCTCTGTTGGTATCTCTTCATCATGCTCTTTTAAACTCTCTAGGTACAACTCAATAGCTTCCTTTGCCATTTCTATCGCTTCTTCTATTGTGTCTCCATATGTGACACAGCCGGGAAGAGAAGGAACTATCACTGTATAACCACCCTCCGCCTCTTTTCTGAGCAGAATTCTATAGTTTAATACTTTCATATAATCACTTTATGTTGTTTATTGTATAAAAAAGAAAAAGTGCACAACGTGGAACTATCATTAGTACATTTCTTACAAAAAGCGAAGCTATTCGTGTGGCAGGGGGGGGCATGCTGGTGGGTGTAGCGGATTCCCGGGGGACAATTTACAATCCCAAGGGGCCTATTGTCGACGCATTGATCGAGTTGAAGAAGGCAGGCAAGAGTGTGGCTGAATCGCCAATGCGGGTGGGGCGATCTGCGCGGCTATGGAGTATCAAAGAGCCTGCCAGTCGGCAGCATTTCAGGCTATCGAGGAGAAGCTGTGTCGTAATACCCGGCTGGTGCTGGAGGATGCGGCAACCAAAGGGATACTGCATCGGGAAGCCGCTGTGGACCTCGCCGTACAGCGGCTGAAGAAATCCATGAGTTATAGACGCTGGTCGCTGTTTTCCTCAGCTCCCGGCTTCGTATAGTCAGCGCTCAGTGAGGGGATTGCCCAGGTCTTTGTAGAAACTCGTCAGAAGACCCTTAGTAGTTGAGCACGAGAAAATAAAAGAAATTGGTGAGGAAAAGACGGAACAGATAACGTAATGCTCAACTCGCCTAACATATTTGCTAGGCGAAGAAATACGCAAGTTATTTATATTCCTGTGAGGATAGAAACTAATAAAAATGACTGGGAAGTTTCAGCTAAAGGGAGTTATATACGAACCAAGTTCGGATATAACACTAAATTGGAGTGATATGCGAAGTGTGTTCGGATATAAGTGGTTATATGAAATTCCGAACCCCTTGAAAAAAGAAAAAAATATTTAATAAAATGGGGAAGTAATAAATTATGATGAAAACTACAAGCAAAAAATCAAAATTCGGTTATGCATTAGGAGTAGGATTATTAATATCGGGACTGATTCTACTCATTCTACATGCTGTTGATTATTTGGCAGGATGGTCAGTGTTGCCTACAGGTTTTACTATCAATGGTATATTTCTTTGCGTGCTTGGTTTATTTATCGCGATGAAGTATAAGAAATGAGATGGGATGTGATTCGGAACTCTGCGGTCGCTCCTTCGTCGCTCCCTTGCCCTTCGGGTCGTCTAACAGCAGATAAAAGGCTTTGCTACGCTTCGCCCAAATTGCCTTCGGCAACTTCTTTTATCCGCAAAACGTTAGCCGAAATGCCCTAAAAGGAGAACTGATACAATGAAACAGGTTATGTATTTTTAGGCATTAGTCAAAATTATGATTTTAATTCTTCTAATACCCTATCAGGATAGTCACTGCTTATTATGTCAACACCTAATTCCTTCATCCGCTCTATATCCTCTATCTCGTTCACTACCCATGCATTGACTCCAATGTCATTTTCGTGGCATTCCACTACGACTTCCTCATCTACGAATTTGTGTTTCAGGCATAGTAATTCTGATTGAGCTGCTTTTGCTAGCGATACTGCATCCACTGGTCTGCCAACAAAGATAGCACCAGTTTTTATTTCAGGTTCCATCTCTTTAATTCTCTTCAATACATTGTGCCAGAAAGAAACTATAATGACTTTACTGCTCAACCCTTCTTTCGTTACAATCTTTAATATCCCGTCTAAGGTATCTGGTTCCTTTATCTCAATTGCAATCATTTGCTTTCCTTTCTTCAATAAATCTATGGCTTCTTCCAGGGATGGAATCTTTTCGCTTTTTCCTGCATCTAATTTCCCTATCTCCTCAAAAGTAAGGTCCCTTACGTAACCGTTACCATTTGTTGTTCTATCCACCTTATCATCATGTATAATCACCAATTTCTTATCCCTGCTCATCCTCACATCCAGTTCGATAAAATCCACACCTAAATCCATTGCTCTCTTAAAAGCCCTAACCGTGTTCTCAGGCTCTATGCCTGCACAGCCCCTGTGACCCAGGACTTTTACCATAAATTTATAATCGTTATGATACCACATATAATGCTGGAGAATAAACCTTTAAATCCGGTTCTTTTACATCTGCATATCCCTCTATCGTATACCAGAAGGTCCGCTCTGACATCCGGTATCTCTCCATCCTCTCTTTTTTCGTATATTCCCCAGAACGCCATTCCTCCATGAATCGCCTGTGAAGTTCTGCAAGCTTTTCAGAGATTCTGTCTATTATGCTATCTTTTGGACGATGAATATTGTCATCCTAAACGAAATCGCACTCAATGTGATTTTCTTTTAAAAATGCGCTTTTTCGCTCATATATCTCTTCCCTCTCCTTAATAAGAGCATCTATTGGTGCCATTCCAGAACAAATTTCATTTGGTTGGAATTGCCATTCCCTCAGATTTCTTATTGCGGTTATTAGCGCATCTCCCCGAGTATCAAACTCTTTACGCCGCACCATACGTGTTAAATACTGGGAGAAATCAAGAAGGAGTTCCCTTTCTATCTCCCCCCCACTTGCCCATACTAATTTTGGTGGTAAATTACTCCATAATTCCGACGGTCTGTCTTTCCATAGCCTTATAGCTTTTTTCTCCTCTTCACAACGACTAAACAACGTTTTCAACTCAGAATCCATGCTTTCTCTTATTTTGGGGTTGAAAATATTCAAAACGCCGCCCGTTTTGGAATACACGGATTTGTATGCAAATTCCTTTTCACTTAACGACAGTATCCGTTTATAGTACTTAAAAACCGGCGCATTCTTTATGATTGGGAAGGCGTTGAAGAAATTTGTGGCGCTTTTATTTAGCACGACATCTTCATACGGAGTTCTATCGTTTAATTCAGAGTAAGGTATGTTTAAACTGCATTCAATCTGAATAAAGAGTATTTTCTCTGCACTTTCTTTTGTCGGAAATGAGAAATTAAAGAGTTGAAGGGTCCCGGATTCCCCATCCCCGCTGGCTATTCCCCTCCTCATTTTCTCTCACTCCCACTGCCTCATTTGCTTCAAAGCACGTTTTGCTTCTGGATAGCGTGGCATTGCCGCCAGTGCTTCTTTTAAAAGCCTTTCCGCTTCTTCATAATCGCGTTCCACGTTTATTTTGATAACCGCGAGATTATATAAAGACCTCGCTTTTAGTTCCTTCGGTTTATTTGCGGTTTGATGAGTGATAACCGCCTTTTCATAATGCTCAAAAGATTTGTTAAACACGCCTAAAAGATGATATATGAAACCGAGGTTATAATGGCAGTGAGCATTATCGGGTCTCAATTCCAAACCCTTAAAGAATCCATCCCGTGCTTTGAATATATTACCGTAGTAGCGGAGTTGTAATTCTGCCATCCCGACTTCGATAAACCAGTTAGGTGGGTATTTCGCCAGTAACTTATAATACATTTCTATGTCAGGGACATATTTTTCTTCGTCTGCTCTTATAAATAAAAACATTAAGCAGCCCCATTCGAGTGTGGGTTCGTTCTTTTCCATGTAGTCTCTTAAGTAATCTAAAAGAGCGGGAGGGGATTCTACTTCTTCCAGTATTACATCTTTGTAATTCTCTTCGGTTAAGACTACATCAAACTCTTTTCCGATTTTTGCTAAGTATCTTTGCAGACTATTCTTCGCCATGATGTTGATATAAGAAGTACTATTCTATTCCATGATTCTGTTTCATATTCAGTCTTAGTATCCCTCGGTCACTTTCGTCCTTGACGCCTTCAACGAAAAAGAATCTCCGTGCGAAAGTGCCTTTTTCATCGCCTTCAACTCCTCATCCGTAACCCCTTTTTGTCCCCTTTTCCAATTGTCCATGACTCATCCAAAAAATTCCGAGGGCGCATCCACCGCCCAATCTTTATACTCAGAGGTGGATTCATTCTCGAATTTGCATATTCCCTTCAATATACCGATGCAATATTCCTTTGCCTCAGCAAACATTGATAGCTTCTGATACTTCTTCATTTCCTCTATGAACGGGTCTAATGCATCTTCGAACATCTGAAAAGCCATCTCTGTTGGCTCTACATACCCATTTCTCGTTCGTCCGGAGCGGTCCCAAACTTCTTCCACCTCTATGCTGTCCAGATCAAAATAGACCTGGGATGCGATGTCTTCAATATCCACGCCACTCAGATATTCTATCGCAATCTGTTCGATTCTGTTCGCAATCTTCGGGTCCTCTTTAGCAAGTAGTCGTAGGATAGCGAGAGCATCATCGGCGCTAATCTCGTCAAGAATGTTCCTTGTTTTATTGCTTCTCTTTGGCATATCAATACCTCGTGCACCCCCTTTTAGATCGGGATAACTAATTGGTAAGAATATCAATCCATATAATTATATAATTCCGAAAAATATCAATTCCACAGTTGCAGTCCACCAATTCCAATCTATCAGGTCACGAAATGAGACCAAAGACTGTGCGTAAGATCGCGATACTGCATCTGTCCGACATCCATTTTAAAAGGAACAAAGACGACAAAAACAAAACCTATCGAAACGATGTAAGAGCAAAAATGCTTGCTAAAATCAAGGAACACATAGACAGAACTTTGGATCTGGACTTCGTTGCAGCTACAGGCGACATTGCTTTTTCGGGAACGGAATA
>JANJFQ010000108.1 GCA_025435355.1 Candidatus Methanophagales archaeon | reverse complement strand
AATAGATTCGGAAAACAAACTCCAGTTTATCGTGGATATACGTACGAATAAAAAAGAGATAGCGAATGAGGTAGAAAGAGTGTTTGAGACATCGGTGAAAAGTGTAAGGACAATGATAACATTTAAAGGTGAGAAGAAAGCAATAATAGAATTGGAAGAAGAAGATAAGGCGAAAGAGATAGCCACATCACTTGGAATATTATAGGGACAAAAGATGGGGAAGAGAATAATAGCGCAACGGAAGGGAAAAGGGTCGTCCACGTTTAAGGCTCCTTCGCACAGATACAAAGGGAATCTCGAACACGTGAGGGTGGATAAGGATGAGACTGTATCAGGAATAATCAAGGAAATAATGCATGACCCTGCGAGGAGTGCGCCCATTGCTCGTATAAGGATGGAAAAAGGGAAACAAATAGAAGAGAGATTTGTAATCGTACCAGAGGGAGTTGGAGAAGGTGATGAGGTGGCTTATGGTGAGTCAGCAGCGATAAAGACAGGAAATACATTACCTCTTCGATATATCCCGGAAGGAATTACGATTTGCAACGTGGAAGCAAGACCAAATGACGGAGGTAAGTTTGCAAGGGCTTCAGGTAATTGCGCTACGTTGTTAGCGCACGAACAAGAAACAGGGAAAACGCTTGTGGTGATGCCAAGTGGGAGGAAGAAATGGATATCTTCAGATTGTTTTGCCACAATAGGAGTTGTTGCCGGTGGAGGTCGAACTGAAAAGCCTTTTGTAAAAGCAGGAAAGAAATATCATAAGATGAAAACGCGTGCGGCGAAATACCCCACAGTGAGAGGCGTGGCAATGAACCCCGTTGACCATCCTTTTGGTGGTGGTGGTCATCAGCATGTTGGGAAACCCAAGACGCCCGGTAGGAGTGCACCACCTGGTAGGAAGGTGGGGAGCATAGCCGCGAAAAGAACTGGGAGAAAGAAGTGAAAAGGAATAAATGGCAAAGAAGAAAGCTAAAACTACGCTTAAAAAAAAGGAAGAGGAATTCACATATCGTGGATATACGCTGGCGAAGCTAAAGAAAATGAAGATAGAAGAGTTAGCAGAATTAATGGGTGCGAGGCAGCGAAGGAAATTGAGAAGGAAGTTGAGAGAACACGAGGAGAAACTGCTGGAGGAACTTAAATCGGATAAGGAAAGCGTTAAAACACACCTAAGGGATGCCATCGTGCTGCCGGACATGGTAGGGAAGAAGATAGGGGTACACAGTGGAAAAAGCTTCGAATACGTGGAGATAAAGCCGGAGATGATAGGGCATTATTTGGGCGAGTTTGCATTGACGCGGAAAAAAGTATTGCACGGAGCCGCAGGAGTGGGAGCTACGAGGTCTTCAAAATATGTGCCACTGAAGTAAGTAAAGAGAACGGAATATGGGTAGGGTAAAATTTTGCATGGATACGGAAACTGAAACCAAAATCGATCCTGAAACGATTGCAAAGGCTATGGTTTATGAACTCCACATATCTCCAAAACATGCGTTCGAGGTGTGCAGAGCGATAAAAGGGAAGAAAGTGGTGGATGCGGAGGCATACCTGGAAGCTGTGTTGGAAAAACGCGTGGCTATTCCTTTCAAACGGCATAAAAAGAAAGTGGCGCATCGAAAGGGGCTGAAGAAGTGGTATGCCGGGAGATACCCGGTGAAGGCATGTGCGGAGATATTAAAATTAATAAGAGATGCGAAAGGCAATGCAGAATATAAAGGGCTGGATCCGGAAGAAACGAGAATATGGCATGTAGCTACGAAGAAAGGACGAACGTTAAAAGGGGCAATGCCAAGAGCTTTTGGTCGTGTTACGCCCAAGAATACGGACACGGTTACTGTTGAAATAGTGTTAAGAGAAGAAGGGAGTTAGGAGAAGAAAGTGATAGAGAAGATATTTGTGGAGGAAGGGATAAAGAAAGTAAGAATGAACGAATATTTCGGGAAAGAGTTAGAAAGAGCAGGCTATGGAGGAATGGATATAAAAAGGACGCCGATGGGCACGCAGATAACGGTGAACGTTGAGAAGCCGGGGATGATAATAGGAAAAGATGGGCGGAAGATAAAAGAGCTCACAGATGACGTAAACCGGAGACAAGAGCTGGATAACCCGCAAATAGATGTGCAACCCATAGAGGTGCCAGACTTGAGTGCGCCGTTGATGGCTAATAGACTTGCAAAGCTTATAGAGCGAGGATGGCATTTCAGAAGGGCAGGCAGGTCAACGCTGCAAAGAATAATGGATAAAGGAGCGTTAGGGTGCGAGATTATCATGTCGGGAAAGCTCAAAGGACCTCGTGGTCGAATGGAGAAGATGGTTGACGGTTATATAAAGCATTGTGGCGAGGTAGCAGAGGAAATAGTGGACCGTGGATATGCAATAGCGAAGACTAAATCAGGAGTTATAGGTGTGAGGGTGTGGATAGTAAAACCTGATGCTAAGAGACCTGATGCTTTTCGCATATTAGCAATAAATGAGAATGTAAAGGAAGAAGAGGAAAAGATAGAGGAAAAAGAGGAGGAAGGAAAGGAAAAGGAAGAATGAGCATATTTAGAATTGAAGAAATAAGAAAGATGAGTGAAAAAGAGAGGAGGGAGGAATTGGAGAGTTTAATGACCGATTTGATGCGCGAGCGTGGGATAATAGCTACTGGTGGAGCTCCGGAGAATCCCGGTAGAGTCGGTGAGCTAAGAAGAACGATAGCGAGGATAAAAACAGCTGAAGGAGAAGTGGGAAGGGAAAAGGAGAAATGAGCACGGAAGTTTGCCCTAAATGTGGATTGCCACAAGACTTATGCATTTGCAAGGAGATAGCAAAGGAGCAGCAGATGGTAAAGGTGTCAACGGTGAGGAGAAGGTTTGGGAAAATTATTACGGTGATAAAAGGAATAAATGGGAAGGAAGTGGACTTGAGGGGACTTTCAAAAGAATTGAAGTCGAAATGTGCATGTGGTGGCACGGTAAAAGGGGGATGCGTTGAATTACAGGGAGACCAAAAAGAACTGGTAAAGAAAGCGCTGCGTGAGATGGGATATATGGATATAGGTTAGAGGGTAAAGAATGAGGTGAAAATAACACCGAGTAATATATTGCAGCATGAGTTGATAGGATTGAGAACAGAAGTGGAAGATAGCAGTAATAGTGATGTGAAGGGGCTGTGTGGAATCGTAGTGGACGAGACGAGGAATATGCTTGTTATAGAGGATGAGCAGAGAAAAGAGAAGAAGATACCAAAAGCTGGGAATATATTCGTTTTTGAGTTGAACGGAGGAGTGCGAGTGAGAATAAAAGGCGATACACTTGTTTCAAGACCTGAGGACAGGATAAAGAAAGGAAAAAAAAGATGAGGGATATAGGAATAGATGTCAGGATGCCAGAGAAGGAATGTGAAGATGTCAATTGCCCTTTTCATGGTAGGTTGCCGGCGAGGGGACAAATTATAGAAGGAGTGGTGGTAAGCGATAAAGCGCCGAAGACGGTTGTTGTTTTGAGGTCTTACCTGAGGAAAATAAGGAAATATGAGCGGTACGAAAAGAGGAAGTCAAAGATACACGCGCATAATCCACCCTGTATAGATGCAAAAGTAGGGGATGTGGTGAAGATAGCGGAATGCAGACCGCTGAGTAAGATGAAAAGTTTTGTGGTGGTGGAGAAGAAATGAGGGGAGTGAAAGCGAAGATAACGAAGGCGTTGCCAACCGGTGCACGTTTAGACTGCGTGGATAATACCGGTGCGAAGGTATTGCAGATAATAGCAGTGAAAGGATACAGGGGTGTGAAGAACAGGTATCCAAAGGCTGGAATCGGAGATATGGTGATTGTATCGGTGAAAAAAGGAAGACCGGAGATAAAGAAGCAGATAGTGAAGGCGGTGGTAGTGAGGCAGCGTAAGGAATTCAGGCGTGTCTCCGGGATGCGAGTGAAGTTTGAGGATAATGCCGCGGTTATCGTGGATGATAAAGGTGCGCCAACGGGTTCGGAGATAAGGGGACCGGTGGCGAGGGAAGCGGTGGAGAGATTCTCAAAGATAGCTTCGGCAGCTACGATGATTGTGTGATTATTTATTTCTCAAATTTTGAAAATAATATAGCGGGGGTTACCGAGAGGACAAAGGTGGCAGACTCAAGATCTGCTCCCGAAGGGGTTCGCAGGTTCGAATCCTGCCCCCCGCATAATTTTCCCTTTCGTTGGGCATTTTGGTCACCATATAAACTATGCACTCAGCCTTTTCCAACCTTATGCCCAAACTCAACCTCTTTTGTTCTCAATTCTGTTATATCTCTGCCAGTTATATAAACACCTTCTTCTTCTTGAGTAGTGAATACCGTGCCGGAGAAGTTAACGATGAAAGTTCCCCGCACTGCTATTTCTACCGGTAACTCGATATTTCTTACCTTTTCTTTCCCACTTACCTCTATTTCCCTCTTTATCCGCGGTCAACTGGAAATCCAGCGATGATTCAATCAAATGGCGTGTGTAGTCTCGCTCTTTTATTAATTCCTTTGTTCTTGTATATAATGTATAACTGCCTTCTATTTAAGACATGGATTTACGCAGATTTATTTTAGTTTCTTTCGGGATGCAGGATGCAGGTCAGAAGTCAGAGAACAGAAGTATTCTATTCTCTATATTTTTTTACGAAAAACATCCACTCCTTCTTCTAAAGCTTTTCTTATGAAGAAATTCCCTTCGCTCTTCATCTTTTCCACCTCTTCCTCGGTATAGGGGAATACATCTACGCCTACCGGGAACCGAGAAGGTAAAAAGTGTGGTATCCTTTCTAAGAAAGACTCTTCTGACTCTTTCAATATTACAAGCAAATCTATATCACTTCCAGGCACGCATTCATCACGAACAAAGGAGCCGAAGAGGAGCACACGCTCTACTTCAGGGTGTTTTACTTCTATCTCTTTCAGATACTCCCTGAGCGATTCTTCCACCGACTTCTTATTGAAATATCTTATCCTCACAGAATGCGATAATTTCCTCTGCATATCCTATTACTCCTTCTGCTCTTGCTCTTGTATAAAAATCTAAAGGTGCCCCGGAAGGGTAGGAATTAGGATAACGTGAAGGGATATAATGCATATCAAGTTCCTTTGCTTTATCTATTAAAACATCTTCAGGGTAAATTTTAGCGGGTAGATTAGAAAGCAGAGTGCTTACTGAATGTCCCCATGCGTCAGCACCGAGTTTCTGATACAGAGCTTTCACTGCTTTTTCCCCAGCTTGCTGAGCTGCAAAACAGGACCATTCATAATCCTCATCCTCAAGAGCATGCCGAGCATGCTCCAAATCTCTTTTTGCCTGCCTTAGCCAATCTTCTTCTCTTGTCGCCATTATCACTACTTAATTCTTGCATCTAAGACTTATAAAACTTATTTCTTCTTCTCTGATTTCTGGTCTTGTGTTAATCTGTGTAATCTTGTGGTTTCTTTATTTGACGCAATAGCCACCTATATAGAGGAATGAACTCGATTCTCTTTCCATTCATTTCCTCAAAGGCGTCGTAATCCTCGGTAATAACAAACAGGTTATTGCATTTAAGCTCTTTGCTCGCTTTAAGTAACGCTTTTGTCTCCCTCTTTTTCGTATCATAATCGTTAATATCGTAGCAGACCTGTATTAGCTCTTTAACTTTTAGTCCGTGCTTAAGTACAAAATCGACCTCCTCTTTCCGCGGAGACCTCCAGTAGTATATCTCCTGGTTTGGGTCGTTTGCTAGTCTTCTTTTTAACTCAATAAAAACGAGATTTTCATAAAGCCTGCCGCTGTTTTTTGAGAATCTTGTAGACAATAGATTTAAAAAAGATGTGTCGATAAAATATACTTTCCTGGCGTATTGCAACTGATTCTTAATTTTAAAAGAGAACAGAGGAAGGCTGTATTTCGAGAAACCGTCCTCGCAGCTCGGTGGGGATTTCTCTGCTTGACATCTTAGAGGATGAGCCAGTGACGCAAATTCTTATTTTCTCATTATCATAAACTCTCCTTAGCCATCTGCTCCAATTCGGG
>JANJFQ010000024.1 GCA_025435355.1 Candidatus Methanophagales archaeon | reverse complement strand
ACATCGAAAAAGTATCACATACTGGTGTGCAAACTGCTTCGAAGTACATTGATAGGGCAACTGAGCTGTATGAATCAAGCCTACCCAAAGAGATTGACTCCCTGGTATACTCTGTCTCCGAGGATGATAACTCTGTAATTGTAACACTCAGTGATGCGAGAAACCCATACGTAGAATATTGGGCTTACTTCAAGAACGTTTACCGGTTCGTGTTCGATAAGAATAGTGGGGAATACGAGGCATATATCTCAAGACCCAGGGGTGCTGAAGAGAAGGTCCCGAATAACTGGTTCGAGTAGTCTTTTCCAAATATGACTTTTTTTTGCTGGATGTGTAGAAAAAAACCAACTTACTACAAAGCGAAATCGTGGACTTTGGGCATAAAATGAAAAGATAAGATGACAAAATTCATCGAAATCGAAGCCAGGAACGTTCTACAAAGACATAAGTATAGGGACAATTGGTTCTGGAATCGCTATGGGATTAATCCTTATCGTGATTCTATGGAGTTAGCTCCATTAAACGTGTTCTTGCATAACCAACTTTCATCTTCTTTTCAAACCACCCCCTTTTAGAAAAGCGTTACGGAAAAAGCTTCATACGAGCTTTTTTTCACGCGAATCTTACTTTAGGTTCTAACATTAGATTCTAACCAGCTACTGCGGTTTTTTAGGAGCACCCCCTGAACTTATTAATTAGTAGTAAAAAATGAAAATAATAGAATTTATTGGCATTGTAACAAGTTTTACAGGATTTTTAGTGATGTTTATCACGTTTATGTGGATATTTTTTGGTAACGATGGGATAGCCGATATAAATAGATGGGGGGAAGCTAATTTTGAATTTGTATTGTTAGTAATTTTACTACCGTGTGTTATTTATTCGTTCTTTATGGGAATTAAACATATAGCGGAAAGTGGGTACTGATAAGATTATAGTTGAAAAAATAAAATCATAATGAAAAGGATTTCACGCAGTGGATTTGAGGAATGGGTGTTATTTTGCTTTTCATCGCTATACACCCAACTTTCGGCATTGCTGGCAGCCAGTTATTTGACTGGGAATTCCAGGGACCGATGTCCGAAAGGATTAGACCGAGAGTTCAAGAATCTAAAATTCGTCGATGCATTATTCTCTTTCCGTCTCTCCTGCTCTATTAACCGCGTATCTAACCCCTATAGGACCAATTATCTCAAAAACGACGGTTGTTGCCGCAATTATTGTAATTGCCATAGCGCCAAGGTATGCACCCTCTTTTCCATAAGATGAAAGTTCACCAGCAACCATACATGCTAAACCAACTGCTACACCCGCTTGGGATAATAAAGCAAGTCCCAGATATTTTTGAACGACTGGTTCCGCCCTCACCCATTTACTACCAATGAATGCACCGCTCATTTTTCCGATTAGCCTGCATCCAATATAAATTATACCTACCATACTCATTTTGATCAATAGATCTGGTCTTAGTTCCAGCCCCGCCACGATGAAGAATATGATGTAAATTGGGGGGAGAATACCCTCTATGATTTCAAAAGACGTTCCGCCTATACTCGGAACTAAATTAATGAAAGTCGCTCCCAAAAACATGCATGCCAATATTGATGACAAATTGAAGATTTCTGCAAATCCAATGCACATTAAAATGCCAGCCAAGGAGATTATTAGAATGCTCTCTCTTCCCCTACTTTTCTTCGCTGAATATGCTAGTATTGCCCCAATTACAATTCCTAAAGCAATCGCACCGAAAATTTCTACCAATGGCTTCACGATCGTGGAAGAAATGGATAGGGATCCACCGAGTAAAGCCTTTACAATAGCGATAGCGATTACGAAAATGATTATTGCAACTCCATCATCCAGTCCGACTATTGCGGTAGTCATCTTACTCAAAGTACCTCTTCTCGCTTTACAATCATGTAAAGCCGCTATCGTACCTGCTGGTGCAGTTGCCACACCTATCGAACCCAAAAGCAAACCAATATTCCAATTATGTGTAAAAAGAAAAACGCCTAAGGTAATAATTAAAAAGGTTGCAAGAGACTGGATTATTGTAATTGCAATGCTTGGTTTTCCAAGTCTCTTTAAGAAATCGATCGTAAAACTTCCTCCAATAATAAAAGCGATTAACCCGAGCGTGAAGCTAACTATTATATTGATCTCATAATAACCCAATTCTACAAGATGAGTTGTAGGTCCCAATATTATACCAACGACAATATATCCAACTATTGCTGTGAGACGTAAATGATGGGTTATTTTTCCTATAACAAACCCTAAAGAGAGTGCAATTCCAATCAATAAAATGATATTTTCTATTACCATCAATAATCTTCTTTTTTAATTGGAGTTTTTACGAAAGCATAAAATTTTCTTATCAAGTGATGGAGCGTTATCTCGCCCATTATCTCATCATTTTTTACTACTGGAATTCTCCTTATCCTATGAACTATCATTTTATTCAATGCGTCTTTCACTTTTTCATCTGGGCTGCATCTTATTGGATTCCTGGACATGACATGCCCAGCTTTTTCAAAAGTTTCATAATGTAATGACTTTTTATTTGGTAATCCAAAGTATGAAACTTTTTTTCTTGGAGAAAAAATATCTAAAATATCGTGTTCTGTTATTATTCCTACCATCTTTTTGCTTCCTTTGCTTTCAACAACCCATACATGGTCGTTTCCAGTTAGAATAGATAAAACGTGGTCTATGCCTGCATCTTTTTCTATTAGAGGCAGATCCCATACCCTCTTATCCATGATATCTTTCGCAGGGATTTCATAAAATTCTGGTATCAACTTTTCCCCTTTTGCCATTATTTTGTAAACGATTTCGATATTTAACTATAAATTCTTTACCCAAGTTATTTACAGTTGGAGGAGTAAGCATTGGAGAAAGCGAAAAGATGGTATCAACTGAGTGTGGAACAGATTTTTGAAGCCTTAGAATCAGGAAGTGCTGGACTCAGCTCCAGCGAGTCACAGGCAAGGGTTGGAATATATGGCTATAACGAGCTGAAGTTCAAGACGCGAAGCGCACTCATCCGATTTCTACTACAGTTCCACAGCTCTTTAATATATGTCTTGCTCACTGCCGCTCTCGTTACCGCCATTCTGGATATGTGGATGGATACTGCGGTTATTCTGGCGGTGGTCTTTGCCAATACGATAATGGGATTCATTCAAGAGGGAAAAGCTGAAGCTTCGGTAGAGGCGCTGGAGAGGATGATGACGCCGGAGTGTACCGTGCTCAGAGATGGTGAGAAGAAGGTTATACCTGCACGTGAATTGGTTCCTGGCGACGTGGTTCTGTTGGAAGAGGGAGCTAGAGTGCCAGCGGATCTGCGGCTGTTCTACGCAAAAACCATGAGTGCAGATGAGGCGACACTCACCGGAGAATCGGTCCCGGTGAGAAAGAATACCGAGCCCATCTCGAAGCCGGACATATCACCGGCAGATCAGCGCTGCATGGCTTTCAGTGGCACCTTCATCACGCGTGGCTCTGGACAGGGGATTGTGGTAGGCACTGGTGAGCATAGTGAGATAGGCAGAATCGCAAAACTTATGAAAGCGACACGGAAAATCACCACACCACTAATGCGGAAGATGGCGGACTTCACCAGATTGCTTGTAATTGCTATCCTCTCAATTGCCGCTCTTAATTTCATACTGGCGGTATTTTTTGGATTTTCGCTTCCGTATTCGTTCCTTACCTCGGTGTCTTTAGCGGTTGCGGCGATACCGGAAGGTCTGCCGGCTATATTGACCATAACCTTAGCCTTTGGTGTAACAACAATGGCGCGTAGAAATGCGCTTATAAAGAGATTGCCAGCAGCAGAAACACTTGGCTGCACCACGGTTATATGCACCGATAAAACTGGCACACTTACCAAAAATCAAATGACCGTATCGAGGATATACTGCGGGAGAAAGGAATACATGGTGAGTGGTGTCGGGTATGAACCTTCGGGAGAGTTCATTTTCGGGAATAGAGCGATTAATCCGGAGCAAGAAGGTAAAGAGCTGACTGAAACGTTGAAAGCTGGTTATCTGTGCAACAACGCCACCCTTGTAGAAAATAAAGGCGATGGAGGATACGGCATCGTAGGAGACCCCACGGAAGGCGCTTTGGTGGTCTCCGCAAGCAAAGCCGGGATTACCACGCACCTTCACAGACTGGATGAGATACCTTTTGCGGCAGAGCAGCAGTATATGGCAACTCTGCACGAAGGTGCGGATGAGAATGTAATCTATGTAAAAGGCTCGCCGGAGCGGGTTCTAAGGATGTGCCAGAACAAGTTGGTAAATGGAAATATAGAGCCTTTGCGCAGTGAGGAGATATTGGCAGAGGCGGATGAGATGGCGGGAGAAGCTTTGAGGGTCCTGAGTATGGCATATAAGCTCGTGCCGAAGGATAAAAAGGTACTCAATTCTGAAGATTTGGAAGGACTGACTTTCCTCGGACTCCAGGGGATGATGGACCCGCCCAGAGAAGAAGTGAAGGAAGCAGTCCAGAAATGCAAACGTGCAGGAATCAGGGTAGTGATGATTACCGGCGACCATGCGCAGACTGCAAAAGCTATTGCACGGCAGTTGGGAATTGGCGGTGGTGAGGATACAGTGTTGACAGGGGAAGAGCTATCAAGAATGAGCGATGCAGAGTTGTATGAAGTTGTGGATACCGTACCGGTGTATGCCCGGGTTGCCCCGGAACATAAGTTCAGAATAACCAAACAGTTGCAGAGTAGGGGGCATATTATCGCCGTCACTGGCGATGGTGTAAACGATGCACCGGCGCTAAAGGCCGCGGACATAGGAATTGCAATGGGGATAACTGGAACCGAAGTGAGCAAGGAAGCCGCGGATATGATTATAACGGATGATAACTTCGCCAGCATCGTATCCGCGGTGGAAGAGGGCAGACATGTATTCGAGAACATCCGGAAGGTAATTCTTTACACGCTTCCTACAAATGGTGGTCAAACCCTATTGATATTGGGTGCGATATTACTGGCGCCATTTATAAGCCTTTTTGCGCTTCGCCTTCCTATCGAGCCAGTGCAAATCCTGTGGATAAATCTGGTTGATGCGGTAGCTCTCGCACTGCCCATCATTAAAGAGCCAAAGGAAAAGGGGTTACTCGAAAGACCCCCTCGCAATCCTAAGGAACAGATAACCGATAGTCCTTTTTTCAAGAAAGTCGGATTAGTCTCGTTGGTAATGGCACTCGCAGGGTTCCTGGTGTATTATTACTACGGGATGCCGGTCATTTCCGGGTCAGTAGTGGACGAGGAACTACTCAAGGAACTACTGAAGCCGGCGCAAACAGCAGCGTTCACCACTGTAATGCTGGTTCACATCTGCTACCTCTTTACAGCAAGGTCAATAACAGAATCGGCATTTAGGTTCAGTCCATTCTCAAATAAATGGGTGCTTATCGGCATTGCAATAACTCTCGGACTGCAGCTTACGATAATCTATGCTCCTCGGTTTATCGGCGTTAACCCTTTTAGAACCGCACCCATACCTGCCGAATGGTGGATACTCATGATTTTAGTCTCGCTCCCGGCATTCTTCATAATCGAGTTCGAGAAGTTCCTGACGAAGCGATAGCACGCAACACTTCCACAACGAGCTCGTTCTGCTCCCTTGTTCCCACAGTAATCCGGATAAAAGAATCTCCAGCGCCTCTAAATGAGGCGCAATCTCTTACCATTATCCCGTTCTTCATCAACGCATCACACACCGCATACGATTTCCGCGGAGAAACAGCCACGAGCACGAAATTAGCTTCTGAGGGATATACAGTGAAGAACCGCTGCAAGGTTTCTATTAGAAATCCTCTCTCGTGTTTCACCAGCTCTACACTTTTACGCAAATGCTCTTTGTCTCGTAATGCTGCGATTGCCGCTTTTATAGCGACGCTGTTAATGGAGAAAGGCATAGAAACTTTTTTATACGTGCTTGCGAGCCATTCCGGTATTACCGCATAGCCTATTCGTAATCCTGCGAGAGCAAAAGCCTTTGAAAAAGTTCTCATCACAAGCACATTGGCATACTCTTTCACCAAGTTCACCAATGACGAACCTGCGAATTCCACATACGCCTCGTCTATGGCGATCATTGCCTTCGGCACTGATTCTACTATCTCACGTACTTCCGCTTCAGGTATGCAATTCCCGGTTGGGTTGTTAGGCGAGGAAATGAAAATCATCTTTGTCTTTTCGTTGCATGCGGAAATTAATTCCTCGATGGGTATGCTGAAGTTCTCTTCTCTTCTCCTTTTTATATACCCCGGTATGCCACCTGCTATTCTTACAAGCGACTCGTATAGTGAAAACGTGGGAACAGGTATTATCGCTTCATCGCCATTCTCAATAAAAATCTTAACAAGCGTATCTAAAACGCCATCTATGCCAGCACCCATAACGATTTTTCCAATACCTGCGCCGATATAGCTTGAAATTTCATCTCTAAGCTCTTCCTCATTCCTTTCCCATGGATACACGCTCAGGTTCAGTTCCCTTTCTTCTATGCTCTCAACTATTTCTTTTAACACTTTCGGGCTGGGTCCCAAAGGATTTTCGTTGGAGCTCAGCTTTATCGCCCCTTTTGCTGATTCACCGGGCTTGTATTCTTCTATTTCTTCTAACGAAGAACGCACAGGCACTCGCATCTTAATCCTTGTATTCATTTGTTAGTTCTATCCTCTATTTGCCTTTGTCGTATGTATGATATTTCTTTTGGTAAAGCTTTTCTTTCTAAGAAAAGGTTTTTTATTAAGGATAGACAAAAATGAGAGAGATTTGTGGCATCTGTAAAAGAAGAGAAGCAACGGAGAAGTGCAGTGTCTGTGGCGTTTCACTGTGTAAAACTTGCTCGATAGAAGTAACGATAGAGGATACGCATCCGGCACACCGGATAAAAGGCATAACAACCCCGGGGATAACCGGAGAAGCATTGAAAAGAAAGATAGTGTGTCCCAATTGCGTAACGGAAGTGGAAATCTTCTAATTCAACCCTTTTCTTTTTAAAGAAAAGCGTTGACGGAAACGAAAACCGAGAAATTGTGAAGATGCAGATCAAACCTGTATCCAAGCAGAGCATATCAATCAGGTACACCGGCACAAAAAGTTCTTCATCTCCTTTATCATAACCGCTCCATCCATTATTTTAACCTTTTCAGCAATTAACACATAGCCTATTTCCGATTGCACCACATTTCCTCTTGCTTTAACTGGCGTTCCAAATAAAATATCCACTTCTTTTTCTCTTAATTCCAGAAATACCGCACCTGTACCATCGTCTAATACCAGCACCCTTTTATTCTTTTCTTCATTCCTCGATACTGATACGATATCCCCTTCTACTATTACATCAAACGCACCTTCGCAACCGACTATTTCTTCTATCGTCCTCTTTTTAGGTTTCATCAACTCAGTTCGAGCGGGGAACTCAACGTCCTTTTCGATTACGCTCGTGTTTTTCCCTATATACAGCGCAGCCAGTCCCTTCCACTTCTTCACGTATGCACTCTCAATTTGCACTACTTTATCCATTGCAAGCTCTTCTCGCTCGTCCCAGGAAACAAAAGGGATTTTTGCACCGTAGTCTGCAATTATTCCGCTAAGAACAACTTTTTTAGCTCCTTCTGTCGTCCTTATCTCCTTTTTCGATACCTCTAAAACCCGGCATCCGCAGTTTATTTCCGATTCACCGGGTTTCAAGCACCAGAGTTCCCTGTTTCTGCCGTCCGACGGGACAAAAAAGAAGAACCCGTGTTTTTTATATTCTCTTTGCATAACATTTTTTCTTTTTTCTAAAAGAAATCTGCAAACGTCTTTTGATTTCTCGTTTCTTTCACCTCCTTTTCCTCGCCTTCCTTTGCTATTATTAGTTCTTCTTCTCCAACTTCTGCTTTAACCACACCTTCCTCTCCCGTTACCCTCTCCTTCCCTTTTTTTACCGCAATTGCAAACGCGTCGTGGTATATTCTCTTCGCTTTTTCGCCTCCCTCTTTATCCGTATCGCCCAGTAAAAAAGCTATTTGGGGGACATCCAGCCGCAGCGATGTCGTAATAGCCCCTGCCTTTCTTTCGTCCGCGAAAAAAAACTTCAAAAAAGGAACGACAAAGAATCGAGCATAGCTCAGCGGCACTTTGCAATACGCACCTATTTTCTTCGCTATTTCTTCTCTTATCGGTGCTGATTTCCTATCTTCACCGCCTCGCTGCTGCCGCTGCCAGGGCGAACGAAAATATCGCCTTTGCCATTCTTCTCTTCTCCCACTCTGCATCTCTGTTGCAGAAAGCACGCCACAAGCCATTAAACTGGATGCGTATCGCCAGAACTTGAAATTCTCGCTACTTCTTGCACATCCTAAGAACGTATCCGCCCTGCTCAGGTAATGCAAACCATGCAAAAAGCTTTCGTCATCATATTCATACGAAAAATTCTTGTATATCCATTGTATGCTTTCCTCTGGCGTCTTGTCAACACCGTAAAGCGAGAAAAGAGCTTCTTGCATGCCGCATGCTCCGAAAATTTTATTTAATACATCGAAAATGTCCTCCTCAACGTCCCTTTTCCCGGTCGCTATATCGCTTTTCTCCAGCTTCAATCCCGATATGGAAATAGCCTGCAGGTCGTTTATTGCAGACCTCAAATCACCATTCGCGGTTTTAGCGAGAATAAGCAGTGTTTCGTCTCCTATCTCTACTCCCTCTTCACCGCTTATCTCTTTCAGCAGACGGAAAACCGTCCCTGGTTTTATCCTCTGGAACTTAATTACCTTGCAATTCCGAAGCAACGTTTTCCCCATCCTGTATTTATCGTTGGCAATGAGGATTATCGGCTGTGTGCTTCTTTTCACTATCTCCGTTATCGCCTTTGTTCCACCGCGGTCTTCTTTACCATGAAGATTGTCAGCCTCGTCCAAAATGATTAACCTCGTCGTCTTGCTAAACGTATTGCTTGTGGAAGCCGGTCCCACTATACTTTTTATCACACCTTCACTTCTCTGGTCTGATGCGTTTAGCTCAATGACCTCCCATCCGAGCTCAGAAGCAAGAGCATACGCTGCTGATGTTTTTCCACAGCCCGGAGGTCCGTGAAGTATAGCAGCTTTCTTAGACTTTGCTTTATGGACATCCACAGCCCACTCTTTTAACTCTTCTGTCGCTTTTCCGTTGCCTACAACTCCTTTTAACTTCTTTGGTCGGTATTTCTCTGTCCATTCCACGCTACTGCCTTGCATTGCCATTATATCATAGATATAAACGCGTTCTTAATATGTTTTTGTTCAGCGCTAAAAAAATAGAAAAGTTCTTATAAAAGAAGGAAAAAACACCAATTGAGAATAATGAAGATGGATGAGGATAAAAAGAGAAAGAAGAAGGAAAAAGCGGCGGAATCGGCAGCTTCTTTGATAAAAGACGGTATGGTAGTAGGTCTTGGCACGGGGTCTACGGCGGAATTCGTGATACGAAGGATAGGAGAGAGGATAAAGGAGGATAAGATTGAGGTTTTTGGCATTCCTACTTCGCTTAGAACAGAGATGTTAGCGATAGAATGTGGAATTCATCTTACCTCGCTTTCTGAGCATCCTTATCAGGATATATGCATAGATGGCGCAGACCAGGTGGATTCAAAACTAATTTTAATCAAAGGCGGATGGGGCTCGCATACGAGGGAAAAAATAGTGTCTTACGCCGCGAAAAAACTTGTTATCTGCATCGAGGAAGAGAAAATGGTGGGAACGCTAAATAGACCTGTTCCTTTAGAGGTTTTACCATACGCTGTGAAAACGGTAGAGGAACAGGTGAAAAAGCTTAGCGGAGTGCCTATTTTAAGGATAGGCGGAAATAAAGGCGGATATTTTATAACGGAGAGCGGGAATGTAATAATCGATGCGGATTTCGGCATCATAAAGGACCCGAAGAGTATGAGCAGTGTTCTTTCTTCTATTGTCGGCTCTGTCGAGCATGGAATATTCACGAATGCTGCTGAGGTGCACGTGGGAAATGAAGAAGGAGTTAAGATATTAAAAAGATAAATGATAAAGGTAAGGAAGGTTTTGTAAAGGGGGTTTGAGAAAAATGAAATTGTTGGTGAGTCCGAAGGATGTGGAGGAAGCGAAGGCGGTGATTCGTGGAAATGCCGATATTGTAGATGTAAAGAATCCTAAAGAGGGGTCTCTGGGTGCTAATTTCCCCTGGGTTATAAAATCCATAAAAGAATTGGTAGAAAAAGAGAAAGGAGATGGTGTAAAAATAAGTGCTGCAATAGGGAATTTCGATTATAAGCCAGGAACTGCTTCTTTAGCCGCGTTAGGTGCTGCGGCAGCCGGTGCGGAATACATAAAAGTGGGGTTGTTCGATATAAAAACGAGGCAAGAGGCGGTAGATTTGCTTACCGGGGTTGTAAAAGCGGTGAAAGACTTCGCACCAACTAAGAAAGTCGTTTCTGCTTTTTATTCCGACTACAAACGAATAAATTCGATTTCGCCTTTCGAAATCGCAGAAATTGTGAAAGAAGTGGATATAGACGTGGCGATGGTGGACACAGGTATAAAGGATGGGCGGACAACGCTGGAGTTTCTAAGTGTAGAAGAGCTTAAGACGTTTGTTTCGGAATCGAAAGCGCAGGGACTGGAGACTGCTCTTGCCGGCTCGTTTAAATTCGAGGATATACCTGCGATAAAGGAGATAGAACCAGATATACTAGGCGTTAGAGGTATAGTGTGCGGAGGTAACAGGGAAGATGGAGTGAAGGAGGAATTAGTGATTGATTTGAAGAGGATGATTGATGAGTGAAGCTAAGCGGGTTAAGAGAAAAAGAAGGAAGCCGGAACTTTCTAAAGAAGAATTGATGAAACTAGCGTACGGGTTAAGTAAATTTGGAGATATGCTCGTGATGATGGGAGAGATAGTGGAAATGGATAAAGAACTGAGAAAATCCGAGAAACTTATGAGAAAGCTTTTTCGTACTGACATCGAAGGGTTGTTTTTAGCAGTAGAGGCGGACTCAGAATTATCAGCTAAAATAGCATCCTTTGTAACGAAACTGGCGATGCTCTCTTCGATAATGGAGAAAGACCTTTTTGAAATGTCACCGGATGACCAGATAGAAGCGGGAAAAGGTCTTAAAGAATTTTCAAGTTTGCTTAAAGAGATTGCGGAAAGTATGGAAGAGGATTAAATAACAATCTTTTTTAAAGAAAGGTTTATGGAAATAAGAACAATCCTTGTGGAACCGAAGAGCGAAGAGAACATAGGGGCAGTGGCGCGGGTAATAAAAAACTTTGGCTTCGCGGACTTTTACCTGGTAAATCCTCCGGATATAGGAGTAAAAGCGATGTCTGTTGCCTCTCACGCGTATGAAGTGCTAAAAACGTCTGAAATTGTGGGTTCGATAGAAGAAGCGGTTGAAAACTCGGTCATCGTTGCTGGCACAACAGCCAAGCACGGCATTTCCGCTAATAAACATATTAGAATGCCCTTTTTCTCGCCACGGCAATTAAAAGAGAAGGTTGAAGGAATAGATGGAGGTAAAAGCGGAGTCGTATCCATTCTGTTTGGCAGAGAGGATACAGGACTAAAGAATGAAGAGCTTATGCTTTGCGACATCGTTGTATGCATACCCACGAGTCACGAGTATCTTGTGATGAACCTCTCACATGCCGTTGCAGTGGTTCTGTACGAATTAAGCGAAGTAAGAATGGCTTCCACTTCCGGACCGATGCTGAAATTGGCAAACGTAGCGGATAAGGAGCGTTTATTCGTGCACGTGAAAACGTTTTTGGATGAGATTGGTTACAGAGAGCAGAAGAAAGAGAAGACTTTGCTCATGCTCCGAAGAATTCTCGGTAGAGCAGAACTTACCGGTAGGGAGGTGCGAACGCTGAGAGGGATATTGAGGAAGGCGGAATGGAGGATCGGTGATGTTAGAAGTTGAAAAAGAGAAATTCGTGTTAACTCTTTTGGCTGATGAGCGTTGTTATTGGGTTCGTGGTCCGTTCTCGATTACAAAGAAAACAGTGCTTGGTTGGATAAATTTAAAATACTTTTCAAATACGTGTTAAAAAAAATTGAATTGATAATAACTTTTAAAAGATGCCATAATATATATAGATAATTATAGCATAACGAACCGTTCAAAATTAAACGACTTCGGATGCTTTTTTGATAAGGAGGCGATGTAGAAAAAAATGCGAAACTCTTTTCAGAAGGATGCACTCTGCGAGTTTTGCAACATAACCTCGTGTCATGCGGTAACCTCTCTGGCAGAGATGACGGGATTGACAATAAATATTGAAGTGCCAACTGTGGAAGTCGTGTCGATAGAGAATACGGGAAAACTGATAGCGGTAGGGAAAATAGTTGCGGGAAAGCGCAATAATAGTAGTGGTACAAGCACGAGAAACTGAGCACTTCATCCTGTTCAAGTGCAATTTTCAGGAAGAAGCGAATGCAATCTACGGCTGTATCCTGCTGTTTTTACACCCGGACAGTCTAAAAGACATACTATCTTCGCTTGAGGCAGTAGCGGTGAAATAAAAGGGTTACTGAGTCAGAAAGAAGTTCTTTAATTTTATCGACTTTTGGAAAACCTGCCTGAGAAAAAACCGAAAAATTTATATACGCAATTTTCGTTCCTAAGTCAAACTGCCGTTGCTACGTCATACCAGGATAAGGAGGCGTGATAAGATAATTGAAAGGCGAAAAAAGCAAAGCGATGGAAACGATTATAGGGATTTTAATTATAGCGTTAATACTGGGTTCGCAGCTCTTCGGCGGCATAGTGTCAGGTGAGGTTGTAACATCTGAAAGTCCAATAAATATACACTCAGATTTTGTTGATAGTGCACTTGATTACTCAACCTTATCAACAAGCACAGTAACCTGTTATTTCCATGCAGGAGGTGAATGTAATCCATCTGGCTATCCCAACTCTTGCACTCCCTCATGTAGCGGTACTCTTAGTGGATGCAGCTGTGAGATAGACAATGGGTATTACTACTGTTATGAAGAAGGGAATTGTTTTAGCGAGGCGGGTTGTGATTCCGGTGGTTGTGATTATATAAAAACATTTTACTGTAATGGTAGTTGTTGGAATACAAGAGAAAATCCATGCAATGGTTTTGCCATTTTAAGCGGAGTGGTTCAGGACGAAGACGAAAATCCGGTTCAAGGGGCAATCGTGAAGTGGACTCATTGTAATGACACGCCCGTTACCTCAGATACCACCGACATTAACGGAGCTTTCTATTTGAAAGCGCCTGCGGCGGGTTCTTACAAACTGAAGGTCACCTACAACAGTATCACCTATCTCTTCATCGTGAACGGAACCGAGTGTTATTACTATGCTCCCGATGCTTATACTTATCTTCTCACCATCACGACCAGAACGACCTTACACGGTTATATCAAAAACCTCGACAACAATGCGTTAGAGGGTTTAACGGTCGAGTTACACGATTGTTTCGACGAGTTCATCGCCTCAGATACCACAGATAGCACCGGATACTTCTCTGTAACCGCCAATGCGGGACATTACAAAATACACATTGTCATCACGGAAGCGTATAGAATAAAGCTTGTTGACAGCGAAGGCGATGATTGTTTCCTTCTGATGGGAGATGTTGACATCGGCACGCAGAATATCAATCCAACACCTGATTGCTCCGTGTTCAACTATATGTGTTACGGTCCGGATAAGAACCTAAAATTGTTCAATTGTTATTGGGACGATGGATGCAGGTGCTACGGTCTGGAATGCCGATGCGGATGCACAGATGGAGCGCCGGAATGCGACCCCTGTGATGTGGGAACAATCTACGTGGACGTTGATAACATAAACGACAACTATAATCCACTGCCCGGAGCGAAGGTTTATCTCGAAGGTGAATATAAAGGGACTACCGAATCTTTTGGTAAGAATGCGGTAAGCGCGGGTTACGGCTACCGTGAGGTGAAGGTTGAGTGCCCGGATGGAAGTTATTGCGATTCTCAAACGGTTTATGTTGATGGAAATGAGTATTCGTATTTTGATTGCGACTGCGACACGCATAGAGGCGATCTCCAGGTAAACGTGGATAATATCAATGGCTATCCAGTAGCGAACGTTTATGTGTATGTGGATAGCGAAGAAAGGGCATTGACCAATCCTTTTGGGTATGCATACATCGAGGATGTCCCATACGGCAATCACCATATAGACATAAGATACAGGATAACGAATCCCGATTACGAAGGAGAGTATCAGAAATCGCGGGATATAACCGTGGACGAAGCAAAAGAAGTTGTTAATTTCATTGCAACACTGCCCGGTGAATCGCGTGTGGCGCAATCAAAAGGTGACTGCTCTAATTTCTCACGAATTGACAATTTCACACCGGAAATAGCGCCTGTGGCTGTTGCGATGGCTGTTATTGACGTTGCTTCAGTTGCATGGAGCACGGATGAATTTTGTAAGTGCGTGTATCAAGAGGAAGGCTCTTTTGGCGTTCAACAGTGCATAAATGCGACCAAAGGCTGTGTAGGCGACATAAGGAATTGTGTTGCCGAAATCCGCGAGAATGCCGGACCTACTGCGGACAGGTGCAAGTTTGAAGAGGCGATGCTCGTCGGCGATGCTGTATCACCATTTATACCTGCCGGAATTGCGGGGCATGGTCTTGCAATGGCCGTTGGGAAAGGTCGTGTTCTAAAATTTGTGGATAATATTGGCGAGACGGGACGGGTTATAAAAACAAAGGCAGGTGGTAACGTAGAATATGTTAAAGGTGGTGTCCGTTGGACGGCTAAATGGTTTGAAGGCATCGGATTTAAATTGGGCTTCATACATTACGTCCCGTGGTGGGATGAATTAAGTCAACCGGCTCTAAATGGGTGGAATAAGGCTTTAAAGAACGTTGACAAGCAAACGGGGAAGGATCTTCTGGGCGGTTTAGGAAAGGGTAAAGCTGATAGAGCAGGTAAAAACTTGGCTGAGATGTCCGATGATACAGCAGAGTGGATGGCAAAGTCAGAGATTGGCAGAAAAGCATTGAAAGAATGGGGTGATGATGCACAGAAAGGATTAGCGAAGATATTTAAGAAGTATGGCGAAGGGTTTGTTAATACGTTGGTGAAGCGGTATAAGGAAGAAATTGTTGAGATAACATCGAAGGGTGTGGAGAGGAACGTCATTGACACGAATAAGGTTAATCCCGAGAAGTTAGCGGTATATGTGAGGGGTGTTAGAAAGACAGGGGTTATTGACCCGTTAGAAGAAATCGGTGAAGACCAGTTACTGAAGATGATGGCCGATACAAGGGGTGTTGTAAATGTTGGTGGTGAAAGTGTCCAAGATGTTTGTCTTATAGTGAAAGGAAGTGATGATTACGGTTGGACGCATATAAAGAAGAAACATATCACTGGTGAGATACCAGGAGGGGATCTTTTTTCAGAGAAATTTGGTGTTAGCGATGAGAAGAAAATACAGGAATGGATTCAGAAAAGCATTAGAGAAGGTAATGCAGTAAAGAAACAGGGATATATCAACAGGTGGGAATATACCTATGAACCGTTTGGAGATGGAAGAAAAGTGAAAACGATTGTTGAGTATAACTTTAGATCTATTGTGCATAGCAGAATCATCTCTTCTTATCCCTTGGGATCATAAAACCAATAAATGATAAAAATGGCTAACTTTAAAATAAATTTTGGTCGTTTGGAGAAATATGGAGATAAGCGAAGGTTAAAGATATATCCCAAAGATGCTTGTTCACCGTTGGATATATGGACATTTAGTGAGCTTTCCATACGATTTGATGATATATTGTTGAAACCACCATGGTCCAAAAACAGAGAAAAATATGATTTTACAGATACCGAGTATCTATGGGCATTTTTCTATAGCCTATTATCAGAAGCAAAACATTTTGATGAAAGAGAGCATGTAGTAGAGTTTATGGACGATCCTTTGCAATTCAGTTTCAAGAGAACTGGTGATGAGGTGCAACTAAAATTTGGATCAGGAGAGGACATCACAGGCAGCACTATAATACCATACATTGACTTCCTCGAGGAAGTTCTCCAGGTCACGGAAAAGTTCATCAAAACACTTTTGGAAATCAATCCAAAACTTGCGGGGCATGAAGATGTTGTTATGCTTATTAAGGAACGTGAAGTGGTGAATACACTGTATTCACACCAATCAAAAAATTATAAGGGGTGAAAAAATGAAAAAAATAGCAGCAATTGTATGCGCTTTGGCATTGCTCATGAGCGTAGGAATCGTGGGCGGAGGAGAAGTAGTTATCACAGATCCTCCTAAAACAACAAACCCTGTAATCGAAGTAGAAAATCTATCAGCATATACCGAAGCAAACACAGATAGATTTGTGATCCCCACGCAGTTAAACATCTCTACAGAGCATCAATTGATTGTACCTATGCAAAAGTCCAAAGAAACAATTTCAATAGAAGGAAACATATCAAAGATAAGCGAGCATGTAATTCCAATAAAAAACATTAATTTGACGCATGAAAATGAGACTTTGATTATCGAAGCACGAGTAACGTTCAATAAGACAGAACCACATAACATATCCATTGAAAAGGGCGATGAGAATTTGGTATTGAACTCCAACGATGTAATGGTGTGTACCAATCTTATTCTGGAATTGGACACTGCTGGTATATACGTGAAAACAGGGGACATGAAGAAGGAGATCAAAATTTTACCCGACATGGCACTCGACAAGGTAAAAGGCAGTTCTATAAAGAGCATCGAATTGAAAAGCATTGAGCAAGAACCTGTTTACAAAATAAAGGCGACAAGAGAAGGTAGGATTCTTGGTATATTTCCCGTGACAATGGACATTGGGATAGACGTGAATGCAAACTGTGGCGAGATAAAAGTAAAAAAACCATGGTGGAGTCTTCTTTGTTCGGAAGGTGCATGAAATGAAAGAAGGAAAAATAACAGGGAAGCATGCATTAATTATCGTTTCTTTAGCCGTAGCCTCGATCATAGCACTTCTATTGAGTGGTTCTGCCAATTCTTTTATTGTAGGAGATAAGCAAATAACTGACGTTTCAAAACAAAAAATCCACCAAGAACTTCGGGTACAAATACAGGAGAAGCAAAAAGAAAATATTACCATTCTCGTTCAACTGGAAAAAGAGGATGACCTCGACAAAATCGCTGATTTGGTTACAAAAAAAGAAGGAGTTGTGATAGGAGAATACAAGGCAGGAGATGTTATTGCCGCAAATATTTCTGCCGATAAAGTAGAAGAAATTGCAAAGCACTATTCCGTTAAGAGCGTATGGTCAAACAGGATATACCATGCACTTTTGGATGATAGCGTGCCGCAAATCAATGCTCCTGTTATGTGGGATAATGGATATAATGGTTCTGGTATCAAGATAGCCATCCTGGATACGGGTATTGATGCAACGCATCCGATGCTACAGGGAAAAGTGATTCAGGAAAAAGTTTTCACCGGAGAAGACCATACTTATGATGTACATGGACACGGCACACATTGCGCAGGTATTGCCGCTGGCAGAAAAGTCAGCAGTGAAAGTTATAATGGTGTTGCGCCTGGTGCTTTATTGATCAATGCAAAGGTATTGAATGACACTGGCTATGGAGATGATGTCGGTATACTAAATGCAATCAATTGGGTTATTGACCCGGATGGTAATTCCAGTACAGATGACGGCGCTGACGTGATTAGCATGAGTTTAGGCGCTCCTTACTCAGACTTTAACTCCCCAATGCTTACAGCGATAAAGGATGCTGTGGAAGCAGGAGTTGTAGTTGTGGTTGCTACGGGTAACTGTGGTCCGGGCTGTCCAAGTGATTCATGTCAGGGATATATGGGTGTAGAAACACCCGGGAATTCTCCAGATGCCATATCTGTTGGCGCTGTTGATGTGAATAATCAATGGGCGTGTTTTTCCAGTGGCGGCTATGTAAATGGCTCGGTTAAACCTGATGTTGTTGCACCTGGTGTAAACATAGATTCCTCGATACCCGGCGGTGGCTATGCAGCCCGGAGCGGGACAAGTATGTCAGCTCCTCATGCCGCTGGAGCAGTTGCATTATTGCTTCAATCGAACCGTAATTTAACGCCAGAACAGGTGAAATACATAATTGAATATACAAGTGTTCATTTAGGTGAGCCAGGGAAAGATGTAAAGTATGGCTCAGGTTTAATAGACGTCAGTAAATTTATTCCACCAAATGTAAATAAACTGCATAAATACCGGTTATTATACCCTGAAGTGGTGTATCAAGGAGACTCTGTTGAGATCCTTATCAATGCAACTTTTGGAAACGTTGAGAAGATAAATGCCACGGTCACGGACGCAAAAAAAACAACGTTTTCAGTAAACTTCACCAACATAACTACTTACCTCTGGACCGCTACCTTCGAAAACACGACAGAATTAGGAGAATATGCTTTAGACGTTTTCATTCTTGATTTACATGCGAATGTAACAGAGTTAAATGAAAAATTCGATGTTATCAAATATAACGTAACAAATGGTATGATTAACGAAATATTAATCCCTCACGAGATTCCTTTCAATGAAACATTACCGGTTGAGGTAGTTTTCGAAAACATTGGCGATTCATCTTTAGACGTATTGGTTGAGGCACAGATATTAGAAGGTGATAACTTGATTGGTTCGATAGAGAGCGAACGGAAGAAGGTAAATGCAAGCTCAATAACAACCTTCAATTTAAGCTGGACTGCAAACGCGCCTCCGGGGATAATGACGTTAAAGGCTATCGCAAGCTATGAAGCAGAAGCCAATATAAAAGAACAGAAGTTCTTCATCATTGACAACTCAACACCCATTATTTCTGCTGTAAATTTTGATAGCCGCATTTTTAGGAATAATCCTGCCTTGATTGAAGTTGAGGTAAATGACCTCAGCGATCTTACCGCGAATATCACGATAGAAAATCCCTTAGGGAGTATTGAAGTGATAGCGTTAAAAACTCTGTCAGAAATGAATGAGTTATCTACTTTAGCAGCGACGTTCGCGGATACCGTTGATAGTGGTCAATATCTCTTTAACATAACTGTTTGTGATTCCGTTGGTTTCTGCACCTCATCCGGTCAATATAATTTTGCAGTTAGTGAATGTTCCAATCCTCATATCATAGTGGTTTCAGAGCAAGAAGGAAGCAATCCTGAACGTTTCATAGAAACTTTGAATGACAGCAATTGTGTAAGCGTGTGGTATAAATCTAAGAGTGGTATTCCTAATTTATCCTATTTAGAGCGATTTGACACGGTAATCTGGAGCACTGGAAATTACCGGAGCGATAACGTTGATGACGATAGCGCAAAGCTTTTGATAAATTACATACGGAATGGAGGAGGTGACCTCGTTTTAGAAGGACCGGATATAGCTTTTGATCATGGTTACGATGAGTTCATGAAAAACGTGACGCACAGCATATTTGAGGATGACCTCTTCCTTTCAGGCAATCAAAGCAACGTTTCGATACTCGTAACCCGGAACCATCCGATTTTCAAAGCATTACGCCACAATATTTCGTTCAATGGAACCTTATCGCGCTATCCGGATTCTTTGATTCCAGCTAACGGCGGTGTCGAACTGGCTAAATGGGGCACTACTGGTTCTTCGGCAATCGTCGCATTTAATGGAAATGGCACTAAAACACTGTTCATTCCTTTTATGATAGATGCCTTAGATTCCGCTCAAAATACCTTCATCAGAAATATTGTAGATTGGATATTAATGGATGATAACAACGCTGCTGACCTTGTCGCGGGTAGTATATCACACGATTATCTCATCGAAGGAAATAACACCATAATCATTGAAGTAAAGAACATCGGTTTGGTAGATGCAGTTAATGCGAGAATTGATATTTTTATAGACGATGCCGCCGCAAATGCGATAATGAACGTAGACGTGCCTTCAAGCGATAAAGTCAATTTAACGCCTACTTTAACTCTTGAACCCGGCATACACGAGCTGAAAGTGGAACTGAACGGTAATTATAATGTTATGGAACGGAACTATCTGAACAATATAAAAACCGAAAATATTAGTGTAGCCACAATTGAGGCGGATTTAGTCCCCACTTCCCTGATTTTTGATATTTGCGATACAACGGCGAATATATCCGTTAAAATTGAAAATAGAGGAGGTAGCGATGCGGAAAATAGCCTCGTCGAGTTCCGGATTGATAACAACTTGTTTGAAACAAAGAACGTTGATATCGCGTATGGTGAAACAGAGAACGTTTCTGTGGCATGGCAAAAAGAGCGAGGCATGTTTGACGTCCTTATAACGGTCAATCGCGATCATGACATCGTCGAATCGAATTACTCGAACAACGACGTCAGCTCAATACTTTACGTATGTAGCAAATCGCGTGTTTTGATTGTTGACGATAGTG
>JANJFQ010000107.1 GCA_025435355.1 Candidatus Methanophagales archaeon | reverse complement strand
CATCCTGTTGTGGCATTGTGGAAGAATGAGGTGGAGCCAGAACCATTGAGAATACCAGCACCAAATACCGATTGGAATCAAGAGGAGGAGCGGAAGGCGAAGGAAAAAGGGAAAAAGTTAATATCCAATATGTAGTCTGATGAGAGTTGATATGAGGTAGGACTGGTTTTTTTGCATAGCATAAAATTTCGACAGATTTATATACCCAGGTAAGCAACAAGATTATAGAAAAATTATAAGGAGAAGGAGGAAACTACCATGAGCAACCACATGCCTATACGTACCTCAGCATTGGCACTAACCGTGTTTGTGCTCGTTTCGCTGATGTGCGGCTGTATCTCTTCGCCAGAATTGGGAACCGACGGGGAGGGCCAACCGACGCAAGCCGCGCCGGGCGGTGCTGCAAATTGGTTGCACTTTGGTTATGATGGTTCATATACTGCCCATAACCTGGTAGAAAGCACGATTAGCCTTACCAATGTCGCACAGTTGGAAAAAAAATGGGGCATCGGTTGTGACGATAGATACTTTAGCGTAATTTCACGCTCTCCTGCCATTTACAATGGCAAATTATACACATCCGGCGCTGGCAGTAGATTGACTGCTTATGACGCTCGAACCGGTCAGATGCTGTGGCAGTTTGCTGGTGGAGACCCCGCTGATGAACAAATAGTCGAGGTTTATGATGTTTTAACCGGACAGATGAAGAGGCGTGAGTCTAATCTTGGAAATGCAGGCTGGGCGCCCCAACCCGTAGTTTCTGAAGACGGCATTGTTTTTTATATGGAAGGTAGAAGTACAATATATCAACTGTACGCCGTTGATGCTGATAATGGGGATGAGTTATGGGCAGCTCCTATTGGATTCAACATGGGCTTTAATGATGAAGCCCTGGTGGCTGTTGACGAAGAAAATAATGTTGTTTATTTAGTGGAAGTTGGTCAATTGAAAGGTGAAGGCAAGCTTTACGCTTTGGATAAACAAACTGGCGAGATTGTCTGGTATAAAAGTAAGGCAACGGATAACATTACCTTCAAAGGCGATTATGTGCTTCTCAGTGCAGGAAAAATACTCGCTGCGACAGAGGTGCGAGCACCACTCCCGTATGAGGCATATTGGGATCGCATGCTAAGCATTAATGCATCGTCGCAAGACATCGAAATTATTTTCGACAAGCCAGAAGGAATTGAACTCGACGATATTAGTAAATACACTCTCTGCAATGATAAATTGATCGTGACATTTTGTGATAGAGATGACAGCTTTGAGTCTATTGGTACTGTAGTCGTTTATGATGTAACTTCTCAAGCTGTACTCTGGCAAAAAGAATACTCAACAGCAATAACCGGGAAAATAGCGTGCAATAAAGCCGGGAATCGTATCTATGTCCCCACCGAACCCTATCTGTATGCCCTGGATGCGACGACCGGCGAAGAAGTTTGGAAATATACAGGATATGGAGCTATCTACAATCCCTCAGTAGCAAATGGTATCATCTATTTCATTTCAGATACCAACATGTATGCCATAGACGAGGATACAGGGGAGCGGGCATTTCGCTATCCCCTGGGACATGAAGGCTATGAGACAACCCAGGTTGCCATCTCCGATGGAATGCTCTACTTTTCCGGGAATGGTGGCACTTGCGATTTTTATGCTCTTGGTCTATAAGGCATGCCGGGCATCAATAAGTGAGTGAAAGTGAATAAAATTCCGTTTTTCCAATTCTCCATCGGAATCAGAGGAAAAAGGGGGTGGTAATAGCATTACCCCAACGACCCTTCATCGCTGCTCCTTAATGTCATTCGTCTACGATAAAAACCCCATAAATTTAGCTATTCTTTTTATATAATGAATCTATCTTTATCGAATGACTTACAAAATAAAATTCGATAACCGGATAGAGTCAAAAAAAGTTGAAAAATGCTTGAAAAATATCTCGGCAAAGTTGTAGAGAAAGAGAACCTAAACGTAGAAGAAGCAGAAAATGCGATGCAAGCGATAATGAGCGGAGAAGCAGATAAGATACAAACTGCTGCTTTCCTCGCTTCTTTACGGATGAAAGGCGAGACAGAGGAAGAAATAGCGGCTTTCGCAACGGTCATGCGAAGTATGGCATTAAAAATCAACCCGAAAGTGGAGAAGAGTGTAGATGTATGCGGGACGGGTGGCGATGTGATAAAGACATTCAACATCTCTACCACTGCTGCTTTCATTACCGCTTGCGTGGTTCCGGTAGCGAAACATGGAAACAGGTCGGTAACGTCAAAGTGTGGTAGTGCAGACGTAATAGAGGAATTGGGTGTGAATTTAGCATTGCCACCACAAAAGATAGAGGAATGCATAGAGAAGATAGGCATTGGGTTCATGTTCGCTCCTCTACACCATCAAGCGATGAAGAACGTGATGGGAGTGAGGCAGAGGCTGGGGATGAGGACAGTTTTCAATATTCTGGGTCCGTTAACGAACCCTGCGAATGCAGCGCATCAGCTCATTGGTGTTTACGATGCCGCTCTTACCGAGAAGATAGCAAAAGTGCTTCGCATACTGGGTCTGAGAAAAGCGTTGGTGGTGCATGGAGAACCCGGACTGGATGAGGTTTCCATCTCTGGGAAGACGAAGGTGTCGCAACAGGAAGAGGGCGAGATAACGACATATTACATAAACCCAGCGGATTTTGGTGTGAAAAATGCTTCACCTGAAAAAATTGCGGGTGGCTCACGGGAAGAGAGTGCGAGAATATTGAGGGACGTTTTGAGTTGCAAAGAAGAAGGAGCAAAGCGGGACGTTGTTTTACTGAATGCCGCCGCGGCTATTTTCGCCGCTGACGAAGCAAGCAGCATAGCAGAGGGATTTGAAATAGCAAAGGCGATATTGGAAGATGGGAGAGCAGCAGAGAAGTTGGAGGAGTTCGTTAGGTTTGCAAGGTGAAACGAAGCCGCAAAGCCCGTATTAGGCGAAGTATCAACAGCCTTAAACCCTCTTGGTTTCATTTTCATTGATTATAATTAAAGTCTTTTTAAGCCTAAATTCCTCCATGATTTTCAAAAATTCGTCCACAAGATTCTCAAGATAGCTATTTTTCATATTGGTGGCGGTTTCACTTCATCCTGATGTAGATGCCTTTATTTCTTTTCTGATCTCGCTGGCACCCTTCTTTATATCTTTTACAATCTCATCAGGAGACATTGTTTGCCATTCAATCTCCTTCATGTAGCGATAGTAGTGAATGTCTTGTAAAGACTTACATCCCGGAAACTCCCGCTGTACCCTTTTTCGTATTTCTTCCTTTTCCTTCCCGGTAACATCTCTTCTTGGCATTCTACACATCCTCCCCGAAGAAATCTTCAGGTGTTACAATCGTGGGGATTGAAATCCCTAACCTTACATTTACCTCACGTATCATTTCTTATCAAAATGAGGTAAGGCATCTCTCCAAAATTCTCGAGTCAAATCTCTTCATTCACTCCCTCGTGCAATGTGTTATAATTTGCACCATAAATAGCTATCGTCGAAAATTATAAATCATTGCTTGCACTTACTTAAAACCCTATACAAATTTTGAGAAGATTTCAAGAAAAATGGTAGAAGAAATATTAAAGAGGAAACATGAGTTTATCGAGAAGTTAAAGGAACGAAGAAGCATAAAAGGAGCGATTTTAGAGAGGAAAAAAGCAGGAAAAAGAGCTGTAATCGCAGAAGTAAAGAGGAGAGGTTTAAAAGAAGGTGGAAAAGAAATAATAATAGAAGCCGCGGAAGCCGCGAAGCAAATGAAAAAAGGCGGTGCATGTGCACTATCGGTTCTAACAGACAAGGCTTTTTACGGTAGTTTAGAAGATTTAAGAACCGTTAAACTTTCGGTTGATCTGCCGGTATTGAGAAAGGACTTCATTTTCGACGACTTTCAGGTACACGAATCGTATGCGTATGGGGCGAATGCGATATTGTTAATAGCGAGATTTTTAAGTACCGAAAGATTGAAGGAGCTGGCAAAGAAGGCTCACTCGCTGGGCATGGAAGCACTTATCGAGATAGACCGCAAATCGAAGGACAAGATTTTGAATCACGACGTTTTAGGAATGGCATCGTTAATCGGCATAAACAATCGTGACCTGGATACGTTTGAAATAAATTTAGCAACTTTTGAGACTATTGCACCCGCGGTTAAGCCAGAGCTACCAGCCGATGTCTTTTTAGTGGCGATGAGTGGAATTAATAGTAAAGAAGATGCAAGGAGGATGTTCGAGGCAGGTGCAGATGCTTTGCTTGTTGGCACGTCCATTATGAATGCGGAGGATATAGAGCAGAAAGTAGGAGAATTTGTGATTGAATAAAAAAACCTTTTCTTAGAAAGAAAAGCTTTACCAAAAGAAATAAGGCAAAAGGTGGCTATACGCTCTATACAATAAAAATGGGACGAAACAAGGTGACAAAAATTTACGGGACTGCGAGATATTCCAAAATATTGAGCTTCTTGATTTTATTTTTATTTTTTTATTTTTATGGATTCATGACAGGAGCTTGTGCAGGGCAGGGACAAGAAGTCGCAGGGTTGACAGACCTCGATTTTAATGACGACGGGTACATCAATCAGTTGGACCAGGATATATTGAAGTCGCATTTCAACGAAAGATATAGCAGGTATGTTCCATGGGATTTGAATGCGGATTTTCGATGCGATTACAAGGACTTTTATTATTTCGCCGACCACGTTCCTTTGAATTATCGGTATCAAGTGGCGGTAAATATTTCGGTTTGGAACCTGTCCAATTATACGATAGAGAGAGGCAAAGAGCCTGCAATTATTCTTGGCGAGGTTATTTATCCTCAGAATCCAAATCGAACTGTAATCTGGATAAAACATTACACGAGTCTTGAATCGCCGAAGAATGACAGTGCAGTATGTGTCCATTACGCTCGTGACCTCTGCCGATTGGCATACAAAAATTTAGGACCGAAGACGATAGCCTGGGGCTCTTCTGAGATTCACGCATACGGGATAATATATACGGGTGGTAACTGGCAAAAATTGTCTAATTGGTTTATAATTGACCCGTTCTGGAAACTGTATGATTTTGAAGACCTCTCAACTGCAATGGGCTATCATAATACGCATACGATAAAAATCTTCCTGGATGAAGGGCGTTATGGCTTTTGGGCAATCCATTTATCAGTAGATTATCAGCATAATTTGGTTTATGACGCTTATAAAGCAGAGTATAGAATAGGTAAATTCAGGGAAAACTAAAATTTTCGTGTTTGTATATAACCACGAGATTACACAAGATTAACACAGAGGGAAAAAGTGGAAGATACGACTGAAAAATTATTAAATTTCGGTAAGAAGAAGTTAGAGGTGAAAAGAAGAATCTTGTGGTTATAACTTTTTTAAAATTGAAAATATCTTCTTTAGTTCTTCCTTTCTTGTTTCAATGTCTTCAACATCGTCTATTCCAAAGTTCCTGAACTCTTCCAGTAATTCCTTTGCAACTTCCGATTCATGTATCCAGTAACAATCTGAGCAGCCCCAGATACGTCCACCGTCCTTCGTCTTCACCCATTCACCGCTGGTTTGCTCGTCTTCACAGGGATAAAAAGGGCAGAAACACCACGTGCAATCCTGACCCACGAAGTGGCATGGATAATATTCACACGTTTCGTCAGGTCCTACGAGCTTCTTTTCCGCCAATACCTTTTTCAGGTGTTTATAAGCAAGTGGATGCATTTTCTTTTGAGCTTTGAATTTTGGTATTTGAATTTGTTTAGGATTTAGAGCTTAGGTTTTAGGATTTTTTTCAATGTATCTGCTAATAGGATATGAGAAACCACAGATGTAGCAATGGAACCGATTTTCTGGCAGTTTCGCTTTGCATAGCGGACATACATTTTCCCCTTTCGCCTTCATCTTCGCCTTCACCTTCGGAACTTCACCCACGACCTCTTTGTATATCTCGTAGAAGAAGAGATGCTCTTTATTCATGAATTCCATCTCATATTCTCTTTTCTTCTCATCGAACTCAACATCTGAAATTTTAGAAGCGATAATCGCCCGGAGCTTTGTCGTTCCAGAACCAAATTCTA
>JANJFQ010000106.1 GCA_025435355.1 Candidatus Methanophagales archaeon | reverse complement strand
CCGGCGGTTGTATATATATCAATCGGTCAAGCCTTCCGGGTCGCAGCAATGCGAGGTCTACCATATCAGGTCTGTTTGTCGCTGCTATGATAATCACATCCTTTAGCTCCTCCAATCCATCCATCTCGGTCAGCATCTGCGAAACCACTCGTTCCGTTACGTGCGAGTCATAACCGGCACCTCTCACCGGTGCAATTGAATCTATCTCATCTAAGAAGATAATACAGGGTGCGGCTTGTTTTGCCTTCCTGAATACTTCGCGAACCGCCTTCTCACTCTCGCCCACCCATTTCGACATGATTTCAGGTCCTTTTACCGAGATGAAATTCGCTTCACTCGCATTCGCTACTGCCTTCACCAGCATCGTCTTCCCGGTCCCCGGCGGTCCAAATAAGAGGATACCTTTCGGAGGCTTTGAATTTAAACGAGTGAAGGCGTCAGGATATTTAAGCGGCCATTCCACGACTTCTTTTAACTCATCCTTTGCACGCTTCAAGCCGCCTATGTCATCCCACTTCACATTCGGCACTTCTACAAAGACTTCCCTGAGCGCAGAAGGCTCTGTGTTCTTTAACGCTTCACTACAATCTTCTTTTGTAACCTTCAGCTTTTCCATCACTTCCGGTGGTATCTCCTTCTCTATATCTATCTCAGGGAGTATTTTTCGCAGTGCATGCATTGCTGCTTCTTTACATAACGTAGCAAGGTCTGCGCCAACAAATCCATGCGTGAGGTCTGCAAGCTCCTTAAGATTCACATCTTCTGCCAGTGGCATTCCCCTCGAATGCACCTGTAATATCTCCTCCCTGCCATTCCTGTTCGGAATACCTATTTCTATCTCACGGTCAAAACGCCCCCCTCTTCTTAATGCCTCATCCAGTGCATTTACACGATTTGTTGCGCCGACCACCACTACTTGCCCTCTTGATTCCAAACCATCCATCAAAGAAAGAAGTTGGGCTACTACTCGCCTTTCCACTTCACCTGTTGTCTCTCCTCTTTTCGGCGCAATGGAATCCAATTCATCAATAAAAATAATAGAGGGTGCGTTTTTACCCGCTTCCTCAAATATATCTCGCAGATGTTTCTCACTTTCTCCATAAAATTTGCTCATTATCTCAGGACCTGAGATGGAATAGAAATTGGCGTCGGTCTCAGTTGCTACTGCTTTTGCTATTAACGTCTTTCCAGTCCCCGGGGGTCCGTGCAAGAGAACGCCCTTCGGTGGGTCTATCCCCAATCGCTCGAATAGCTCAGGATGTCTTAGTGGCAGTTCTATCATCTCCCTTATCATCCCTATTTCTCGCTGTAGCCCACCAATGTCCTCGTAAGTCACGTGAGGAACGCCTATCGCCTCTTCTCTCGCCTTGTGGAGCACAATCTCGGTATCTATTTGCGGTATTACCGTGCTTAAAGGAATAGTATTGGTAACGACAAAAGTAATAGGATTGCCAAGCATCTCCACTCTTATGATTTGCCCTTTTGTAATTGGGCGTCCTTTCAGTATCCTTGCTAAGTATCTCTCACCACCTGCAATTCTTACAGGCTGTGTGGGCTCAAGCGTAATTCTTTTTGCTTCCTTTACACTTGTCTTCTTTACTTGCACGCGGTCATCTATGGCGACACTAGCATTAGCTCTTATGTTCCCATCTATGCGTATTATCGACTTACCGCTGTCCGGGGAATAGCCAGGCCATATGATAGCAGTGGCTATATTCTTACCTTCTATCTCTATCACGTCTCCGCTTACAACACCAAGTTTTCGCATCGTTTCTGCATCTATCCTTGCTATTCCTCTGCCAGCATCTCGATGATACGCCTCGGCCACTCTCAATATCGCCGACTTCTCTTCTTTTTCTTTCATCCCCCTTTTTCACTTTTATTAAAGTAACTTTTATCTTATTTATACCCTTGCCATAATAGGCTCCCATCAAACACGTGGCAGCAAGACGTATATGCTCAAAAATGTGTGGAAAATCATAAATCCTAAGCTCTAAACGCTAAACAATTTCAAAAGTTTAAAGAGTGGAAAATTTTCAGTTTTGTTTTACAGGTCTTATCGGCACGATATACGGTTTTCCACTGTTATTGTTCACCTCCGCCTCCACACCATAAACCCTTTTTATATTAGCCGGAGTGAGCACAGAAGCAGGGGTTCCGGCAGAAAAAATTTCGCCTGAATTCATCATTACTATCCTATCTGCGTATCTTGAAGCTAAGTTAAGGTCGTGGATAGCCATTATCGCCGAGATTTGCTTTTCTATCACGATGCTTTTTATGATGCCCATCACTTCAAGCTGGTGTCTGATGTCGAGGTTAGAGGTAGGCTCATCTAACAAAAGGACATCTGGCTCCTGAGTAAGTGCACGTGCAATGAACACTTTCTGCTGCTGACCACCGCTGAGTTCATTGATGTCACGCATAGCGAGGTCTTCGATGTTCAGCAATTGTAGCATCTCTAAAACCATTGCAGTATCTTTTTCGCTACTTCGCCAGCCGAGATGAGGACGTCTGCCCATGAGAACGGTATCGAAGACCGTGGCAGGAAAGACCTGAGAAACACTTTGTGGGACATACCCTACTTTTTTGGCGAGTTCCAATCTGCTCATCTCCATTATATCTTGTTCATCAAGCAAAATACGCCCCTTCTGTGGATTTAAAATCCTATCTATACACCGCAGCAGAGTAGACTTCCCTGCTCCATTTGGACCCACCACACCTAACATCTCCGATGCGGCAAGCTCTATGCATACATCCCTGAGTATAGGCACACGTGCATAACTGAACTCCACATTTTTTACTTTTAGTTTCATTTCACCAGTACTCCTTCTTTCTTCTTAATATAAGGTAAAGGAAAAGGGGCACACCCATGAAGGCTGTCATGATACCCACAGGGATAATTACAGATGGTATGAGTTTCCTGGCCACGGTGTCAGCGACAAGCAAAATGGTGGCACCGAAAAGACCAGAAGCAGGAATTAAAAACCTGTTATCTCCACCGATAACCATACGGCACATGTGAGGGGCAACCAATCCTATAAATCCAATAGTTCCGGTGAAGCAAATGATGCTTGCGGTTACGAGAGATGCGAGTATGAAACAAACAGCTCGTGTCTGCTCAACGTTTACACCGAGGCTTTTTGCAGTCTCGTCTCCCGCACCCAGTGTATTCAGGTCCCATGATTTTAGCATGAGAAGTGGAATGCAGATGGAAAGGATAATAAATATGAGAAAGAGCTTATCCCATGTGGCTTTTCCAAGGCTTCCAAACATCCAGAATACAACCTCCTGCACCGCCTCGGCTTCTCCAAAAAATTGTAAAATACCGGTCATTGCAGCGAATAAATACATCAATGCGATACCTGCTAAGATCATCGTTTCCGGCGACGTTCCTTTGTATCGTGATAAGCCATAGATGATGAAAGAAGAGAGCAAAGCGAAAATGAATGCATTGGCTATTAGAAGATACTTACCAGTGACAAAACCGGCACCTAAAATAATGGCAAGAGCAGCGCCAAATCCCGCGGCAGAAGCTATCCCTAAGGTATAAGGACTTGCCAATGGATTTCTCACTATGCCTTGCATTATTGTGCCTGCAATTGCAAGCCCTATTCCGGCGAGGATGCCCATTAAGAGGCGTGGTAACCTTAAGCCCCAAACGACCTTCTCTTCTGTTGTAAAATACGTACGGAAAAATTCGGTAGTGCCATGAGAGATGATAAAATCGGCATTTTGAATAATCTTAGGAATACCATGCCAGATTATTGAATAGACCTCTGTGACTGTGACGGAATAATCACCAATAGTTGCAGCTACGCCTGCGATAATAAAAATTAAAATGATGGAAGAGAAAATAAAGAGGACTTTCCTTCCGATGAATTTCTTATATTGCGCTTTTATTTCTGTGCTCTTTTCCGTTCCAGTTGTCATTTCAATGCTTGATAAAACTTTTTCGTTAACCCCCATAGACAATTATTCTGTCTTCCGGGTATTCCATGCCTTGATATTCAAGATATTCTCTGTAAACTGCTTCTGGATCTAAATCCACATCTGGATAAAAAATCTTTGCCCAGTAAGTTAGCCCAACCACTCTTTGTGATCCAAAGTTAATCGATCGGATGTGGACATACACGCTACCATTTTCTATCGCTGTTATGTTCTCTGCACCAATACGATTCATCACTTCGTTCCTCTTCTCCTCCGCCACACTCGTATCAACCCAACCGGGAAGGCTGGTTTCAGGTATTTCTTTGACAATTACATCTGGATTCCCGTCTATCACCCATTCCCATTCTACTGTTGCCGGGTGTTTACTGTCTTTAGCGATATTATCTCCTCCAGCCTCTTCACAATGCTCATTAATTGCAGAACCTTCTCCGTATGTCTTGAATTCACTTTCTCCTGGGTTTGTGTAGCCTCGTTCTATATACACCTTCGGTCTATCAAGTCCGGATACCGCACGTATTACCGCTTCTTCTTTAGCCGCATACCAATTTATGAAATCCCGCGTCTCATCTTCTCGTTCCAGGATATATCCAAGCTTTATTAATTCGTCTTCAAGTGTTTCTCCTTTATAAAGATCGAGCCCAATTACAGCAATATTATCGAAAAGGCTCAATCCTTCTTCAACTCCTGAGACCTTGTATACGAAGCTTATCACGAGTATATCAGGAACAATGTCATCAGTGTTATTCATTGCGATGTCTACGATATTCTCGTAATCAAATTCCTTCCACGTACCCACAGATGGTTTATCCTCTAATTCGGGAAAATACTCCTTACCGTCTATCTTTATCGTTTCGGTTACGCCCACGATATTGTCAACCTCTCCGAGCGTTCTGACAGCCTCTGCACTATCGCTTGTGAGCGTAATAATTCTTTTTATCGGCATGTATATCATGACGTTTCTGCCGGCGGAATCTTCAATATGCCGTGGATAATGTGGATAATAACATGCAATTCCACTAAGTTCTTCTGATGAGCGAAATTCTATTTCCTCGTCAAGATACGTCGCTCTAAGATACCGCAGGAGTTCATTGACAAGCACTCTTCTCGCCACTTCCTCTATTTTATTTTCATCAGCATCAAAGTTTAATAAAGCTTGACGGTTCTGTTCTTGCGCCACCACAAGCGTAACCACCGGGAGTAAACACGATGCAATAACCGTTGTCACTAAAAGGCAAAAAAACACCGCTTTTAACTTATTCACTCTCCTTCACCTCCGCTTTTCGTAAATAAAAATATAACTGCTGCTGCAGACAATCCGGCAAGCGCAAATACCGCTTCAAATCCTGGTACTGCAGGAGGAGATGTAGGTGCTGGACTGGGAGAAGGCGTTGGTGTTTCTGCAACTCTCACAGAAACGCTGTTAATCCCTATATTTCCTTCCTTTTCATTCAAAGCATCATACCACGTTCCACTAAAAGTTCCGCTTCCTTCTAATGGCACTTGCACTTTATATTTTATCGAAGTTTCGTTGACCACTGCAAACACAACTTTTTGTCCTGATATATAAGTTTGATTTGAAGGATGCGCAGTGCTGACAAATGCAAAACCGTCCGGAATCGTCTCCACGATGCCGCCGATTTGGAGCCCCGTTAGGTTCAGCGTAATGTCGAATGTCGAGCCCGGAGTTGGATTTGTCGTAGATAATGTGCGTATTACAGTGGTATCGGTTGCGGTTGCTTTAACATTAACAATTGGTGCAATAGCGAGCAACGAAATACCAACTATCGTGATACTTAATGTTAATACTATCGGCAATATTCTCTTATGATTCTTATTCATATTCTTATTTACTATACCTTTATCCATATAAATGCATACGTTTTTTAAAAAATAAAAAGTTATATTTGTAACATCGAAAGGTATATTATTGTGGAGAGGATACGAAATGCGTTAGTTATATTGGTAATAGTGTCAGACAAGAAGATGCGGGTGTCAGATGCAGGGGGAATGCAAGGGGAAAAGGGAAGGGATGCTTAAATGGATATAGGTACGGCGCTAGAGATATTTAAATCGTTCGCACAGTCCGGAATATACCTTATTTCAACGAATCTATTGTATCCGGTGATAATAATACTATT
>JANJFQ010000105.1 GCA_025435355.1 Candidatus Methanophagales archaeon | reverse complement strand
TGGATGATGGATCTTTGAAGGAGGTTAAATCAACGGAGTTTATAATCAAAAATGTTATATATGATTAAACATAATCTGATAAAAAAGAGGTATGGTAAAATGTCCTACCTTTATTTGGAAAATAACCAAATTACGAATGACTGGGCATTGTGGTATGTTGCATGGAAAAGAGGTATCAGGAGCTATTGGCTACAAGGGCTAAGAAACGAGCATGTGCTCAAGATAGTCAATGGCGAGGAAGTGGTGTATCCAGAGCGTTAAAGTGAAAATCTCAATCATCATCGGAACACGCCCGGAACTAATAAAAATGTCTCCTGTTATAAGGGAATGTGAGAAACAAAGGTTAGATTACTTCATCCTCCACACAGGACAGCATTACTCCTACAACTTAGACAAAATCTTTTTTGAAGAATTGGAGCTACCAGCAGCAAAATACAACTTAGATGTGGGCTCAGGCACGCATGCAGAAGAAACAGGGAAGATGCTCATGGAGATAGAAAAAGTTCTAAAAGAAAAGAGACCAGATGTCGTGCTGGTTGAAGGCGACACGAACACTGTGCTAGCAGGTGCATTAGCCGCTTCCAAGCTTCACATAAGCCCTTACAGGGCTTGCGGGGTCATGGGGCAGAGCCCCATAAAAGTTGGTCATGTAGAAGCAGGCTTAAGAAATTATGACAGAAACATGCCGGAAGAAATAAACAGGGTTTTAGCAGACCATGTTTCCGATTATTTGTTCGCACCAACAGAAAATGGCAGGATATTTTTAAGTTAAGAACATAATTTAATTTTGGTGAGGAAAAGAATATGAAAACAAAAGCGATATATGAGGAAGGTGTTTTAAAGCCATTTGAAAAATTGGATTTGCCAGAAAAAATAAAAGTGCGAGTAACAATCAAAGGAAGCTTTAGCAAATTGCTCGACGAAGTAGGTGAAATAGAGGCGAAGGAAGATATAGAGCAAGTCTTAAGAAACATGAGGACAAGAAATTACTATGGATAGAGGTGTTTTAGATACTTCAGTCATCGTAAAGAGCATTTTTAAGCCACCAAAATCTCTATCAAGCGAAAGCTATAAAAGAGAACTGGAAACGCATGAGAAATGCAGAATCATCATTAAGAAGTTAGAAGAGAGGGATGTAGATGTTTACATCCCAAAGGTTTGTGTTGTCGAGACGGCAGCAGTGGTGAAAAGACTTGCTGATAGGAATTTTGCAATGAAAATCTCTAAAGGAGTTCTCGATTCTTATGAGATTGTTAGTGAAGATATTCTGTTTGATTCCGCCTGGGCAATCGCTACGGATACTGGATGTTCTGGCTTTGATTCTTATTTTATAGCATTAGCTAAGATAAAGAATGCTGTATTGCTCACGGATGATGGAAGAATGCATTTTCACGCAAAAGAAGTTGGGGTTGATTCGGTTTTAATCCGGGAGATGGATTTTAAAGGGATTGAGAATAAGTTGAAAGCGGGCTCTTGAAAGAATGAATATAAATCCGTGTAATCCGTGTAATCAGTGTTAATCTGTGTCTCAAAAAAGGAATGATAAAATGAACACCGTCCAACGAATCGCCAAGCAAAGAACATGGCAGCATTATTCGCCGCTCGCTCAATTTGTCGTTTCAATATTATCACTCGTATTATCCATCTTCATTACCAGAAAATTAGGCGATGTCATTTTCGGTAAATACTCCTTTGCGCTTGCCTTCACCGCACTCTTTGCCATATTTTCGGATTTGGGATATAACACACTGCTTTTGAGAAGATGAATTTGGAAGATGTGAAGGAGTTTATGAATGGTAAACCAGTGTTAATTGATGTTCGGAGGATGTTTGACGAAGAGGAAGCGAAGAAGAAAGGTTTTTATTATAGGAACTTGTGAGCAATAAATATATATACCTATTTAACCAATAGGATTAATTGGTGATTATATGGAAGCAAAAATCGCGCGACGGCACCAAATTACAATTCCAGAAGAAATTCGTAAAAAGGCTAAGATTACCACAGGTGACACTGTAGAAATCTCATATGAGCATGGAAAACTCGTGATAGAAAAAGTTGAAATGAGTTGGGAAAAGGTCATGAAAGAGACAAGAGGGGCATGGAGTGAACATCCTGTATTTAAAGAAATGGATGACGCTGTTGAAATAGTAAATTGGATGCGAGGAAAGGAATGAAGTATTCATTGGATACGAATGTAATAATAAGCCATTTCAAAGCAGATAAATTTTCGGACGATACAGATCGGTTCTTTGCATGGGTAAGGAATTCCGGACATAAGATTTATGTCGCGGACATTGTATATGCCGAGCTTTACACTGGAGTTTATCTATCACCAAATCCAGCACTCGAAGGAAAGCGAATAGAAAGATTCTTGGCTGTGAATGATATCGAAGTGAAGCATATATCTTCAAAGATAGCAAAGCGTGCAGGTGAGCTTTATGCAAAACATTTGCTAAAAAACAAGAAAAAGGGGTTTAAACGCATACTTCCAGACTTTGTGATTGGGGCGCATGCCGAGCAATATAGCGATATTTTTGTCACCTGGAATCCCTCTGACTATGATATAAACATAGCTGTCAAGACACCGGTGGAAGTCATGGAGTAGTTTAAGATGAAGTTATATTCACCCAAACACTTTCCCGAGGATCTTGCACTTGTAATCCTCTTCACCTTATTATGCACCCCCTTTGCTCTAATCCCTCCTTTAAACGAGTCTCCAATAAGAATAATCCTCGGGCTTCCTTTAGTGCTTTTTCTACCCGGCTACTCTTTAATCGCCGCTTTATTCCCAAGAAAAGACGATCTGGATGGAATCGAACGGATTGCACTCAGCTTTGGATTGAGCATTGCAATTACCCCATTATTAGGTTTGGCATTGAATTATACGCCATTTGGTATTCGATTATCCCCTATTCTTATAGTTCTGACAGTATTTACAGTTTTACTTGCCATCGGTGCGTATGTAAGAAGATGCATGATTCCAGAAGAAGATAGATTTGTGGTTGATTTTAAAGATTTTCTTTTAGCACAGGTTTTCTTTTCTAAAAAGAAAAAGTGTATAGACAAGATTTTATCGGTTATCCTCATCATTTCAATCATCCTTGCAATCTCTCTGACCGTTTATGTCATAGTAACACCAAAAGAAGGAGAGAAGTTCACTGAATTTTATGTTCTCGGTCCAGGAGACAAGGCAGAAGATTATCCCACAAATCTAAAAGTGGGAGAAGAAGGAACAGTGATAATAGGCATTGTAAATCACGAATATGCAAATGTCACGTATCCGTTGGAAATAAGGCTTAACGGAGAAGTTATAGATGAAAAGAGCATTGAGCTACTGCATAATGAGACATGGGAGCAATTCTTTACCTTTAAGGCGACGAAAAAAGGAGAAGATCAGAAGTTAGAATTCCTGTTATTTAAAGACGGGTTAGAAGAGACAGAACCGTATCGCTTACTTCATTTATGGGCGGATGTTACATGAGTGTGCCGAGCAAAATTCATAATAGCCAGTTGGTGCAAATCCAACCTGAGGAAAGGTTAGCCACCACCTCAGAACTGAACCTTGCATCCAGTCTGGTAACAGGCTGTGGTGAAGCCAAGGGGACGGGATACTGGGCTGCAACGCAAGTGAAGGGATTGAGCCACGAAATTTTCATCGTCCCGGAGGCCGACGTTGTTCATGTGACGGAAGGCAGTACTCTCATCGCCGATAGTCCGAACCTCCAGTCTTGGAATATAGCAGGGAGTTCTGGGACATGGCGAGGTGATGAGAGCCCGGCGGGGTCTGAGACCGTGGCACGGTATCAAATGGATATTATGGGAACTCGGGAGGGCCAGAGTGTTCTCCTTACAGGAGTATGTGCTATCAAGCCTATAGACGGTAAGATAGTACAGATGACACTCTGGGAGTCGGACCAGCTCATAGTACCGATGAAGCAGGGTAATGCCGGTGGAGGAAAGGGGCTGGCGGTTGAACCGTTGGGTCAGGGGCACATCCACCGCACAAAGAGGCGGGTAAGGGATGGCAACAAAACGGGACTCATAACCTATCCAGAAAACGATAGGGTGGTTCTTCTGAAGAGCCGGATGAGGGAAAACCTCAAGTCCGGTTCTGTGAGGGGGCTCATAGCAGCTTCCGGGAGGAGGTGGCTATGAGCTCTACTCGACAAATTTTCATTTCACGAGCACTGATTTATATAAGGTAGAAGACTACAAATATACCAGGTGATAAAAATGGCAGAAATATTTGCATTGCCGGCGATTATTGAAAAGGAAATAAGAGCATTGATCAAATACGGATATTATGCCAGCATTGACGAGGCTGTAAAAGATGCTTTTAGAACTTTGCTAAATGCTAAACCTGATCTTAGAACGGTTGCTGCTGTTGAACTTTATAAAGAGGGTGAGGTATCGCTGGATAAAGCTGCGGAGATCGCGGGAGTAACGACGATCGAGTTCAAGGATATATTGGCAGATAGGGGGATAAGGAGAGAAGTGGGGTCAAGGAGTGTGGAGGAATTAGAGAAAGGTGTTGAACTGATCAAAAGGTTGAGGCGATGAATTTAGTCTTTGACACTGATATTTTAAGCACTTTCGGAAAGATAAGAAGACTTGATTTGTTAATGGTATTATTTCCTAACGCAAGGTTCATTGTTCCTCTTTCTGTTTACAATGAGCTTCTCAAAGCAAGAGAGCATGGATATGATTTTGTTGATTATATCACAGAGAGTGGAATTCTCGAAGTAACTCCTCTGAACAGGGAAGAATTAGAGCTTTGGGGTAAATTAAGAGGAAAACAAAGATCTTTAGGTTTAGGTGAATTAGAGGGAATTTCTATCTGCAAACACAGGGAATACATTCTTGTTTCAAATGACATAACAGCCAAGAAGGTCTGTGATCAATATGGGGTTAAATTTATTGATCTTAGCATGATATTGAAGTCTTTGCTTGTTACAGAGATTCTTACAGATGAAGAGTTTAAAGCGCTGATAGACGAGATTGAGAGGAAAGATAGAGTGGTAATCAAGGATAAAGACGTTATTTTGACAGGAAGCAGCGATAATTAGATATACATGGAAAAGAAAAAAGGATGGGTTATCCATGAAAAACAAAACCGTATGCATCATCGGTTTAGGATATGTGGGCTTGCCGTTAGCTGAGGCTTTTTCAAATCATTTGAAGACGATAGGATTTGATATAGATAGGGGTAAGATAAAAAAGCTAAATGAAAAGAACGATGATGACCTTCTTTACTCAGCAGACCCCTCTTTGATAAAACAAGCAGATTTTGTGATAATTGCAGTCCCAACGCCAGTAACAAAGTCTAAAGAGCCAGATTTATCTTATGTAACGTCAGCGACAGAGATAGTTGGACAGAATCTAAAGAAAGGAGCTATCGTAGTCTTGGAATCCACCGTATATCCCGGCGTTACTGAAGAAATAGTTGCACCTATTTTAGAAAAGGAGTCTGGATTAAAGTGCGGAATAGATTTCAAAATCGGGTACTCTCCTGAAAGGATAAACCCTGGCGATGAAGCACATACCTTAGATAAAATAACAAAAATAGTAGCGGGAATGGACGAAGGAACAACAGAAATATTAGCCGAGCTTTATGGATTGATAACAAACGTGTATAAAGCTAAAGACATAAGAACAGCCGAAGCTGCAAAGGTGATTGAGAACATCCAGAGAGATTTGAACATCGCTTTGATGAATGAACTTGCGATAATTTTCCATAAAATGGGCCTGGATACAAAATCGATTTTAGAAGCTGCTTCTACGAAATGGAATTTTCACCGATATAGTCCAGGTTTAGTTGGTGGGCACTGCATACCGGTTGACCCCTATTATCTGGTTTATAAAGCAAAAGAGCTGGGTTATCATCCACAAGTGATCTTAGCAGGAAGAGCGATAAACTTGTTGGAAAAGCGCTTGAGGGTGAAAGCAAGGTATTGTTCTTGACAAAGGATAGAGACTTCGACGTTGAAAAGGTCTTGATAGAATTAAGAGGGACAAATGTAGAGATTTATTTCAATTCTGGTGAATGTCTGCAGCGGATTAAAGAAGAGTTGGGGTGTGAATGATAAATATGTGTTTCTTTGGTAAAGCGTTCTTTCCTAAAGAAAGGTTTGTGATCAAAGGCTCGAAGGTTTTGATCATGGGTTTGACTTACAAGGAGAATGTGCCGGATACGAGGGAATCGCCGGTAAGAGAAACGGTCAAGGAGCTCAAAGAGTTTGGCGTTGAAATTTATGGTTACGATCCATTACTAAGCAAGGAAGTGATAGAGAAGTTCGGTATAACGGCATTAGATG
>JANJFQ010000104.1 GCA_025435355.1 Candidatus Methanophagales archaeon | reverse complement strand
AACCAGCGAAGCTATCTTCATCTCCTCAAACATATCAAGGTTGTTGTTAGAAGCACAGCCATCGGTTCCAAGTGCGATATCTGAGTACAAACCCGCCTTTTTCAGTTCCTCGTAGGGCATCCTCCCCACTGCTAATTTCATATTCGACACCGGATTATGCACTATCTTCACGTCGTTCTTCTTCAACAATTCCATTTCTTTTCTACTCAGATGAACGCAATGGCAGGCAATCGTCCTCGAACTTAAAAACTCGATACTGTCGAGAAATTCCACTGTTCGCATCCCATACCTTTCTATGCACTGCTCTACCTCCTCCTCTGTCTCCGATAAGTGGATATGAACCAGAAGGTCGTGTTTCTCCGCAAAATCCCTCACCCAGCAAAGACTTTCCTCTGAAACCGTGTAGATTGCATGCGGTCCAAGCGCGAAAATAATCCTCTCCGATAGCCTTTTACTTTCCTCGTATAAACTTTCATTTCTCCTCCTCTGTTCTTTTGCTCGCTCCTCGTCAAACCCATCAATAAAAACAGCGGATAACGCCGCCCTTATTCCACATTCCGCAACTGCCCTCGCACTGCTTCCCCAGTGCCAATACATGTCGTTAAAAAAGATTGTGCCCGATTTTATCATCTCCAAACATGCTAATTTCGTCCCCCAGTAAACATCCTCTTCCGTCATCCTCGCCTCTACCGGCCATATCTTCGTCGAAAGCCATTCTTGAAGTGGCATGTCATCTGCATATCCACGTAGTAAAGTCATTGCCGCATGTGTATGTGCGTTAAAAAGACCTGGAATTGCTGCCTTACCTTTGCCATCAATCACAAATTCCGCCTCTTTACTACTACCAGCTTCGCTAATCTCTTCTATCAAATTTCCCTCGATGTAGATATTTCGCTCTTTTCCTTCCACCTGCACGTTCTTTATCAGAATTGACATATCCTCTCTCTCCTTTTTTATAATTTTATGTCAAAAGAATAGCCAAGAGCAATTGCAAAAATACCTCCAAATAACGTAGCTATGATGTTTACTCCATGCTTATTCAATCTAAATTTATAAAAATGTTTGTCTTCAAGCGTTGCCCCGAGGAGGCTGTCCATAAGGCAGCCTAAAAAACCGGCTAAGAAGCAAGCGAGAAAGAAAATAGCTTTTAGATTTAGATGAGGTTGAGCACCAGAAACAAGGTCTAGTTTGAACGCAAGACTAACGAGCGCAATCAAACCGGAACCGAGCAGTGCAGCGCCAAGACCTGGTAGACTAACGCCACCATTCGTGCCCACGGGAACCTTTTTAAGGGTTGTAATTAACCTCGGATTTCCTTCCGCTTGCCCAATTTCTGTTGAAAACGTGTCCGAGCAAGCGGTAGCGATTGCACCTGAGAAGCCGAGCAAGAGGACGGTATCTCGAGAAAACGCATATAAAACAGCGAAAATCAATGGTGACAAACCGTTGCCAAGTACATTCTTTATGTCCCGCATGCCCTTGTTCCTCTCTGCAACACCCAGCTTCGCTTTCATCTCATATTTATATTTCGTAACCAAATTCCCGAACAGGAAGAACGCAAGCAGCGCAAACAGACCCGCATAACCAAATTCGAGCTCGAGCGTTAACAGAATTAACACACCAAGCGTGAGCGTTCCGATAAACGCAGAAGTGTTTATTTTACGCTTCAAATATGCATAAAGCACGAGCAAAAATGCTATCAATACTGTAAGCGCAGTTACAGTTACCAGGAAGTGCAGGTGCCCGCCGAATAGCATAATATCTTAGTAGGACTTTGTTTAGTTATAAACCTTTCTCGTTGTATGGCTTTGGGACACAATTCATAGGAATAAAAAATTTTAGCATCTCAAAATTGGAATGGTTTAAAAAATGGAAAAAAGTTTTCAGCTCAAGTGATAATATCATGCATAGGCTAATATTTCCGCTCATCAGGAAAGATGAAAAAGGGAGGGGAAAGGGGGGTTGGAAGGTGGTATGATATAGAAGCCAATACAGGCTCTGTAATATGCGGCTTCTGACCCCGGGGATGGGTGAAGTGAGAATCACAATCTGAAGGTAATAGTGTAGGGAGAGGAAAAATGGGCGGTGGAATATAAAGTATGTTATGCACAGTATGGCATACTGAAAAGGAAGGGGATTCTCCGAGGGTACCTTATGAGATACAAGCGAACAAGCCGGTGGAGATATGGATTGGCACATGGCCGGTAGAACTTGGTCAAAGCGTTTGGATAGAATACCGGATTGTCGGTGGGGATTGGAAAAAAATACCTTGCAATTGGCAGTACAATGGTAACGTGAACAGCTATTGGAGAGGATTTATCCCTGGTCTTTCCGCTAATACTATGGTGGAGTACAAAGTTAATGCAAAGCAAGGTGATTTAAGGATACCAAGAGAAGGTGAATATCCGCCTTGTCCCTGCCCTTGCCAATATGGACCTTTTACGTTCAGAGTTGCCGAGGAAAGGAGATCTGCTCCCGGATGGCCGGGCAACGACCCGATTTGGACTACGGGTGCGAAGAACGGCGTGGGAACTTCTTGTTCTGATCGCGCTAAGGTGTGGTTTACGTTATCAAAAGGACTTGTGAATGAGATATATTTTCCTACGATAGACAAAGCAAATAGTAGAGATTTCCAGTTTTTGGTTTCCGATGGCAAGACGTTTACTGATGACACACGATACGACATGAACCATGAAATTCAATATATTGATGATAAAGCCCTTGCATACAGGTTAATAAATACTGATAAAGACGGAAAATACCGATTAATTCAGAACATAATTACAGATCCCGATTCCGATTCATTGGTCATACAGGTAACGTATGAGCAGTTAACACGCGAAGCTGAGAAATATAAAGTGTATGCATTGCTAAATCCGCACATGGATAATTCTGGAAAGAATGATACCAGCAGGCACGTGCGCTACAAGGATAAGGATGTGCTTCTGTCTTACCAGAATGGTATTTATGGTGCTTTTTTAACAAGTTGTCCAGTAAATAAATATTCATGTGGGTTTGTTGGGAAATCAGATGGATATACTGATTTGAAAGAGAATTATACTATGGACTGGGAGTACACAGAAGCAAAGAATGGAAATACTACACAAATGTTTGAACTGGACTTGTCCCATTCAAAAATTGCTTTAGTTGTTATTGGTTATGGGCAAAACGAAGAGACAGCACTGAGAACTGCATACAATACGGTGATCAAGGATTATCAAGAAATGGAACGTAAGTATATTAAAGAATGGCGGGAGTATTGTGACAGCTTGAATGACCTTGATGCTTATTGCAATGGAAATGGAAAACTGGCATACAGCAGTGCAATGGTACTCAAAGCATATGAAGATAAAACGTTTAAAGGGGCAATGATCGCATCACTGTCAGTTCCATGGGGAGACAGCACAGGAGACAGCAATAGTGGTGGATATCATCTTGTATGGGCGAGGGATTTGTATCAAGTGGCTACTGCATTCATGGCAATTGGATATTATGATGGTGCACGCAGGGCTTTAATCTACTTAGACAAAATACAACAAGAGCGTGACGGCTCATTTCCGCAGAATTCTTGGTTAAATGGCGAGCCTTATTGGGGTGGAGAGCAATTGGATGAGGCATCGTATCCAATCATCCTGGCGTGGAGACTGTATAGAGAAAGGGAACTTGATTATGACCCCTATTACTCGCTGGTCAAACCTGCCGCAGAGTTCATAACGCATACAGGTCCGGGAACGCCGCAGGAGCGCTGGGAGGAGGTGCAAGGACTGTCGCCTTCAACGATAGCGGCGGAAATAGCTGCATTAGTATGTGCTGCGAAATTTGCAGAGGTGCAGGTAACCAAAGGCGATTACAAGGAACAAGGTGCAGCAGATTGGTATTATAAAAAAGCGGATGAGTGGGCAAGTAAAATTGAAGACTGGTGTTTTGTAAAAAGAGCTGGTTGTCTTGGAGATGGATACTACTTTTTGAGAACCAATCCAGATTCCTGGTATGATATCGATCCAAGTGATACAACTAGGATCAGATTAAAAAATGGTGCTGGTGAATTTTTGGCAAGAGATATCATTGATGCGGGATTCCTCGAATTGGTCAGACTTGGCATCAGATCGTCAGAAGCAGAATCCATTGTGGGCAGTATTCCAGAGGTGGACGAGGTGTTGCGAGTGGAAGCGCCGAACGGTCCATGTTTTTATCGCTATAATCATGATTGCTATGGTGAATACGACGATGGCAGAGCTTATGATGGCTCCGGTGTCGGCAGACTATGGCCTATTTTGACGGGTGAGCGAGGGCATTATGAGTTGGCGAGAGACGAGAACATTGACGAATATGTCCATGCAATGGAACGCTTTGCGAATGATGGATTTATGTTGCCTGAGCAGATATGGGACAAAAAAGATAAAATTCCTAAGAGCGGATTATTCTTTGGCAGAGGTACTGGAAGCGCAACACCACTTGCATGGAGCCATGCAGAATATCTAAAACTGATCCGTTCAAGGTTTGATGAAAATGTTTTTGACACTATTCTAGAAGTACAAGAACGATACCGCAAGTAGCTTTGGAATCAGAATTCTAGTGATGGAATATCGCGGGATTTTTAGATAGTGCCGTGCCTACTAACTTCTTAAAATACAAACATTAATGTTTGCTATATGGTGTAAAAGATTTTTAATATGAAACAATTCATCCTCTATGCGAGTAAAGCTGTAACAAGTCCTGATTTCTCTTTGGACGACCTGCCGGGTAGTGGGGGTAGAATGGACCTCGTCGCAAGATGCATTTGCAACGCTTTATGGATAAGTCATGATTTGAGGAGAGATTCGTGCATTCATGTAGTGGCCTGCGGTAGTCCCAACCCGCCGGTTGTTATCTCCTTTTACGGGAACAGGTTGAGGGGCGTATCGCCAGACGAAAGAAACATAGCGGCATGGATAAAGAAAGCGTTAGCGATGAAGAGGAAGAATCCTGGGATAAGCATACGCAAACTCAGTTTTCAGCAGTTGGTCGAGGAATTGGCATCAGACGGAAACTTCTTTTACATATTACATGAGAAATGCAGGGATATAAGCGAAGAAAAACTAAAAGTGGATTCCGTATTCGTCCTCGGCGATCACATGGGATTGCCGAAGAAAGAAGAGAAATTCGTTGAGCGATTTAAACATGATAAAATCTCTCTTGGCACTACCTCATATCTCGCATCGCAATGCATCATCGTGCTGCATTATGAGCTGGATAAAAAATAATAAAAAGCAAATAATGCTCCGGCCGGGATTTGAACCCGAGTCCTTGGCTCGAAAGGCCGAGATGATTGGCCGAGCTACACTACCGGAGCATAAATCAAAAGAAAGCGATTTACCGGAAATTTTTTGCTTCGCAATAAATCTTTTTAGAAAAAAGTTAGAAAAAGCGTTTACGGAAAGACGCTGTCGCTATTCTCTTAGCCGAATAGCGAAGAAAGTCCTTCCATACCCGTCTCTTCTGCTTTCTCCGCTTCTTCCTCCTTCTTTTTCTCCTTTTCTTTCTTTTCCGCTTCCGATGCTTCTGGAGCTGTTGTCGGTGCTTGTGCTGGCATCGCGGCGGTTGGCGGTGCCATTGCCGCAGGAGCATAGACCGGCTGGGCTTGTGCCATCGCCTCATCTATGTTGACATCGCTAAGAGCGGATATCAGTGCTTTCACCCTGCCATTATCTACCTCTATACCCGCAGCTTCCATTACCGCTGTTACTCCATCCTCTGTGACTTCCTTACCCGAGTTATGCAAGAGCAATGCAGCATATATGTATTCCATCTCTTCGTTCTACCTCCTTCTCTTTATCCTTTATATTCTATACTCTAATATTAGGTACTTATATATAGTATTTAGATATTAGTATTATTCGGGCATCGCGTCACTAAAAGTTTTGGCTATGAAACATACAATGGTAATCCCCTCGTATTGGGCAAGAGAAAGCGAAGTGGGTTGGAAGGAAGGAGACGCCATCTATGACCATCCAACTCCTTTAGATGCAGAGGGCACGTTACTTAGAGCCATTGAGAGTATAACCATACTGAAAGATAAAGATTTTCAATTGGTGATAATTGCCGTTGCCACGGCAGAAGATATTGAGAACAAAGTTGAAAAGAAAGTTGCTAATATCATCAAATCCACTTCTGCTACGATAGGGGTAAAAATATTGCTATTTGGGCATTCTCATCTTACGCAGATACATAATCTGATGCTTAGTGAGGGCAAAAAAGAGTATATTGACCTACTTCAACTGCGAGGATATTCTAACATACGAAATGTGTGCCTGTTCATTCCTCATATCTTAGGTTCAGAAGTGGCAGTGCTTATTGACGATGACGAGGTAT
>JANJFQ010000103.1 GCA_025435355.1 Candidatus Methanophagales archaeon | reverse complement strand
GATGAGGTATAAAGGCATGTGGGATCCACCCCCGGCTTCAATTGCCGTAGTAGGTAATGGTGCTGGCGTTTCGTTAACCTGAGAACCGGGAGTCGGAGTTGCACCAGGACCTGGAGTTGGAGTTGGAGTTGGAAGCGACTCCACCTCAGGCTTCAACGTCTTCACGGCAAATGCATATATCCTGTTCTTCCAGTAAAATTTGCCCTCAACGACAACTTCATCACCCATTTTTATATCATCAATTTCAGCACCATAATCCACCTCCATCGTCCCGGTATGGTCGTCAATCTCTAATTCTGTTTCTCCAGACGTGAGTTCTAATCCAATTACGTCCCCTTTTATACGCACAGAATCATCGTAATAATACTTTGGCGATTCTTCGAGCTCTGCAATAGTTACGTCTTTGTAGCCACTTTCTATACCAATGCTCACTTTATCCGCATAGATTATGCCTTTGCCCTCTGTTATTCCGCCCTTGCCTGCATATATCCCGGTTACCGCAATCTTTTCACCCACCGAGAAGTTTTCTAAAATCCCTGGCTCGCTGCTGACGAATATCTTGTCCGTTCCGTCATCTATGGTTAGGATACTCGCGTCTCCAGGCTCGTATGTTTGTATGCCTGCGTCTTTTGAGGTTGAGGGTTCGATATTACTGGAAATGGCTACGATAACGCCGGAAACCGTCACCACTTCACCGATAGACGAATCGTCTATACGGGAAATACGAATTTCAGCTACGCTGGTATCTGCATTAGCGGGTATACCCAAAATAAGTATAAATATCGTTGCCACTACCATTGTCGAACCAACAATTCTCGTTTTCATTTCCTGGTTAGTTAAGAATATTTAAAACGTGCGTATTTAAAGGTTGAGTTTAGTTCATTTTTATTACATATATTTGAAACAATTTTTACATCATTGCAAAGTTTTTTAATAGAACATTTAAACTTAAATATCAACAACCATAGTTCGGTATGGCATAGCGAAGAGGATGATATGAATGTGTATAGCGAAAACTAAAATAGAATCATGCAGTATCGTTGTGCTAACGGCAGCACTAATTTTTACTTTTTTATTTGTTACGCCTGCAAATGCCGGCGTTAGTCCTGCTGATGGGCGGTCTATTGGTAACGAGACAAATGGCACTTTCGCTTTCATCGGCGAGAGAAATCTAACATTTGTTGATAAGAACGGAACTTTAATACCAGAAGGATACCTAAAAAGTGCTTGGGATAATAGCAACATAAATATATACGTTCCTAATAACGGAACTACTTTTGATTCTATAAAAGCCTCTGATCTCCTTCCGGGATCCTATGCAGTCACAAATTTAGTTGGTGATGAAAAAACCCGTGTATATTTTGCGTCTACTGATGAATTAATAGTTAAAACCAGGGTATGTGGAGAATATTTTTCGTGGGTTACAAGAGGTGGTAATATAACCTTTGACTTTGAAGCGTACACAAAGCTGAATGAAATTAATGGTTCTCTAAACAATACTATCACCTATAAGTTATTAGGCCCAAATGGTGTCCAGTTGTATGTAGTTAATGGTGTATCTCTTAGTGATCTTAATATTAGTGGCATTGAGAACACTTCTATTGAGATAGACACTACTGGGCTGGACCTCGGCACGTACACGCTCAGCATAAAAACCGACCCGGATACAAATAATGGACTTGATGCAGAAGGTCCTGCGGTTACTTTTGAGGTGAGAAGCATAGGGGTCACGATAGAAGCAAAGCCAAAAGAACAGTCCGTTACGGAGGAGATTGTATTCCCTGTTTCTACTACGCCGCATACAAACATTACTCTAACTGTGACAAGTGGTGCAGACTCAAACGTGTGGTTCAAAGAGGGTGTGGGCAGTGGTGAGGTAGAGACTGGTGGGCACAGTGCTTCCGGGAAATCAGATAAAAATGGTAATTTTAAGGCGGTGGCATCTTTTACGGAAACTGGCGACTATAAGATTACTGCAACCGAGCTTACTGGCTCAACCACAGCTAGTGTAACCGTGACAATTAAGGTGTTTAAACCAGAACTGACCGCACCGGTGGAAGGTGTGTATTATATTGGTAAAGTTCTTACGATCAAAGGTTCAGCAAATGCGGGCGATAACATGACGATTAAAATTGATGGTTCGCTATTTAAGGAAGACGCTGCATTTGGTGTTGATTACGATTGGTCAACTGAGGAAAGCACAATAGGTGTCCATAAGATTGAGATGTGGGTCTTACCGCTTTCTGACCCTGAGCAAGACCTTCCGGACGCTTCTGTAACCATACTGCTCTTGCGAGGGGGAGTGAGCGTAAAGCCGAGTGCAGAGTTTGTTGCTCGGGGTGACGACTTCACAATCGGAGGAACCGTCCCGGGCAGGGACTGCGTGGACGTCATGACGATTGCACCAAAGGGCGGTGGTGGAAAAGGACTTGACGCTGACGACGTCTCAACTGAGACTGATGGTAACTTAAGTGCTCCGGGTCTCACACACTACACCTGCGGTGTAACCGGTGAGACATTTGAAAAAGATAAAATAAAAGTGAGCGAGAACGCTGATACCGGGACGTATTTAATTGTAGCACTCAACTATGGACGGGACCGAAAGTGGGGAAAAAGTGGCAGCAATAATTTATTAAGTGTTATAAGCAATGCTTATACTACTTCACTCGCGAGTAAGACGACTGAGCAGATTTTAGCGATATTAAAAGATAAAACGATTAATGCCGCGGGCAGTGACGACCTGTTGTGCATGGCAACGCTAAAAGTAGAAAACGGATTTGTAAACCTTAACGACATAGAAGACGTGCAGCTTGGCAAAGACATCAAGGTAACGGGCATTACAAATAGAAAAGTGGACATGTCCATCATCGTGACCGTTGAAGGACTGGAAGATAATGCGGTAAAATTTAAACCCAAAATCAAAAAGGTCGAAAAAGACGATAAGAATTTGTATAATATGTTCAGTGTATCGTTTGCTACGGAAGCCGCGAAAATTGGTGAATATCTGGTGACCGCAGACGATGGAGACGGACACATGGATACAACGACGGTAAATATTGTTCCGGTTGCGACGCCTTCAGTCAATGTCAGTAACAGCACACCTACCGCGGCGGGAATCCAAAGTCAGGGCACATCACAGGACTTAAAAGCATCTTCACGTGCCAGTCAAGCTTTTACCATGCGCCATGTGGAAGATTATGCCGGTAGGCTCAGCGAAACAGGACGAGGATATTTAAATAGGATAAAAGAAGCAGTAGAACGAATGAATGCGTTAATCAAAGACCTCCTGAAATTGGTCGTGTCGGGCGAAAATTCTCCGGGTTAGAAACGGATGACCTGTATGTAATTGCTCAATATCCTGTGGGTAGAAATTCTGACTTGACATTGTCAGATTAACCGCAGAGTTCACGGAGAACGCAGCGTTCTCTGCGGTAAATTTTAAACATAAAAAAATATCCGGTATTGCCAAGAAATTTTAAATTATGAGTTAGATTTTTATATGGCAATCTCCAATTACCTTATGTAACGTTTGCAAAAGGAGACAAATAGAGAAGGTGCTTAGAATGACTGATTCAGAAGCACGGAGTATCCTGTTAGTTGAGGATGAGGAAGCGCATGCTGAACTTGTCCGCAAGATATTCTCAAAGAACAACTCACAATGGAAAATATATCTCGTTTCAAGCCTTGCAGATGCTTTTAAATGGTTAGACGAAAATGAGCCTCCTTCTCTCATCATTTCCGACTATCTCCTACCAGATGGTAGGGGGTTAGACCTGGCTAAAGACGTGAAGAGCCCGGTGGAGATGGGCATCCCGCTTATCATCCTGACAGCTCATGGCTCTGAACAATTGGCAGTTCGCTCACTCAAATCCGGTGCCATGGATTACGTGGTGAAGAGTGCTGAAGAGTTACAAAAGCTTCCATGGACCGCCGAGCGTGTGCTTCGTGAATGGGATAACGTCACCGAACGGAAGCGAGCGGAGGAGGAGTTAAAGAAATACACGAAGGAGTTGGAACGAGCAAATCGTGATCTGGAGGACTACACCTCTGTCGTATCACACGACTTAAAAGCACCTCTACGTTCCATTCGTGTTTTTAGCATGCTCATCATGGACGATTATGCGCATTCGCTTGACGAAACAGGACGAGGATATTTAAATAGGGTGAAAGCAGCAGTAGAACGAATGAATGCGTTAATCGAAGACCTCCTAAAATTGAGTCGTGTGGGGCGAAAATTCGCTGACTTGGAAATGGTGGACCTGAATGAGCTGTTAGAGGAAATAAAAGAGGATTTGAAGGTACGAATCGAGGAGCGAGCTGGAGAAATTGTCGCTGCGAACTTGCCCTCTGTTTCCACACAACGTGTCTGGATAAGGGAGCTGCTTACCAATCTTATTGACAATGGATTGAAGTTCAATAAGTCAGAAAACCCGAAAGTGGAGGTCAGTTGTGAAGAGAATGGGAAGGATTACCTGTTCAAGGTGGAAGATAACGGCGTTGGTATTGAAGAGAAATATCTGAGCCGTATTTTAAACCTTTCGGAGAGGTTACATCCGGAAGAATATGAGGGCACGGGTATCGGGCTGACAATATGCAAGAAAATCGTGGACAAGTTTGAAGGTAATATCTGGATCACGAGCAGCCCTGGTGTAGGGAGCACGTTTTTCTTTACTCTATCCAGAAATTAAAAACAAATATCCAAAAGTGGTAAAATGGCAAATGATAACTTTTTCGCTGTATCTGCATTGTTAAAGCGAAATAATAAATTTATTATATTGCTTATTGCAATATTAGCATGTGTCATTTTTGATTTTTATGCCGGCTTCATCATTGGTAAAGCAATCGTTTACACACATTTTTTCTATATCCCTATTATTCTCGCGGGGCTATGGTATTACAGGAAGGCGGTTTACGTTGCGATATCTCTCGGAGCGCTTCATGTTCTCACGACTTTCTTCGCCTTGGGCTCTGTTATCGTAACTCTTGAGAGTCTGCAAAGAGCGGCTGTTTTGGGCGCGGTGGCTTATGTCATAGGGTTCGCGAGCGAGAAGCGAGCTAAAGCGGAGGAAGGAATAATAAAAGAAAGGGACAGGTCGCGTAAAATACTCAGCACTATCGGCGAAGCGGTATACATTATTGACCGTGATTTGACAATAAGAGAGGTAAATCGGACTCACCTGAAGACATTTGACATGAAGATGGAAGAAGCTATTGGGAAGAAGTGCTATGAGCTATTTTTTAACAGGAAAGAGATTTGTTTGGATTGCCCTCTCTCCAACGTCTTCAATAACGGGGCATGTGTTCGTGTGGAGCGAATGGTTGCTCTTCCGGAAGGTGCGAAGAAGTATTTTGATATCATCTTTTGCCCACTTTTTGATGAAGAGGAAAAAGTGGTTCAAATAGTATGCGATGTGAGGGACATGACGGAGCGTAAGGAGATGGAAGAAAAACTCACACGTTCAGAACGTTTCGCAGCTATCGGTGAATTCTCATCTGGAATGGCACACGAGCTCAGACAGCCTTTGGGCGTGATAAACAACTCAGTTTATTTCATCGGCAGCAAATTAGAGGATATTGGAGAGGAAAAGGTAAAGAAGCACCTGGCGATATTAGAAAAGGAGGTAAAACATGCCAATCGCTTAATCACGGATTTGTTGGATTTTGCTCGTGTGGAAGCACCAATGTTTAAAGAGTGTGACGTTAATCAAGTGGTAGAAGAAGTGCTTTCATCTGTTGAGATACCATCGAATATGGCGGTAAAAAAAGAGTTGAAGGAACGCATTCCCATGATTCAAGCGGACTCCTATCAAATCCAGCGTGTGTGCTTTAATTTGGTCTCGAACGCAGTATCGGCAATGCCCGAAGGCGGTTCCCTGGAGATAAAAACAGAGGTGGATAAAGAGGAAGAAAATATAGCGATAAGCATAGCAGATACCGGGAAAGGGATATCGAAGGAGAACATGGAAAAAGTATTCGAGCCTCTGTTTACTACAAAAGCTCGTGGCATTGGCTTGGGGCTTTCGCTATGTAAGAAATATGTGGAAGCACATGAAGGGCGAATAGAAGTGGAGAGCGAAGTTGGGAAGGGGACTAAATTTATTGTAAAGCTACCAATTGAAAAATGATAAAGTCAAAATTAAGATATAAAAGGAAGTGGGGTGATTAACATGGCGAAGAAACCTTTTATACTCGTGGTTGAGGACGACGCGGAAATGCGTGAGACATTAAGCGACATACTCGCGGATAAAGACTACGAGGTAAAGACCGTGGGAACGGGCGAGGCGGCTTTAGCCCTCGCAAAGAAAGAAAAGCTACATACTTGCTTGATAGACTTGAAGCTCCCGGGCATTACCGGGAT
>JANJFQ010000102.1 GCA_025435355.1 Candidatus Methanophagales archaeon | reverse complement strand
GAATTTGTTGTTATGCATAAACTCTAAACCCAATACTAATCCATGAAGGAATGAACATAATTTTTCTAAGGCAATTTTTGCCTCAATATCTGGTGTTTGTTCTTTTGCCTCCGCAATGCTTATTTCCCTTTGAAATATTTCAAACAAAATTTTTTTCTTTAGATCCATTGCGTCCTTTACATAATCCATAACAAAGTAAGCAACCTCCTTTCCATCTGAATATTCCAAAGCATCAACTTCATACACACCAATTATATTGGGATGAACAAGACGTGTAAGCTTGTCACCCTCCTTCTTGATTAGAGACGCTGACCTATGAGCCTCCGATAAAGGCCTAGAAAATTTGAGTGCTCGCGATTTTTTGGAACACTTGTCCCCTATCAAAAATAAAATTCCAGTTCCACCAACACTAAAAGGCTTTCTAAGTTGATATCGGAGTTTTAAGTGTTCTTCAAGTTTTGGTATGATTTTAGATATGGCATCTTTTTCATTGTTATATTCTTCTTCCCTGTCTTTTCCATACCGACCCGAGAGAATATCCATCCATTTTCCACTACTATTTCCTTTGTCTCCCATGTAGAACCTTCGTATTTGTATAGCTTTTATTGATGTTGATATACAGGGGATGGATAAAAAGTTTCCGATAAATTAAATTTTTAAAACAAATATTTGTAGTTTTATTAACTACTATTTGAAAAATATTTTAAGACACTGGTTCACACAACAATTTTTCTTTTTGCAAAAAACTTTTTGCTTCGCAAAAGCCTCAACTATGAAAAGTTTTCTCGTGAAAATCTGTGTAATCTTGTGGTTAGCTAATCAAATATACCTTATCGAAACCGCGTCACATCAACCCTTTTGCAGTGCTCAGTAATCGGGCAGATGCTGCACTTCGGACTGACAGGCGTGCATATAGTTTTGCCATGCATAACGAGAAGGTCATTAAGAATTATCCAGTACTGCTTTGGAAGCGTTTCTCGTAAAGCAAACTCTGTTTGATACGGATTTTTAGTAGTTACGAGTCCCAGGCGATTGGATATACGGTGGACGTGAGTATCAACAGCGACACCGGGTTTATTATAACCCATCGTGATAACTATATTTGCGGTCTTTCTACCAACACCCTTCAGATTCAAGAGTTCTTCCAGCTTGTCCGGGACGCGTGAATCATACTTCTCGATCAGGACACGACAGATTTCAAGAATTTGCGCCGCCTTTCTTCGGTAGAATCCGACAGGATAGATTGCGGCTTCTATCGCTTCTCTTTTGAGGTTTAACATCTCTGCCGGTGTTTTTGCTAATGCAAATAACCGTTCTGAAGCTCTGGCAGTTACTTCATCCTTGGTTCTAAGACTCAAAAGACATGAAACCAGGGTCAGAAAAGGGTCTTTTCTCGTTGAAACATCCATCAATGCTGACGTTTCGTCTTGATACCGCGTTTTAAGAATCTGCACTACCTTCTCAATATCAATCGGCAAGTTCTCTCACCTTCCGGATATTTTCAATATCGCCTCTTCGATCATCAACCGGTGTCTCGAGGATCATCGGCAACTCGCGGATACGTTCATCTTTGAGAATCACTCGAAAACCTTCCTCTCCTATATATCCAAGTCCAATATGCTCATGCCTGTCTAATCGCGAGTTCAGACCTGCCTTTGCATCATTTAGATGGATGAGCTTCAGATATTTTAGTCCAATGGCATCATTAAAATGCTGCATCGTGGCGTTCAGGCTCTTTTCAGTCCGTAATTCATAGCCAGCAACAAAAGCGTGGCATGTATCAAAACAGATTCCAATTCGTTCCTGATGCTCAACACGGTCCATGATGTGTCGTATATCCTCAAAGGTTCCTCCCATACTGTTCTTCGTCCCCGCGGTATTCTCTAAAAGCAGCATCACGCGGTTATCAACTTCATTGAATGCCGTGTTTATCGCATTCACTATCCTCCGAAGCCCCTCTGCTTTACCATATCCACGATGACTACCAAGGTGCGTGACAAGATAAGGAATTTGTAAAGAGCCGCTGCGTTTCAATTCCTCGACGAGAGCTGCCACAGACTGCTGATAAACCTTATCAGTTGGTGCAGCAAGATTTGGAAGGTATGGCATGTGATCTACCGGTGGGAATATCCCGGATTGCTCAACCTTCTCAGTGAATCGTTTTATCACAATCTCTGTAAGCTCCTTGAGTTTCCAGCCTCGTGGGTTTCGCGAGAATATCTGGAACGTGTCACAACCCTTATCTATTGCTCGTCCCACTGCCTTATCTATCGACCCTGCGATTGAGACGTGAACGCCAACACGTACCATTAACAAATCTTTTTCGCGCTTCATTTTAATCTCTTTTTCTATCACCACGTTATTTATGGTATTTGTATAGCCAATGTAAAAAACCACGAGATTTCACAAGATGCTCAATTTTCAGGAGAATGCGAAAGTTGAGATAAAAGATAGAGCAGTGGCTATACTTCAAAGGCAAAGGAGCAGAACCTATCTCCTTTTGCTATACAGTTCTTTAACTCAACGCGGGTATTGAGCAGACCACCGATGAAGTTCATATCGAACACACACATGAGCTCACCGAACTCCATGGAAATCTCATAGATGAGGCAATTGTATTCTTTTATTATTATTTTACCATCCTCTCGTTCCATCTCTGCAAATGTTCCCAGTTCGTTCAACAATTCCACCACTGACTCCACATCGCCAGCCCCGTTCAGTCTTTCTCTGTAATAAGATGCCTGCTTCGCTCCCAATCGCGCCATCATCTCCCTCATCCTCTCTGCCCCTTCCCTGTCGATTATATCGCGGATAATCCACTTGAAGAAGTCAGAATATGCTTTTGGAAAGACTTTTTCCGCTTTTTCAGTGAGCGAATAAAAAATCTTCGGTCTCCCCATTTTTTCTTTAATCGCCATCCTCTTTATCAGCCCATCGCGTTCCAGAATGGCCAAATGCTGCCTCGTTGCGGTGGAAGAAATACCCAATTTTGAACTCAATTCGTCAACAGAAGCGTCTCTTCGCTTCAAAAAGTCGAGAATCTCAGCTCTCGAATCTTCTATTTGCATGGTCAGTTAAGAGCGGTGTGAGTTTATAAACTTTTCTATTTTTATACCTCCGAAACTTTTAATATTTATTAAAGTAAAATAATATAATACTGTAAAAAGTGATGGATATGCCGGGAGAAGCAATACATATATGTGATTTTCCACCTTTCATCAGGTTCGAACTTGAGGAACGATTTCGAAGGGAAATCTTCGCAAAGTTCTTAAAGAGACTGAGCGGGGTTGAAGTAGGCATTCTTCCAGCAGAGTTCTGGAGATCCGCGGAAGAAGAATTTAAAATATCGAGATACGAGTTGAACTTTGGCAAAGTACGTGGAAAGATATTAAAAGCACTCGAAAAAAGTCCATTAAGAGCTAAGGAGATACTGGAAAGAAATCCCGATGTCCCCGCGAATTCCCTTTACCACGCTATAATGTGGTTAAAGGATCAAAAACACATAAAAAAGAAAGAGGCGAGGTGGGTGCTCAAAAAAGAGTATTTCGACCATGTTGGAGTTTCCGACTTTGCAAAAATAATCGATATGAGACACAGGGGTGAAAGAAGGAAGAATGCCCTATCTATGAATGCGTTAGAGATGGCGACTTATCTGTGGCCTAACTATGAGAAGGTTCGTGATACTGAGGGAGTAAGTTTTCAAAACCCGTCTTACGGGAGATGGTATCAAAATTACTTCGCTCTTGCGAGAGCGATAAAAGGATGGGAGAAGGGCGATGCTAATATCCCACAATGGACTTTGATAGCGATAGCCAATTTTGCTGACCTGGATATAGAGGAGAGAGAAGTAATATCAAGCTATTGTCTTCCTCCGGGAGTTAAAATAACCCCTTATTACAAGGGACGATATAAACTCCCTATTGAAGTCTCTTCGGACCTTGACGTTATTGCGCTTCAAATACTCACGAAGAGCAGAGAGGATGGATTAGTTCATCCCACTAAACATAAAAGGGAGATATTTAAAAGACTACACCACACTTTCGGCTCATTTCAAAGCGACCGGATACCCCTAAGCATAAGAAAGATAATTGAGAATTATTATCAAATCCCGGATTGTGGAAGAAACACAATTAGAATACCCCAAAAAATGAAGGAGAGATGGGAACAACGCCCATTTCACGAGAAGACGATCTCAAAAATCCTGGTTCTTGCGATGTTGTTTGAACTGGATAAACCAAAAAGAACGTATGAGCTAATCTCGCGCTCGAGAGACTTTCTTGAAGATGTAGAGTGCATATTAAAGGATTTGGGAATTGGGGCTATTAAGATAAATAAAAGGAAAGATAGACCCCATTATCGGTCTTATTTGCCCAAAAAGGTGAAAGAAAATCTTGAAGAATTAAAAGAAAAAATAGAAAAAAACAGGATTGAAAAAGGGATTGATTTCCTCGTAGAAATGGAGAGAACAGAGCTAATCAGGAATGTTAAGAAATATTGGGGCGAGAGAGGGGTTAATATGCTCTCCAACATGGCTTTGGATAACGGAGTCAGAGATCTGGACCTTGCCAGAGCTTGTGGTGTGACACCGGAAGTGGTAAGAAAAATACTCTATGAACTCATAGATAGAGCGATTATCACCTGCATAAGAGAAGAGAGCCCGGAGCTTGTGGAATATTATTACTATTTGAGTCCAGAGGGTATCAAGAAATTTTTAGCAGTGGAAAAGGAGGTGAAAGAAGAAAAGGAAGAGGAATCCAAATACCCATTTCCAGAAGAATTCACTAGTTATCAGCGAAGAAGATTGAGTCCTGAAAAATACCAAATTAATGTGAAATAGGTGGACTCAGAGGGTGCATCTCACTTTTGGATACGTGAAAAAAATCGAAAAGTTTTTAAGGTGACTTTTTCTTCCTATACGACACTCAAAAGGGCCGTCCAACAATCCGAAACCGGAAGAAAAATTCAATTAGATATGTATAAAATAGTACCATGAACCACATCTTACTTTTGATATTGACGCTTCTCTTCGCCGTCACGGCGGCGTGGGTCGCACCATCAAGCGCAGCCACAAATGCCAATATCGTAATAACCGATGTCACACCAACCGATCTTTCACCCGGCGACATAAAAGAGATTACGCTCACTGTGAAGAACGAGGGCGGCAGGGACGCCCGCCATATCACTATGAATTTTCAGAACAGCGGCAACATCTCCCTCATCGGTTCATCCACCGTTTACATCTCTTCGATCAACGCATGGTCCTCAAAGGAGATTCCCGTCACGATTAAAGCCGAGGATGAAATCACAGATGGCGCATACGGTATTCCAATCGTAGTCACCTTTGACGAATACTACTATAATGCCAGTGTGGGCTATGTAACCACTCCTATGCCATCAAAAACCATTACAATCGTCTTTAATGTGGAGGGAACAACCACGCTTGAGGTTGCAAATGTCGCAACAGACCCGCTTGAACTCCGGGAAGACAGCGAAAATAATAATATAACGGTCTTACTAGAGAATTCAGGAAGTGCAAAGGCGAGGTCGGTATCCGTCAGAATGGACCCACCCAGCCCGTTTACTGCGGCATATTCGGGTTCAACTTCTGACTTTACAGAACAAATTCAAGCACGTTCAAGCCACAACTTTGTATTTGCACTTGATATAGAAGACAGAGCGGAGGAAGGGTCTTATACCATTCCTTTTACAATTGAGTACATCGGTGAGGATGCGCAAAAATTTTCGCAGAAGAAGAGCATCACCTTGAAGATCAGCTCGCAGGCTGACTTTCTGGTTGGCGAGGTTACCACTAAGCCTGCGGTGATTACAGGCGGTACAGAATTCAGAATTAATATCCCGGTCAAAAATACCGGGAACAAGGATGCCGAATCAGTAAATGCCATATTAAAGACGAAGTCCTACTTCACAGGAGCAAAGACTGATTATCTTGGGGATATTGAAGTAGGTTTGGAAAAGGTAGCCACCTTTGAGCTTGAAGCGCACCGTGACACAATCCCTGATAACTACGAGACCGATATAAAGATCATCTGGGAAGACGGTGATGAACGGCTCGAGACAATTAAATCCTTCAGGTTGGTTGTGGTATCAAGCGAAAGGGCTGGTGAAGGCTCTAATCCCGGAATCATACCTATTGCAGGTGCTGGTCTTTTGATGGCTGTCTTAATAGGTGTTTTTATCTATTTTAAGAAGAAAAAAAGAAAGAGCGAATGATTCAAAGAATCCGTAACCGCGGGGTAGAAATTCCAAAGCGTTATTACTTATCGATTATGGTGTGGAGGAAGCGGTAGAGATGATCGAGGAGGCACTCAGTTTCTATGCTAATGTTTCAAAAAAACTTTACCCATTCATAATAGTTTTG
>JANJFQ010000101.1 GCA_025435355.1 Candidatus Methanophagales archaeon | reverse complement strand
CCCGCTCATACCATTTCCGATGCGGCTGAAAGAGATGTGCACCATACACCAACAAAAATCGTGGAGAAGCTGTGGGCTGTTCAAGTAGACCCTATAAGAGAAGCTAGAGAGGCATACGGAGTTATACCGGAATACATAGGTTCTCTGTTCAAGTCTAAAGGGGTTGATGAGGTACTTGCATACGAAATAGCAGCATTACCAAACATGACTGAGTTTGTGTCATTGTTAAAGGTGGTTGAGTTCGTGGAATCGAATAATTACGATGTTATTGTTCTCGACACCGTTCCATCAGGCGAAGCGCTTAAAAACATTTCCCTGCCTACACTTCTCGGTTCTACTGCTTCGAAAGTAATCAAATTAGTGGCGCCCTTAGTAAATATCGCGAAGGTAGTAGAGCCCATCGTTGGTTTGCCAACGCCGGGCAAAGAGGTAATAAATCAAGACATCAAGCTGTTGGAGCTTTTCAGAAAACTGAAAAATATAATAGTGGACCGAAACGTTACCAGTTTACGATTGATTGCAAATCCCGAGGCATTTAGCATACAGAACTTAAAAAGAACGTACCTTCTTGCAAACCTCTACGATATAAACGTTGACCTCGCGATAATGAACAAGGTGATCCCGGAAGGAGTGAGTGATGCGTATTTTAAGGAGTGGAAGAATGCGCAGGAAAAATATATGGCAGAAGCAGAAGCGGCATTTCACCCACTGCCCATAAAAAAACACAAGGACGTATGTGAGGTGGAAAGAATGGGTGAAGACCTGTCAGTAGTTATTTCAACGGATATAGGAGAAGTAAGAAACTTCATCCCTCTTCCAACGATCGCACACCTGATGAAGCTGGATAAAGCGAAACTTTTAAATAGTGAACTTCACATATATTTTATTGATGAACGATGGAAGAAGGAAAAATGACTAATGAGGAAGAAGATTTAGTTAAGGCGATAAAGGTTCTAGCTGGGACAGCTTCTATCCCCCTAAAAGTAGCTGCTGACATAGCTGGAGAAATAACTGAATCATTTAAGAGCTACATCCCAAGACCATCGAAGCTCGCTTCAAATCTTATAGATATGCGAATAAGCACACTGAAAACAATAACTAAGGTTATAGAGAAGGAAATAGACTTGTTGGAGGAGTATAAGGGAGAATTTGAAGGTAAGGCAGAGAAGAAGGAAAAAGTCAAGGTGGAGTAGTGCAAAAGAGTACAAATTGAAGATGTCAATCGGTAATAGTAAAAACTGATAGTCCGATCTAAAAGTTATTGAGTAAATAATTTTTTTAGCAAATGCAAAATTTTATGCAAAATTTTATGGTATTCTATGTGTTAGGTTAATAAAGTAACGGGATAGGAAAGCATGTTTGAACGTACCCGGCGAGTTCTCAAAATCACCCATGTGGTGATAAAGTACCACCTCATCTCATCCCTTTTGAATTTCTACCGAAGTTTTTCTAAAGGAGGAGCCCCAAGTGAACCTCTCTGCGCGCCTTCTGAAGGGTGGGAGAAGGAAGGTGAGCGCGTAAGGATGGCACTGACTGAACTCGGACCCACATTCATAAAGTTGGGACAGCTTTTGAGCAAGCGCCCTGACATCATGCCCCCGCCAATACTCTCAGAGCTTCAGACGTTGCAGGGAAAAGTTGAACCTTTGCCATTCGAGCAGATAAGCCGTTCGGTGGTCTTCCCATGTGAGTGCATCTCCGAAGAAACGAAAGAGAAGTACCCCGCGTGCAGAAGGTTGGAGGATGTATTCGATGATATCGAGCTTTTAGCAAGCGCTTCGAGAAGGGCCAAGGGGACAACCTTGCAAGGCTTGCCCTCAAGTATGGTCTTCCTGTTCCCCGCGCGTTTATGGTGCTTGAGCGGGCAATAATGCTCGTTGAGGGCGTGTGTAATGAGCTGTATCCATACTTCGACATCAAGGAGGCAATGTCAGAACAGTTCAGTGTGGTGGAACTGGCCAAGGCGGAAATCAACCGTGGCTTTAAGAGATTCACGGAAGCCTCAGTGAAGCTTTTCCGTAACCTTCTGGAAATCGTAGATAGGTACGTTGAGGGCAGCCCGAAGTACACACTGGAGAGGGAGGAACGGCCTTATCAGTCGAAGGCACCCTATATCATGGCTGCCTTCATCGCCAGTATTGGGCTGCTTTTTCCTCTCTGCTCGTCACTTGGCGTGTTCAAGATGCCTGTGCAGTTCATGCTGTATTTGCCTCTGGCTGCTCTGGTTCTGGCAGCCCTTATCACCATTGTGGCCTCCCTTAAATGAGCCTATGAAAAGACTTTAACATGCAATAAACAGTAAATCAATAGATGACTGGAAAAACGTATTTCAACAAAGAAATAGAAACAATGGAGCGGGGAGACCTCGACGCACTCGTCGATGAGCGTATACACTATACGGTCGAATACGCAAACGAACACTCGCCGTTTTACAGGAAGTGGTTACGTGAGCATGGCATAAAACCGGCTGAAATCCGCTCCCACGAGGAGCTACTGGAACTGCCCATAATATCTGGCCGGACGATCAGAGAGAACCAGCCCCCTGAGACCACAGACTTTGAGTTCAAGAGCGTCAACTGGAAAGAGGTCTACACACTCCACGAGACGAGCGGGACAAGTGGTATTCCAAAGACCTTCTTTCTCATATGGGAAGACTGGCAGCGATACGCTGAGAAATATGCGAGGATCTTTACGTCACAGGGCTTTGGGCCAGGTGACCGGGTGGTGGTTTGCGCCTCCTACGGGATGAATGTAGGTGCCAACACGATGACCCTCGCTGCAAAGGAGATTGGCATGACGATCATACCCGAAGGCAAGTGCACCTTCCCTGTTCGCTTTATAAAAAACTACAAGCCGACGGGAATAGTCGGAAGCGTCTTCAAACTCCTGCGCCTAGCCCGGCGAATGACCGCAGAGAGAATCTCGCCATCAGCGTCGAGTGTCGAGCGTCTTGTAATCGGTGGCGAGAGTTTTGCCGAAGAGTCCGGGATGTACCTTGCCGAACTATGGGGGTGCGATGTCTACAATACCTACGGTAGCACAGAGGGGACTATGTGTGGTGAGTGCACCAATCTGAGCGGTCTTCACGTACCCGAAGACCTGGTACATCTGGACGTCTACGACCCGGGGATGGATGGCTTCGTGCGTGACGGTGAATGCGGGAGGGTGGTACTCACTACTCTTCTACCCGTGGGTGGAAAGTGCGGAACTCTCCTCCTCAATTACGATACGGATGATACGACCGTCGTCATCTCCCGGGACCGATGCGCGTGTGGTCGGACTCATCTGAAGATCATGAGCCCGCAACGCGAATCCGAGACATTCTGGATCGCTGAGATGCCCTTCAATCGCGTGGACGTGGAACGGGGAGTTTTTCAGCGTGAGAACATGGAGTACCTGACCGGCGAGTATGAGGCGTTCCTCTACGGGGGAGACGATGAAGGCGAGACGACGATGAGAGTGAGTGCGGAATGCCTTAATCCAGAAAAGTGTGGCCCGGGTGTGGTTGAAGAGAACTTTCTCCGAGCATTCATCCAGTATAAGCCGCGTCTTGCCCAAGCGTATGCCGACAACACTTTTAAGATTATTTTCAACTTCACCAACTCCGAAGGCCTAGAACTTTACCGTGTCAAGGGCCGCCCAAAGCGTATAGTGGATCGCCGATAAGGACTGGGCAAAGGGCTACGGTGATCTGGGGTGGGATTGTCCTTGCCCTTCTTAAAGGAAAATGACTTTTGCTTTTCAATCTGATAATATCTTGCCAGTTTCTATTATTATCTGAAAAAGAGACGAAGTGAAAAGTGGGCGAATATGAGATAAGTCAGACTTAAATCCTTTAAATCTTAAAGAAAAAGCTTATTAAACAACTTTTTTTTTCGATTCCATCCACGAATCTATTTTCTTCTCTCTAATTCCTCCCGGATCTCTATTATTCGCTTCTCTTCTTCCTCTGTATGTACTAGCAATCACCCTTTTTCCCCGCCTCTTCCATCGCTCTCAATTTCCTCATTTGACATTTTATCCCAGTTAAATACGCTATCTTTACTGGCAACTAAATTTGAGGCTACCTTTCTTATGCTCCACCCCCTTGCTCTCAACTCTTTTGCTTTTTTCCTTTTTTCAATAATCAATGTTTTCTTCAAATAACCTTTCACAAAATTCCATTAACCGTTAAGCCATCTGGTGCCAGTAATCACTGCTAAATCCTTATTCATCGCGACAAGATCATCGCTATCGAGTTTGCTAACATCGTCTGTTCCCACAATCCTGGTTAAATTGGCTATTTCCTGGGTTGCTGTGGTAACAAAATTAGATAACTTTGCAATACCCTCTTCAACATCAAGCTGCTTGACTAATCCAAGATTATGAGTAGTTACGCCCGTGGGACACAAGCCCGTGTGGCAAATTCTATATTGCTCGCAATTGATAGCGATTAATGCGGCTGTGCCAATATAAACTGCATCTGCACCAAGAGCAAGGCATTTGGCAAAATCCGCAGCGGTACGCAAACCTCCACCTGCGATAAGAGAAATTTTATCTTTAACACCATGGTCTGTAAGAACTCTAAAAGCTCGAGGCAACGCTGCAAAAATTGGAATACCTACATTTTCCCTCACATAAAATTCTGTTGCTCCTGTGCCACCGCCAAATCCGTCAAGGGCAATAAAGTCAACCTCTGCTTCAACTAAAACCTGAATATCTTTTTCGATGTTGCCACAACCAATCTTTGCCCCGATTGGAACACCACTTGTGACCTTGCGCAACCAGGAAACTTTTCCTTTAATTTCTTGCGGTGTACGCATGTCGTGATGATGCGCTGGGGAGTACGCGGCTTCTCTACCCTTCAAACCCCTAACCTTTGCGACATCCGGAGCCATTTTACTGGCAGGCAGGTAACTTCCTTTACCAGGATAAGCACCCTGTCCAAAACGTATCTCAATAGCAGCAACCCGCTTCAGCATTTTCTCGTCAACACCGAATCTGCCCGTGGCATACTGACCTATAAGATAGTCAGAAGCAACAGTTAGTTCCTCCTCCAGTATCCCCCCCTCGCCAGAATTAAACGCGATTTTTAATTCCGAGGCTACCTGTGCAATAACCAGTTTAACATTTTTTGAAGTCGCACCATAGCTCATCCCGGAGATCATAATGGGAGAAGAAACTTTTAATGGCTTTTTGGCGTTAGGACCGATACAAATCTCGGTATTTACCTCATCTTTTCTGTTCAGAGGAATTCTGTACACCTGTGCAGGAATGAAATGCAGCTCATCCAAAGAGAAAGGTAGCTTTTTCAATGAGCCCATTGAACGAACAACGCTATTGCCGGTAGCCGCCATATCTTTGATATCCACAATCATTTGATAAAAAGAATCCTCTTCATCAGACCTCTTTTTACGCATCAACGTCCTGCTTTCCCCAACTTCTTCTTTGTCGCAGAAATATAGCCCCTTAAGTTTATTCTCATGATAAACAGGGCAAATATTGCAAATACACCCCTTTACTTCAATATCACAATTACGTTTAACCGTAGCACAATACAAAATCTCGCCTTTACATTCGTGGGGGTAACTCGAGCACTTTAAACAAATGCATTTCTTTCTATTTTCTTCCGAATCTTGAACCATAATATAATCGTTATTGCTCTGCCTTTCCGTCCCGGCAGTAATAGCCCATTGGTTCTCCGCTTGCTAAATCGCATTCTTCCCAGAGAGGACACTCACCGCAGATGCACATTTGGTTGGTGTCAATGTCCTTACATGCAGCGACACCAGTCGCGCAGTACAGCCCGGGAATATCTCTTGGCTCTGGTATCATCCCTTTTGCTTTTTCCATCTTATCCTTTACACACTGGCTCGTGTTCTGAACTGGACATTCGGTGCAGATACATTTCTTAATGTTTTCAACCGTAAAAGGAACTTTTTGGTTAGTTTCCTCCATTTTTCTCCACCTAATTTTTTAATAAAATAGGTAAAATTTAAAGAGTTAAAAACCTTTCTATTTTTCAGAAGTTTTACGGTAGAGACGCCATGAGAGGAAATAAGCTATTGCTATCGCAGCAACTCCGCCTATGAACCAGAAAGGACCAAACAATGCAGAAAAGTTATTTGAGAAATGAAGAGCTACTGCGGTCAGATAGAACCGCGCAGGTCGCTTTGTTGCAATACCGTAGGCGGTAATCGAAGTGCTTGCGGCGTGGAAAAAAAGCACAGGCAATCTAATAGATACCGGTGCTCCTAATGCAAGTATATATACAAAAAATTCGGAGATGCCAAACCCCAACCCGACCAGAAAACCGAGCGTAAAAATAGATCTCTCTGTTTCTCCACGACGATAGAAGAGCGGATAAGCTTTTGCAAATTCCTCGATGAAAGGCGTGAATATCGCAGTTGTGCATAACGTAGCATAGAATACCGGCATCACTACACATAGATGGTCTGTGAATATTCCAATGAAGAGAGTAAGAGGAA
>JANJFQ010000223.1 GCA_025435355.1 Candidatus Methanophagales archaeon | reverse complement strand
TTTCTCAAACGTTTGGGTGGAATGATTAAGAGGGTATGGGCTGATCCCTTGTGTTCTATGTGCGAAAATTTGAGGCGGAAAGCAATCACGGGGTAAATCTAAAGTCGATTGTGAGACAGCCTCTGAAATCGGGGGCATCCTTGGCGTTTCTGTGTTTTAAATCTTCTTCTATTCTGATGTTTTTCATCTCATTTACACCTCATACTCTGCATAGCTAATCATCGGTATCAAATTGCATCTCAATGAAGTGGAAGATGTTTCAGATAAGCTAAACTCATCACTAAGGCGGGGATGAGATACAGATAAACAATTCTTGGCACAAATTTCATGCCTTTGGTGTACTTTATAAGTACGAACAGCGAAATCCATGCAAGGATGCAGCAGATTATATATGGGGGCTTATCCCAAAGGAGAGCATGTTCAAGTACGAGATGAATGGGGGAGAGTAACATAATACCCCAACTCCACACAAATAATACGAAGAACGAAACAGGAAGCCAATAGTCATCAAATACGGTGGATGCAGAGTGCGAAGTTATGAATGTCCCATATACACCATGTATAACATGCACGAAAAACAAGCATAAAATAATTGAAACCAAGATTTTATCCTTTTCTGTCAGTTCCATTTTTCTCACTACAGATATAATCAATGCGAATAATGCGACTATAAACATATAGGCTGTATAGGTTATGAAATCGGGATGTAGACCCAGCGCGGCAATAGGATATATAACTATAACACAGGCGAAAAATAAACAAGAGGCGATTAAAATCAGGATTTTATCCCCTTTCGCCAGTTCCACTTTTATTACCCCATTTTAATCTCATTTTAATCTATGTTTGTTTCTAACTCCACCATACTATTTAAGCCCCAACCATACCACACCCGAATAAAGAGCTTGTCCCATAATTAGATATTTTGCGATATTGGATGCTTATTTTCCGATATAAAGCCCTATTTGGGCTTATTTTTGTTGTGATTTTGAATTGTGAGACGGCCTCTAAATTCGGGTGCATCCACATCTTCAAGAATTAACTCTACAACTTTTTCTTCAATTTTTTTTGATGTCCAATTTTCTTTAGAACGTAGCGGATGCGCAAAGGAAAAAAGAGGTAAAGGGGAAGGTTTTCTGTTATTGTTTAGCTACAGGTGTACCATTAAATATACAAAACGTAAGTTCTCTTGCCCAAGCTCGCTAACTAATAGAATCCCCGACCAATGGTCAGCAAACTCATCGGTAAAAGACCAGCTACTCCATGCAATTGAACCATTGCTTCCTTCCTCTTTTAACTCCCAGCCAGCAGCCATGAGTTGATTTCTATAATGAGTTCCTATTTCTCTCACACTTAGTTCAGTCTCCAAGGTTGCATCGGATTCCCACTGATCTCCACCACCACCGGAACCTCCTCCCCTCTGAATAGCACCTTCTGGAGGTTTTAACAGAGGTATTATCTCCTCAATTCTATCAGTCCCTTGTGGTCCAAAACGTTCCCTACATATTGCAGTTTTTGGATCGGTATCTAAGTGTAATCGCACATCCGCTGGCTTTTCTCCATCTGGAGTATATGCAGTTATCGTCAAAGAGGGTCCTTCCCTTTCATATCGGCAGAAGGTAGCACTTTCAGGCATTGAAGGTATAGGTGCAAATCCTCCTTCTGGTAGATAAAAACCTTCTTTTTCGTTCCATCCAGCTTTCTCCAGGCTGTTGCGGTAAAACTCTATGACCTCATTCGGCTCTTCAGGAACGTCAAGGATGATTTCAACATGCTTATATTTAATATCAGGGTGAACTGAGCTACCTATAATCTC
>JANJFQ010000100.1 GCA_025435355.1 Candidatus Methanophagales archaeon | reverse complement strand
GTATATAATGTGGGGACACCCCTACGAGCACATATTATTTGATGTGGCATCTGTACCCGAAGTCTCTGTCATGAAACCCGATGGCACGGTTCTGCAACTCACGACGGAAGAGATCACCGTTGATGGAATGGATGAAGAAGGGAATCTCGGAACCTTTGTAGCTTACAAAACCTCGTTCACTGTTGATCAAATGGGTGATTCCATTGTCTCTGTAAGATATGAGGACGAAGATGAGAATTTGATAGACTACACCAAAGCCGTGATCCACTGTGGTGAAGAGGTGTGGGAAGGCTGGGATGCCGAGGTCGGACAGCAGACCGAAATTCTTCCATACATGCGACCATACGGCATGGAAGGTGGTTTTGTATTCGCAGGACAGGCGATGTACGACGGTAAGCCACTTGCAGGTGCCCCGGTAGAGGTTGAGATATACCACACACTGGACCTTGGTAAAGAGATCGTAGAAACCGCAGAGACGATGTTCCCGTATGACCCGCCGATGGTATTCACAAGGCTTACCAAGTCCAATGAGAACGGCGAGTTTATGTACACGCTCGACGAGCCAGGAATATGGTTTGTCGGCGCGACGATGGAACCCGAGAGCGGACGTAACGTAAGGGGCGTCTTCATCGTTCCAACGCTTGAGGCGTTTCCCCCGGTGGAACTGGCAGAAGCTGTGGCTCCTGCAGGACTCGAAGAACTAAAGAGCCGAGTAAAATCCTTAGAAGAGAAAGTGGCAACACCTGCTGGCGAAGGAGCACCGGGATTTGGAGTGATAACTGCGATAGCTGGGTTGTTAATCGTAGTGTACCTGGTAAAGAGAAGAAAGAGATAGCTAGATAGCTAAAAGCAAAAAAGAAAATGGTGCACATATCAGATGGAGTGTTATCTCTGCCGGTATTGGCAGCGGGATGGGCAATAACAATTGCGCTGATGGCAGCGGCTATCTGCTGGAGTAAAAGAAGAAGAACAAGCGCAGAGGAAATACCAAAGCTATCTGTGGTGACTGCCGCTTTCTTCGTCGCTTCCCTCATCCATATCCCAGTGGGACCGACAAGCGTGCATCTCATTCTCAGTGGCCTGGTGGGTGTAATACTTGGAATACTCGCCTATCCCGCAATTTTTATTGGTCTCGTTCTGCAGTTTTTCCTTTTTCAGCATGGTGGTATAACGACTATTGGGATAAACACGGTAGTCATGGGGGTACCCGCGTTGATCTCTTATGGCATCTTCAAAGCAGGGAACAAGTTAGGTTTCTCAAGAAAAGGCGTATCAGAAGGGATATTCGGTGCTATTGCAGGAGGACTTGCAGTTGCTCTCGCTGTTCTTTTCCTCGTGATATGTCTGCTCACAACTGGGAAGGGGTTTTCAGGCGTGGCAAGCCTCGTTGCTGTGGCGCATATCCCGATAATCCTAATAGAAGCGGCAGTTGTTGGCTCGGTTGTTGCTTTTTTGGTGAAAGTTAAACCAGAGCTGATACCGTTAGGAGGTGCGAGAAAATGAAAAGAAAGCGGGTTTTTGCTATTTTAGCAATGATAATGGTCTTATCTGTAAGTGCGACAACCATTGTGAGCGCGCACAGGGTACACGTGAGAACCGAAATAGGAGAGATAGGCGTAAAAGCCTGGTTTGGTGGCGGAGAACCAATGAGAGACGCGGATGTAACAGTATATGCCATCAAAGAGGGGAAGGAGGAACTATACAAGGAAGGAAAAGCTGACGAGAACGGTAAATTCAGCTTCGCTCCAAAAATAGGTGTTGAAGAGTATAAAGTGGTAGCGGAATCGCCAGGAGGTCATAAAGGAGAAACAGTGGTAAACTTGACACAAGCAGCTTCACCTGGAGAAGGAACGGAAATGCCTTTATACACGAGAGTTATCGCAGGATTTGGTTACTTACTCGGCTTAGCAGGAGTGGCAATGGCGTATATGGGCTGGAAGATGAAGAAGAATTATGAAGGGGGAATAAAAAGGCAGGTGGGAAATAAAGAGAAATGATAGAATATCCAGAGATTGACAGGTATGCATCGCTCGATTCTCCAATGCATCGCTTTGACCCAAGGGCAAAAATAATTGCTTTTCTTTTTCTTATCTTTTCCATAGTTATTATACCGGAGTTAAAGATTGTTATCATTGGATTGTTTTTTGCTATTTTTCTACTTATTCTGTCCAGAATCCCGCTATCCTTTGTGTTAGGCCATCTGAAATGGGTTGCTCTATTCGTTTTATCCCTTTATGTAATGCTGGCATTCACATTCCCAGGAAAAGAAATAGCAAAATTTTATTTTCTTAGTATAACGGCTGAAGGTTTATATACAGGGTCTTTGATTACCCTAAGGGCTTTTTCTGCCGTTATACTCATATTTCCGATGATTGGAACCATGAGATTTGACACGATGATAAAAGCACTGGATAAGCTAAAAGTGCCGAATATACTGGTTCAAATGCTCATGTTTACGTATCGCTACATCTTTGTGTTTATGGATGAGTTTCAAAGGATAGGGACAGCAATGAGATCAAGGGGGTTCAAACTGAGGACTACTTTATATGCGCTCAGAACGATAGGGAAAGCGATGGGAATGCTTTTTGTCAGGAGTTACGAAAGAGCGGAACGAGTGTATCGTGCAATGCATTCACGAGGATATACCGGGAATCCGAAAACGCTGGTTGAGTTTGAGATTCGCAGGAGGGACTATATACTGGCAGTTTCTATTATAGGGTTCGCAGTTTCTTTGCATATAATTTCCTTTTTCCTTCCTTAACAGAGTTATTTATCAAGAATATAAGAAGTAACATCTTAAGAAAGAGAAAGGTGAAATAAAGTGAAAAGAGAAGCGATAACGGTGAGAAACCTCTGTTACGCGTATCCAGACGGCACAATAGCGTTGGAAGATGTGAATATGGCGGTGTATGAGGGAGAGAGGGTTGCGATAGTGGGACCAAATGGAGCGGGCAAAACAACTTTTTTGTTGCATCTTAATGGAATTCTGCGTGGTTGTGATGGACAGGTAGAAGTATTCGGTAAGAGTGTGGGGGAAGTGAAAAAAGAAGAGATAATAAAAGATGTAGGAATTGTTTTTCAAGATCCGGATGACCAGTTGTTCATGCCAACGATTTTCGATGACCTCGCTTTTGGTCCGATAAATTTAGGGCTAAAAGAAGAGGAAGTTCGTGAGCGTGTGAAAAAGGCGCTTTTGACACTTGGGCTTTCGAGTTATGAGAACAGATGTCCTCACCATCTCAGTTACGGCGAGAAGAAGAAAGCATCGCTGGCAGCAGTTATGTCCATGGAGCCGAGGATATTAGTGCTTGACGAGCCTACTGCTAATCTTGACCCGAGAAGCAGGGCGGAGTTGATAGGAATTATAAAGGAACTGAATGAACGTGAAGGAATTACCATTATAATAGCAACGCATGACGTAAATGCCATTCCTGAGCTTGTAGATCGCGTATACGTGCTGAACAAGAGGGTGATTGCAGAAGGCACGTCGCATAAAATATTTTCGGACGTTGAAGTGCTAAGGGAGAACAATTTGGAAGTTCCCGAGGTATTCAAGCTTTTTGAAGTCTTACGATGTTTTGGCTACAACTGCGAAGAACTACCTCTGTCCATAGACGAAGCCGTTGAGCATCTGACGAGGACGGTGGAGATTAATGGTGGACACTTACATTTACATATCCACGAGCATACACATGAGGCGGTGAGGAAATTGAAGAGTAAGTACGAGCACCATTTATCAAATTTACGGATGAAAGAGGAAGGTGCACAAACAAATGGAACTAAAAGAAGCGGATAAAATATTGGTTTTAGACCCCATACACGGGGCAGAAGTTATTGCAGAAGAGCTAAAAGGACTTGGAAAAGATGCAGAGGTATTCAATCCATATCAAACTTTAAGAAAGCTTGATCAACAAACTTTTAAAAAAAGTTTGAATTACGATTTGGTTATCGCGCCGGTTCACCTGAATCCGAACTTCGAAATTGTAACGGAAGCTTTAAGGACTGGCATACCGTTTATGAGTCATCACGAAGCTGTGAAAGAGATTGCAGTCCTAAAAGACCTTTTCGCAGATACAAAAGTAGTAGAAGTAACAGGGACGGTCAAAAAAACCGCGGTCTGCGAGCTGATATGCCAGTTGTTAAAAAACAAAAATGTTCTTTCGCATACCAGTTCCACCACGAGATTCAAATTCGCTAACGAGGAAAGAAAAGAAATAATCTTCCCTAAACTAAGCGGCACGCCTGCGAATGTGTTGAAAGTGATGAGCATAGCGAAGGAAAGGAGTTTGAATCCTGATGTAGCGGTGTTTGAAGTCTCGCTCGGTTTAACGGGAATAGGTGACGTAGGAGTGATAACGAGCTTGAAAGAAGATTACAAGATTGCAGGAGGCGCAAAAGAAGCATCTGCGGTAAAAAAAGCGTCAATAAAAAACTATGAAGACAATAGTATCGTTGTCCATCCGGGTTTATCCGATGTAAACGTGGGTGGGAATACTTATGGAGATAAAGATAAAAACCTGTGGGTAGAGGAAAACAAAGTCATTTTTAACGGGCTACGAGTCATAAACGGCGATTTTGTAAGTGGCGAAATTGCGTTCAAAAGTTTTGATACTTATATCGGCGGTGAATATTACAGAAATTCCCTGGAAGCGGCTTGTTGCACGGTTTTGAGCCTTGGAATCCCGCCAGAAGAGGTTAATACAGAAGATATTTCCGTGGTAGAGGGCAGGATGAAGCTGGAGAAGATAAAAGGGCGGGTTTTAATTGACAATTCCAATTCAGGCACAAAATTGAAGTTCCTCGCGGAGATAACCGAAGATGCGAGGAGAATTTCAGAAAAGATGATTCTGATTGTTGGAGAGGAATCACAATATGTGTGTGAGGGTGTGAATGTGGATGAACTGAAAAAAGTGGTTGAGAATAGAGCAGATGAGTTCATTGAGATAATAATTGTAGGTGAGGGATTTCAGGGTAAAATAGAAGGTGAGAACGTGTTTTTTTCCGCGGGTTTGGATACGGCTTTGGAAAAAGCGATTAACGATTCAGAAGAAGGTTCTGTGATTATTTCGAACGTGAAGACGTGGCGGTGAATGCTTAAAAGCAAATACTACTAAAACAAACCTTTAATCAGGTATCATCCCTACCGATAGAAACAAGTTTTACGTCAAATATCAATGTTTTTCCTGCAAGTTCATGATTGAAATCAATCACAACCTCTGTATCTGTGACATTTGTTATAGTGCCTACCTGCCCCCGATTATTTCTGATTTTTGCTCTAACTACTGGTGTAATACCTGCATTTGTCAATTCTTCTATCGGACGTGTGGTTAGCATATCCTCTCGGTAGGTTCCATATGCTTCTTCGGGCGGGATGGTTAAAGTCTTATCTTCTTCCACTGCCATGCCTACAACACCCTTATCAAATCCCTTGATCATCTCACCCGCACCGACCGTAAATCCAAGCGGTTGGTAATCCCTTTTCTGGTTGTATATTCCTGCTTCAATTGCAATGTCTTTTATAGATGTGTCAAAAACAGTACCGTCTTCCAGTTTTCCTATGTAGTCTACCCTAACATAGTCCCCTTCTTCAACCACCTCTACCGTACTATCCGTTATACACCCGCACACTAAAACGACACCAACCAGCATCAAAAACAATGTTTCTATTTTTCTCATTTTAGCTGAGGCGGTCCAACAATTACCCAACAATCAATAGATAATATTCCCCGAGCACATATAAAAGGCAATTCTTAAACTCAACACCTCAGCACTTTATATCCCTATCCAACACGAATTGCAAAAATACATCCTAAACGATAAGGAATGATAAAATGGTGCAGTCATGGCTATTGCCCCCGGCTGTTAGTGATCTCATACAGGTAGACCATATCTGCTACCTGGTTGTTGCCATCGTGAATAGCCGGGATGTTAGTGAAATTTGTTCTCATAAATCCATAGGCAGTTTTATCTCTAATCTTTTCCCAGCTATCAGGAGTTCCTTAACGTTCAATAACACCCCATCGAAGGTCACCATTCCTTCGATCGAATTTGAAAGGAAATTTGCCAATATCAAAGAATCCCTACCTCCTAATCTGTAGTTTGCTCCTATTGCTAATCCTAATTTCGTAATTTTTCCCTAACTGGTTGAGGAATCACAACCCTGCCTTTTGCATCTATTCTTGCTTCCATATTCCCACCAAATATAAGTGGGATTTTATATAGTAAAAGCTTTTTTTTATTAGCAGAACCTTCTTCAGAAAAGAGGATAAAAGGAGGATGACGAGAGCATGAGCGAAGAAATAGAAATGATACTGCATCCGCGACCGAATGCGATAGTAGCTGCACTTTATACGCTCCGCGATTTGGATGTAGACGTTGCAGTTATGCATGGTCCCGCAGGATGTAGTTTCAAACACAGCCGACTGCTTGAAGAAGACGGGATGCACGTTTTAACCTCAGCGATGAACGAAACCGATTTTGTCTTTGGCGGGCATGAATCTCTCGTGCAGGTGCTGAGAAAAGCGGAAGAGATGTTTCATCCGGAATTGATGGGTGTGGTAGGCACCTGTTCAA
>JANJFQ010000222.1 GCA_025435355.1 Candidatus Methanophagales archaeon | reverse complement strand
CAGGATATTTTCCTACACCAAGGATAGAATAACTTTCAATCCCGATTTTTGAGGCAAAACCTGGTAGAAGTCCGGTCTTACGAATAATGGAATGTCTACCGATATTGTTTCTCGCCATCTTCTTAACTCCCTCAGGAAGTTCTTTCTTCGAACCTTCGAAAAAGCCAATATAAGCTCCTACTTCCTCTTTCATCTTTTTAAAGGGCTCTTGCGCGGGCATGATTACCCCTACGGTATATAACTCTTTAACACAAAGCTCTTTTGAGAGTTTAGCCACACACTCAGCCTGTTTATACGCCGCTTTTGGAATATATTCGGTCTCTGGATATTTGCCCACATAACAGAATAATTTCTTCTCTTTGCTGTACCAAATCTCGTCATGCGGGATTTCAAATTCCTCTTCATGTGCTTCTACCATAGGCGGGAAGTCATAAGAATACAGATTCAATATCTTCTCAGAATCCTTTAAAAGCTCCTTTATGTGATATGGTATGACATTTCCCATGGGTGGGAATCCAGCAATCAAGATATTATCGTAATTCTTTATCTTCTCTTTAAACTTCTCCTCGTCTACGTTCCAATAAGAAGTAAACTCTTCGATTTCAAAGCCTCCACCCTCTCCCTCTTCTCCTTTTGAAATGATGAGTGCTCTTTTCATTATCAAATTAACAAAAGAGAATAATAGGATATATAAATTATAGGGGTTGACAAATGAAAGAGGATAAACATGACGTTGTAGTGGTAGGAGCCGGACCTGCCGGGAGTATAACTGCGAAAACAGCCGCAGAGCAGGGATTAGATGTCCTTTTGATAGAAAGGAATCAGGAGATAGGCGTGCCTGTGAAATGCGCGGAAGGCGTGAGCAAAGAGATAGAGAAGTTTGTCGCACCTGATAGGAGATGGATATGCGCAGAGGTAAAAGGGGCGAACATATACGGTCCCGATGGCACGAAGGTAGTCCTGTCGGCAGAAACTATGGATGAAACGGGATATGTGCTCGAAAGGAGAATATTTGATAAGTTTCTTGCAAGCGAAGCTGTACGTGCTGGTGCTAAGGTAAGAGTCAGAACAGACGTTTATGGCATCATTGAAGAAGATGGGTATGCAAAAGGCGTTTATGCACGAGCTATGGGAGAGGATACTCGTATATTCGCTCCGGTCGTGGTTGGTGCAGATGGAGTAGAATCGAAGGTGGGCAGGTGGATGGGTATCAACACGAGGCTACGACCCTCTAATATATCTGTATGTGCTGAGTTCCTTATGTGTGATATAGAACTGAACAAGGATTATTCAGAATTTTTCTTGGGCAGTGAAGTTGCACCAAAAGGCTATGCCTGGGTATTTCCAAAAGGTGAAGATTGCGCGAATGTAGGACTTGGGATAGGTGGTGACGTGTCTGATGAAAAACACCGTGCAATTGATTATCTGAAGGCATTTGTGCGTAATAAGTTTCCGTCCGGGAAGACGGTGGCAGAGATGTATGGCGCGGTGCCGTTAAGTGGACCGATATACGAAAGCGTGGCAGATGGGCTTATCTTAGTTGGCGATGCGGCAAGGCAGGTCAATCCTTTAACCGGCGGCGGCATTTTATATGCGATGCATGCGGGTGAAATAGCAGGCGATGTAATAGCGAAGGCATCACAAGAAAACAATTTTTCAAAGACGCGATTGATGGAATACGAGAACAGATGGAGAAGTGAGTTTGGAAAAAGGTTGGAAACGGGATTAAAAGCAAAGGACTTCTTTTTCAATCTCTCTGACGAAGACCTCAACACGCTTGCTCATTCTTTAACAGGTGTAAAAATAAAGGAGCTTT
>JANJFQ010000099.1 GCA_025435355.1 Candidatus Methanophagales archaeon | reverse complement strand
CCGATAAAAGTATGGCATACTACAACAACTTTATTATCGAACTGGCAATTATTCCAATGATGATTTTAGGAGCGACGCCTTTTTTAGTGCATTACAAGGTGCTAAAAGGGAATCTCAAGGCTTTTTTAAAAGATACGCAATGCAGAGCTTTTGTAGTTATCTTGTTTATCCTGCTCGTTTCCTTATTCGCCGCTAATTACCCATTATACGGGAATGTTTTAGGCTGTCTCCGTTTTTCTTCTTTTCAACTTGTATCTGGACTAACGTGCACGGGGTTCCAGACAACCGATGTGCATGGATGGTCGGGGACCGGGCTGCTTATCGTGTGCATGAGCATGATAATAGGAGGAGGAGCGGGGTCCACGGCAGGAGGAGTGAAATTAATAAGAGCGGTAATAGCGTATAAATGGATAAGATGGTCATTACGGAGAAATTTTTTACCACCAAGAGCAATAATATCGCTCAGACTCGGGGATAGACTACTGGAAAAGGAAGAAATAGTAAAAATAGTCTCAGAAGCGAGTTTGATTATCATTCTCTGGCTTCTATTCTTGTTTGCAGGGATATGTGTGTTATCAGCAGTGGTAGGTTCACAATTTCAGTTGGGAGACGTCATGTTTGAAGTCGCTTCAGCACAAGGGAATGTAGGACTGTCCTCAGGCATCACAAATGCGGGTATGTCATGCATTGGGAAAGTAATGCTGATATTAAACATGTGGATGGGTCGCCTGGAGATAATCCCGGTTTTGATGCTTTTCCGGGTTCTTGTTAAAGGGTTTGAGCCAATTTAATTTAAAAAGTTTCTTTGATCAAACTTTCTTTGGAAAAGAAAGTTTGTGCGGGCACGCTCTTGGTCGACACCTTCGCCATCAACCAGACCCCCAAAGTCTTTCTCCACACCGCTACCCTCCGAGCGCCAACGTCCACGGTGAGTCCGCTCCCTTCCGGGCCTAAACCAGTATCCATGACAAAGGTATGACAGAAAGCTCTCCAGCCAGCTACCATACCACCGTTAACCCCGCAGGACGATGTTTCTTCGTAGGACTTCGAGCTGAAACTGACAGCTCCAGAGCCTTCCTCGAGCTTCGCCTCTCGCATATCGGCGATTTCGAGTTGCAGAGGACGCCGAGCCCCCCAGGCTAGCCCGCACAAATCTATATTTGGTGTTAGATATATATAAAACCCGCTCATCGTAAGGGAAGGGAGGGGGGAAAAATGATTATTTTTGTAGGGATTCCTTCGCTCATTATTGCAATGTTTGAAACACTTGCTTTAGTTTCGAATTTAAATTCTGCTTTGTTGGTGCTAAACGCACTTGGAATCGCACTTATCTTCGCCCTGCTATTTGTGGTCTATTATCTCAACAAATCAATAAGACTTCTAAAAGGAGGAACGGGCTGGAAACTTTTAACAATTGGAGTTTCACTCTATGTGCCACGAGTGATTTTGAGCTGCTTCATGGTTCCCACGGCAATATTATCTGAGGTTGAGGCAGTCCGTATTTCTTTATCTGGTGCAATAATCCTGTTCATTACTCTTGGAATGTGGAAATTATCAACAGACCTTAAAAAGGTAAATATATCGTTTCTCAGCCTTGCTTATGGAAGATATTTGGCAGAAGGTGTGATTCTTTTCTTAGTCTATCTAGCATGGAGAACTTCATCTTACTTTTTCACGCAATTGACAAACAGAATTATAGCGCATTTGCTCCCCGTCACTGGTGGTATTGATATTGCGAATAGAGCATTGGAGAGATGCGCTGGTATGCATGACATCTTAAAAGGTAATGAAATAACCGAAGAGGGGTTGAATACCGACCTGATGTTCAAAAAGGCTGAAAACATGAATAAAATATCGCCGGAAGAAAGCACAAATTTTACTTCTTCTATTTTCTCAACCGTTATGGCGGATTTTTATCCATTGATACGAAGCGACCTCGGTGTCGAGCGAACAAAAGAGAAGTTTTCTGCTCTTTTTAATGAACTGTTTGAGCATCATTGCGGTGTAATTTCAAAGTATAATGTTTTAGAAGTATTGCCAGAAGACATCGAGATACCTGCATGGTGTAAATTATTCAAGCGAGGTCAAAGCTATTTGATAAAGGAGGAAAAACCAGATATAAGCTTTAAATTGTTCGGCAAACTGATTGAATACGGATTTGAGGTTACTCTTCGGTTCGTTGAGGCGATGGTGGACATCGTCACGATAAGTAATTGTCGTTTGATTATGCCTTTCGATGCGCAAACGGTGAGCGAGACGGCATTGCACCGGTTAGAGCGGGAATTAACTGTAATAGGTGCAGAAGAAGTGAAAATAATGTAAAATCCGTTCACTTTTTGAACGTTTTGTTATGCTACATGATTTGGCGAAAGGAGAAAAGTAACCCGTCAAAAGTTTTGTCCCCTTATAATCCTAAGCTCCAAACTGGGAGAAGATAAAATGGAATGATGCCTTCGTTCACAAGCTAATACTCACCTACTTTTTAATCGTCTGAAAAGAATTATAATATTGCGGGAGGTAAGGAAATGGAGATTGAAGTTTATGAAATTACGCAGGGAGAACTTTCAGGCGAAAAGGTCGTAGTAACGGGGTCAGAAGCAGAAATCCTTGCGAAAGGATATGGAAGGAAAAAAGACAGGTTAGAGCTATCACTGGAAGAAGCGGCTTTTTTGTTTGAAACCGGGAAGATATCAAAAATAAAAGAAGGAGAAGAAAGAGAGTTAAATCTCGAGGAGTTCTTAAAGCATGCGTTGGACATCTCACCGGAGTTCGAGCTGCGATACATCGTTTATAGGGATTTGAAGGAGCGAGGCTATGTAGTGCAACCAGGTGGGGTTGATTTCTGGCTTTATCCACGTGGCGCCAAGCCTGGAGAGAAGCCTGCAAGGTATTTCATCCATATTTTATCGGAAAGAGAGTTTTTATCGTTTAAAGAATTGGATGCGCTACTTATTTCGGCTCGTAACATGAGAAAAGAGCCAATTCTTGCCGTTGTGGATGAAGAAAGTGACATCACTTACTATGAGGTGAAGGAAGTGAAGTTTGAAAAGAGAGAGGATAAAAAAGAAGGAAAAGGAGAAGAGATAGGAAAAGTGAAAGCGAAAGCAACTTTGCTCGGCGATAGGGTAGTCCTGTGGGATGCGGATTTAGCTGAAAACCTTTACAGGAACAATTTTTATGGTAAATTGACGAAAGAGAAGAGGCTACTGCTTTCGTTGGTTGAAGCGGCTTATTTGCTGAAGAAAAACATGCTGGAGATGCAGTTTGAGCAGTTCATCGAGCATGCGAGCTCAATAGAAAGCGAGTTCATGGATAAATACGTAGTTTACGAGGATTTAAGGGAAAAAGGGCTGATAATAAAGACGGGTTTTAAGTTCGGCTCACATTTCAGGGTGTACAAGGCGACAAAACAGAAACATTCTTCGTATTTAATTCACGTGCTTCCTACAGAGCATGTTTTTTCAATGCCCGAATTATCAAGGGCAGTAAGGCTGGCGCATGGCGTGAAGAAGAGAATGATTTTTGCTCAAACTTTTAACCAAAAAATTAGATATGTGGATGTAGGAAGGATGAAGCTGTAAAGATTAACCTGGCAACGGCAACCGAAAAGCTTATAAGGAGAAATTTATGTTTAGTTATTTTGGTGACACAAATGGTGTTAAGTATCGGGGAAAGAATAAAGGGATTTTTGTTCAGTCCTTCGGATACTTTCGACAACTCTAAGGAAGACACGATTGGCGATGCTTTCAAGTATTTCGTCGTTATTCTACTGATACCCGCAGTACTTATTGCAATTATAGCAGCAGTAGCGTTTTCGTTCTTCGCAGGAATGTTAGGGATGTTTGGAGTACCTATGATGCCATTCGGAGCTGCGATGGGACCTTTGCTCGCAGTAGGCGCTTTTATCGGTATACTCGTTGGCGGAATAATCGGTGTATTCATTGGTGGACTATGGCTTCACATCTGGGTATACCTCGTTGGTGGCAGAGAGGGAATAGAACAGACGATAAAAGTAGTGATGTACGGAGCAACACCGAGCTTTCTCTTAGGATGGATTCCAATCGTGGGTTTCATCGCAGGGATATGGGCACTTATCGTGGAAATCATCGGCATAAGACAACTACAAGAGCTATCTACCGGAAAGGCAGTTCTTGCTGTGATTATCGCAATAGCGATTCCTCTAATCATCTACGTAGCAATAATTGCTGCGTTTATGGCAACGATGCCAGGACCTGGGTTCCCAGGACCGAGAGGACCCGGATTTGGAGGATATTAATTATCCTCCTTTTTATTTTTTACCTTCGTAGGATACAACAGAAAATATCCTTTTTAGCCAACCATTTCAGCCTCTTCAAATTTCTTTTCCCAAATAAAAAAGCTTTTATATATCCCTATCTTGCTAGCATAATGCAGGGGGTATTGTAGACGGGTAAAAAAAATATGATTACTCGAGGTAAAATTGGACATGTCAAATTATCTGATGGGACAGTAATCTCCATGAGAGTTACAATAGTAGATATAAGTTGAAGAAACCCCCAAATGCCTACTACCTGTAACTACGTGGCCTCAGAACCTCTGATAGCTTTTTAGCAACTTTCTTATCATCAAATAGTATTTCAATACCAGCCAAATCACGGTCAGACAAGCTCACCAAAGCAATGGCATCCGATTCAAGCGTTTCCTCCCCGATAGAACCAAAGTCTATAAGTAAAGATCCAACTCTCTCATTGAAATTAATATATAAATTTTTCGTATTTTTCACCTTACTTCAACTTCACCGCAGTTCCGTATGCAAGTATCTCTGCGGCGCCACTCATCACCAGAGAAGTCATAAACCGCAGATTTACGATTGCATCCGCACCCATCTCCTCTGCCTTCTCTGTCATCCGCTTCAACGCGATTTCGCGTGCCTCACTCATCATCTCCGTGTATTCTTTTATCTCGCCGCCGACTATATGTCGAAATCCCGCTATTATATCTTTGCCGATATGTTTCGCTTGAATCACATTTCCTTTCACAAGCCCTAAAACCTCTACTATCTCCTTACCCGGAACAAAATCAGTAGTTACAACTATTATGCTCATGGTCTCAAATCCTCCTCTGTAATTTCCTCTTTCATTTTCTTCCATTCTTTGTATCTTTCATTCAAGAGCAGATGCTACTTCGTTGCCAAATTCTTCCGCTGCTTCTGGTCCTCTTCCTGTAATTATCCGCCCATCGCGTTCAACAGCAGCACCCGTATAAGTTGCTCCTTTTTTCAACAAATTTTTCTTTTGCGAGCTGAAAGAAGTTGCCTTCTTACCTTTTAGTAATCCCGCGTTTGCCAAAGTGGAAGGAGCTATGCAAATCGCAGCTACAATCTCGCCCCCTTTAAACGCATTAGTAGCTAATGCATGGGCTCTTGAATCGTTAAAGTACACGTCCGCTCCAGACCCACCCACGAAAATCACCGCATCATAATCCTCAGCGCGTACCTCCGCCAGATCTTTATCCACTTTTGCTTCCGCTCCAAACATTCCCGTAGCTCGATTAACACCCTTTGAAGCTATTGTTACCTCCGCTCCCGAGCTGGTAAAAATCTCCATTGGTTCCTTTAGTTCCTCATCACGGAAATTTTCCGGTGCTACAACCATTAAAACTTTTTTCCCACTTAAATCAGCCATTTTTTCTAACCTCCTATATGCCCCGCTAATAATAGAATACACAAATATTTAAAGATATAAAGACAAAGAGAGATTATGGACTCCGAGAGAAAACAACTGGCAATTGCAACTGTTGCGGTAGTTTTGGCGTTCTTAGTGCTTATTGTGTTAGTAGCAACGATTGGTGGTGGTTTAGAATCGCGGTCTGTAATAGCAATCGCGAATATTGATATATCCGCGGAAGCGCTTGGCATTGCCGATGTACTGTTAAATGTAACTACGTATCTGGATAATAGCGGAGAGGCGAAATCGGGAGAAGTAGATGTGTTGATAAAGGCATACGATTCAGATACAAATTTACTCGTCGCTTCTAATAATACGAAAATGGGGAAAATAGGCGGAATAGAGACAAAATCTGCAAGCACATACTTGAAGCTTCCGAAAGAAGGTGGATATAGACTGCAAATAGTTGTCTTTGAAGATGGCAAGGGCATTCAGCGAGGTGAAAGGAAGATTTATGGATTATCACGCCTGGAACCTCCTTCGGTTGCAAAAATTTCCATACGGGAACTTGATTTCTTCGTGGAAACGGTGGAAGTAGAGGGCGGAAGGGGGAAGGAGCATGCAATCATCAATACCACGTTATACGTTGACAACCTCGGGAAAGACGTTAGCGGTCTGAGAGCTTTGATAAAGGCGAGGGACAACGAAACGAGATTAATAGCAGACAAGAGGTGGGAAGACCTCGGAGTTCTAAAAGAAGGCACTACATCGCTACATTCTGCAGAGCTAAGAGTGCTTAATGGCCGAGATTATATATTCGAGATTCAAATATGGCAATCCGAAAGGATAATAAAAGAAAGCAGTGGGATGGTTCTGTTAAGTCCTTTTGTGAATAGAACGGTAGAAATAGAAGCGAAAGAGAAGACGGTGGAAATTTCGCCCAT
>JANJFQ010000221.1 GCA_025435355.1 Candidatus Methanophagales archaeon | reverse complement strand
GAATATTCGCGAAGCGACTTTTCGTTGCAGGGATATAACAGGGAAACTTCTCAGTTTTGTTCGGAAAACAAACATTAATATTCAGCCCTATGATATCAATAAGTCAATAGAAGAGATTGTAGACGGTTTCCTGGTTAGAGAAATGGCCTCGTCGAATATTCAGATCATCAAAAAGTTTTGCGATAATGCGCCAAGAATTACTACTGACAGCAACCAGTTAAAGCAGGTCATTCTTAATATGATCAATAACGCTGTTGATGCTATCAATCCACCAGGCACGATAACTATTAGTACCATGTGCAATGATGAGACTTTTGCGATTGTACTTGAAGATACGGGCATTGGAATCACACAAGACCAAATGGAGAAAATCTTTCTCCCATTCTATACCACAAAGAGTGTTGGAGAAGGGACTGGGTTGGGTCTCTCGGTGAGTTACGGGATAATAAACAACCTTCGCGGAAATATTGAAGTCGAAAGTGTCCCGGGAAAAGGGAGTATATTTACTATTAAATTACCGGTGAGTTAAGAGCTCTTTCAGCACATTAGATTTTACGGGAGAGGCCAATGAAAAATAAATGTGTAAAAGACCTGATGATACCGATTGATGAATATGCGGTGGTTCATAAGGAAGATTCGCTTTATGATGCCATATTAGCGCTGGAAAAGTCTCAGCAAAGATTATCTTTGGGCAGGCAGCCGCATCGGGCAGTTCTAGTTGTTGATGACAACAAGAATGTCATAGGGAAAATCGGCCATCTCACTTTTCTGAAGGCACTGGAACCGGATTACCAGCTACATGATAAAGCTGACTTGTTATCCCAGATTGGAGTAGGCGCTGATATTGAAACAGCTATGATGGACCATTTGAATCTGTTATATGACAGTTTTTTCGAAATATGCAAGAGAATGCGTTTTTTGAAGGTTAGAGAGGTTATGCATCCTGTCATGGAAAATATCGATGAAGACTCATCTATTCTGGAAGCAATCCATAAGCTTGTCATGTGGGAAACACTGTCATTGTTAGTTAAACGGAAATCGAAAATAGTCGGAATCCTACGACTTTCTGATCTGTACACGGAAGTTTCTGATTACGTTAAGGACGCTTGCAAAGATGGTTAATAAACCTAGGAGATGAGTCATGTCTAAATTATTGTTAATCGATGACGAGGACACCTTTCGAAATTCCCTGTCTCAACGCTTAAAATTAAGAGGATATGACAATATCGCATTGGAAAGTGGAAAAACAGCTCTCAAAATTGTAAGAAATAACCCCGAAATCGACGTGGTCATCCTCGATCGTAAAATGCCTGACATGGATGGTGAGGAGGTTCTCAAGGAGATCAAAGAATACCGCCCTGAACTTCTTGTGATTATGCTCACCGGCCACGGAAGTACTGAGTCTGCAGTTGAGGCCGGTAAATTGGACGCTTTCAGCTACCTGCAGAAGCCGTGCGAGCTGGATAAAATAATCGGGGCCATAGAAGAAGCTCGGAAAAATGTAGCCAGAATGATGGCCCATCATGAAATCCCTTATGTTGAGAAAAAATCTTTTCGCGATTGGATGATAGGTACTCACTCTTCACGTCCCGGCTTTATAATACTCGGAATACTTATTTTTATTGGGACCCTGATGATGCCCGTCCCCGAAAGCATGATGTCTATCCTCTCGTTTTCAAAAACAGGAACGATTAATGACACAAGCATGGGATATTCAGGCTATTCAAAGATGGAAATCGGAGAAAGTATCTCAGATTATTACAGTAATAAATACAATCTTGGGAAAATCGAAACAGAGGCTAATGGAGAGAAAGTAGTCATCTCACTCAC
>JANJFQ010000023.1 GCA_025435355.1 Candidatus Methanophagales archaeon | reverse complement strand
GATTTTGGGGGAGAAAGGCGTGATAAAATTTCTGTTCTCACTAAAGAGCAAAAGGAGATTATTGAAAAGTTGGAGTTTGCAGATGCGCTCTTTTAGGGGTGTAGCCCATACAACTCTGAAACTCAGGATATAAACAACCTGCATGGAAAACATCCATGGAAATGTGATTATTCAGCAAAAAGAAACCAACTGAAATTTTAAAGTTACATAGAACCAGAGGAAGTGTCGGGAAAGGTGGAAATCAAATACGAAGACGGCATTTTGAAGATCGAAGAATACCTACCTACTCTCAGAGTTACTGCCGAAGCTGCTTCTGGTAACGTAGGTGAAGCCACTGCTCAGCCTGTATTTGCTCCTGAGGAGAACGAAGACTAAGACTTTGGACAAGAATTATATATTCGAAAGAAGTTCCTACTTTTGGAATTATACCATCACAACTTGCTCAACGTGCCCACGTATATCCAGTGGTCGAGATAACCATCACTATCTTTATTCTCTTTTATCTCTCCCTCAAATTCGTTTTTTAATATCTCCTTTACAATCCCCGCTTCTTCTTCACTCGAAACCGTAAATAATACTCTCCCTCTACTTTTCAATACCTTATGAACCTCTCTTAGCACCCGTTCCCACTCAAATCTATTAAAAGGTGTGAGCTTACCAATCATAAATCCAAACACAATCTTAAATTCTTTATCAAAAAAGGTTGACAGCGCCGAGCAATCAAATACAATGCTCTTCTTGGGCTCTAACACCCCCTCTTCTAATCCCTTGCAAATTTCACACTTGTTTATATCCACGGTAATAGGAAAAATACCTGATTCGTGCAGTGCAATAGTTGCACCGCCATTGCCACAACCGATTTCAAGCGTGTTCACATTTTCTCCTATGCCACCATCACTGTTAGTTGCCCTTAAAAAATCATCCAATACCTTTTTTAATGCCTCTGTCCTTTCCCGCGGATAAAAACTCGCATCCTTTAAATCGCAATCGCAAAATAGTCTGTTTACTAACCCAACGGAATAAAATTCAATAATACCTTCACGAAATTTTCCCCTCTCCACCTCTACTTCTCTTTCCTCACCGCCTTTTATCTCGCTTGCGAGTGACTCAAATTCTTCTTTGCTTCGCTTATCCGTAATGACATCTGTGAAGATAATCCAGAAGCCCAGACCTTTGTCGTATACGGCAATGCCGATCAACTCTTTATCCTTGCCTCTGCTCTCTGCAAATATCCTTATTGCCTCTACCACATCCTCTTCTTCGACCTTACCTAAATATTCAAGCGTTCTACCTATCCCTTTCTGATTTGCATAACTCTCTTCTACCAGCATAAAATTGCCTATTCCTAATAAGTCATTTAGTTCCATCTTTTTCTAAATAACAAAGAAAGATATTTCACCATAAACGGTCCTTCGCGCTTGTAGCCAAACCGTTCATAATATTCTCGCACTCCTATCCCGCTCATCACTGCTATTTTACGGTATTCCTTATCAAGTGCTATCTCCTCCGCTTGCTTCAACAATCGTGCTCCGTAGCCGCGATGCTGCCAGCTATACGCCTTCTTTTCGCCCAAGCCAACCAATTCGCCATACACATGCAGGTCACGAACCAGAGCAGCGTGCTTCAACTCCGCTCTGTGTGGCTCGTATGGAAACCTGAGCCTCAAAAGCGCTATTAAAATGTCGTTCTCCGCGTCTTCGTAAGAAAGGAAATATTCCGTACCGTTGCATGCCTCGTATCTCGCGGGAAAAAACTTTATATTGCTATCGTCAGCGGTTCTACCATTCAAACGAGAAAGACCCGCCTCTCTGCACCTTATACACCGGCATTTATAGCCCATCTCGTGCAGCCTTTCCTTCGCTAACTGTCTTAAATTGCTTTTCTTCACGCCCGCTTCTATGAACTGCGCTGGGATATCTCTTTGTATTCTTTGTATCCTCATCCACTTCGGAATTATTCTTTTCGCATAAGCAATTATCTCAATCGCTTCTTCCTCACGAATCGGTTCATACTCACCCCTTTTCCATAGTTCATACAACTTCGTCCCTTTAACCACCAACGTGGGATATATCTTCAAATAATCGGGCTTGAAGTTTGAATCACGGAAGATGCACTCAAACATTTTTTTATCCTCTTCTGGAGTAGAGCCGGGCAAGCCGAGCATCACATGAAAGCCTACTTTTAACGCACTATCGCGCGCCCTTCTGTTCGCCGCTATCGAATCATCTACCGAATGCCCTCTACCTATATTCTCCAAAATCTTGTTATTCACATGCTGCACACCCAACTCGACTTTAGTGGCACACAGCTCCAGCATCCGGTCTATCTCTTTCTCCTTCGCATAATCCGGTCTCGTCTCAAAAGTAATGCCGGTGTTTCTTATCTCTCGCCTTCTCTCTTCTCCAAACTCCTTCATCGCATCCAAACACCCTCTCACAAACCATCTTTGATAATCCAGGGGTCTCGCTGTTAACGTGCCACCCATCAGTATCAACTCAACCTTCTCGAAATCGTGCCCTATTTCATCCAGTTGATGTAGTCGCACTTTCACTTGCTCGTAAGGGTCGAAGCCGTGTTGAGCAGCGCGAATAGCCGCCGGTTCCCTACCTACATAACTCTGTGGCGACTCGAAATCCGAGAACGGACCACCAGGACACATTATGCACTTTCCATGCGGACAGGGATAAGGGGAAGTCATCACTGCAACCGGGGCAACGCCCGAAGCCGTTCGCATTCTCTTCCTCTTCAATCGCTCTTTTAATTCATTCCGGCTTAATTTCAGCACATCTGAATGCCTCGGAATGCTATGCAGCCCGTATTTCTTGCTTATTTCCTTCTTTAACTTATTTATGCTCTCTGCTTCAGTTATTCCCCTTTCCGCTACGGCATCTGCTATCTCCTTGCATGCGTTCTCGTATGCATTCGTATTTGTTGCCATTGTGCTTCATAATTCACACGTATCCGCTCAGTTCTTCTCTTTCCCTTTCTCTCTCTTCCTTTCTTCTCTCTTCTCCTTCTCTCTTGCTTCTCTCTTCTGTCAGCTTCTTTTCTACTCGCCTTCCCTCCTCTAAATCCGATGTATCAACTCTAATTCCCAATATCTCACTCACTTTTTCCAATAATTCCTTCGCCGCATTAAAATCCGGATATTCAGGGTCTGTCAAATTTTGTGCCGTGTTTGCGAATAAACATACTCCTTTCAGCCCCTTCTCCCGTCCTATTGCAACCACAAGCCCGGAAAAACCTATAAAACTATCCACATTTGTTTTCTTAATTCCGTATTTGTACATTTCTTCCAATAATTCCAAATCGGTTGCACAACTGCTTATCCCTTCTTCTACTACTTGCGCACCAAGCGAAATCACTTTTTTTACGTGAAGCTCATTGAATAAATCCGTGACCTTATCAGCGACTGCGTATTGGTTAAGAGCATTATAAGCCTGATAGCCTCTCGTTATTATGATGTCCTGGCTCTGGTTTTTTTTGTTTTCAAGAATATAAAATTCCACGCTCGGAAGTTCCGCTACATTGCCTTTCGCCATTTTTACACCCACGCCGCTGGGAGCACCTAAATAAGAAGGCCCGTAATAAATGCTCGGGAACCCGTATGAATATAATTGTGCGAATAATCGCGGGTCCATTTTTTTCACAAGCTCGTCTATAACAATTTTCCCAACAGATCGCAGCCCCGATGAGCCTACTATGGCTATCGGCTCCTTAAGCTCTATCTTACTCTTATCCCTGTAATCTATCCACACTTTTTTCGTTATGCCCATAATTTTAGATATGACTTTTCTAAAGAAAAGTTTATGCTTTTCTTTTTTCTCATCTCACCACGTGCACCGAAGTGGCTTTAAAGGTCGCATAGACTTCATCCCCCTTTCGCAGCCCGAGACTTTCACGTGATTGTTTTGTAATAAGAGCTACAAGCGAATCATCCATTCTTACACGTGTTAAAGGACCCAAATCGCGCAACTCTTCTATTTTTGCCCTAATAACGTTCCTTGCACTGCTTTCTCCCATGCTTTCAGACAAAATTATGTCTTCAGGTCTTATGAATAATTTTACCTTTCCCTCCTGATAAGGCGAAACAGCGAATATGTTACAGTCCATATCAACTACTATCTCGGCAACACCATTCTCATTATTTCGGACGACCCCACTCAATATGTTCTCAACGCCAACGAAATCCGCTATATCCTCGTTTTGCGGTTTGTTGAATATCTCGTAGGGAGTGCCTACCTGCATGATCTCACCTTTCATCAGGACGCAAATCCAGTCAGCAAGACGTCTCCCCTGAGACATATCATGTGTAGCCATTATTACTGTGGTGTTATACTCGTGAATAATACGTGATACTAATTCTTCGATTACATCCACACTTTTTGCGTCCAGGTTTGCTGTTGGTTCATCCAATAACAGTACTTCGGGCTCTGTCACCATCGCTCTAGCTAATGCAACCCTTTGTACTTCCCCCCCTGACAGTGTTGGTGCACTCCTATTCTCATAGCCGGAGAGACCAACCATCTCTAATGCACTTTCAACATTTTCATCCCTACTCGTTTTATCTTTCCCTCGGACCTTTAGACCGTAAGCGACGTTGTCAAAAACGCTCGTGTCGAACACCACAGGTTTTTGGAATACCATTGCCATCCTTCTGCGAAGATTTAGCTTGATTTTTCCAGGTTGATTATTTGTGTCGATGCCATCAAAATATATTTCTCCGGAAGCAGGTCTTTCAAGTAAATTTAACAAACGTAAAAGAGTAGTTTTGCCAGCACCCGTTGGACCGATTATCGCAAGAGCTTCACCTTTTTTGACCTGTATATTGATATTTTTTAACACCGCTTTTTCATCATATCCCTTGTACAGCCCCTTCACTTCTATCAAAGTCATTACTTACCTCTGTTGTATTCTATTCAAAAGTAAATTGATTACAAGCGCCAATGATATAAGGATGATCCCAAGTGCTATTGAAAGTTCAATATTCCCCATTGATGTCTCCAGGGCTATTGCAGTGGTAAACACTCTTGTGAATCCCCTTATATTTCCCCCGATCATCATGGCAATTCCTACTTCTGATATAGCCCTGCCAAAGCCCATTATAACGGCAGCTACTACGGCATATCTTGCCTCTCTTATGATGGTAAAAATAGTTTGAAACCCGGTTGCACCAAGCGATACAGCGGTGTCCCTTATTTTTGTGCCAACGCCGCTGAGGGCTGAAATTATAAGGCCAATCATGATGGGCGAGATCAGCAGCATCTGCCCTATTATCATACCCGTTGGTGAGAAAAGCAGGTCAAACATGCCAAGCGGTCCTGCTTTTGAGAGGAGCAAGAAGACAAAAAGACCAACGCAAACAGTTGGCAAGCTAAAAAGCGATTGAATGATGCTTATCAAAATTCTTTTGCCAAAAAAATCATGAATGTGTATTAGCCCTCCAATGGGTATACATATCAAGGAGGCAAGAAAAGCAGAGGTGGAAGAGATAGCCAAACTTCTTACGGCTATCCCAAAAATCTCGGGATCAAGTGTGATTATGAGTTCTATTGCTTTTATAAAACCCTCTACGATCTCATTCATTACAATCACCTTTTTTTATACGTTGCTGGCTTCGAGCATCCCACCCATGTCGGACACCCTACCTCCTTACACTTGCCGGCTACTGGATAGAACAGTGGCTTTCCATACTCATCTACACCATATTCACCGATCATTCGTTGTGTCTCTTCTGACATGAGGAAGTTTATGAAGTTGTTTGCCATCTCGATGTTCACGTCCGTGTGCACCTTTGGATTGACTGCAATCGCTCCATATACGTTCAGCAAGATGTCCCGCTTCTCGACGAGTGGAACTACATCCAGTTCGCCAGCAAATGTCAGAAACGTTCCAAGGTCCGTCAATGTATAGGCTGATTTTTCGCTAACCATCTGTAGCGTTGCTCCCATTCCTTTTCCGGCTTCTACATACCATGGTCCTGAAGTTCTGACCATTTCATAGTTGTACCCTGCGTTCCTCCATATCAGCTTCTCTCTTGCATGTGTCCCAGAATTGTCTCCTCTGGAAACAAACGAGAGTTCTGGATTCTTTATACCCTCTTCCATTATCTTTCTAAATGCATCCGCGTGATTCATATCTTTGATGCCTGCTGGGTCATCAGCAGGACCCACTATGAGGAAATAGTTGTACGCTATGCATCTTCTGTTCAAACCATCTCCGTCTTCTACGAATTTGTCCTCACGAGCTCTGTCATGAATGATGAGGAGATCGACATCTCCTCGCTCTGCATATTCCAATGCTATTCCAGTCCCTGCAGAAATTATATACAATTCCACGTTGTATTTTTCTTCAAACTTTGGCTCCAGGTGCTCTAACAACCCTGTGTCATAGAGGCTTGTCGTTGTTGCCAAGACCAACGTCTGTTTTGGTGCTGGTGGCGCGGAAGCGAGGTAAAAAGCTGCTACGGGTACGCACGCAACTATTGCAATCGCTATACACAATGCCAAAATATTTCTTCTTTCCATTATTTCCGTCATCGATATGCAAGAATATACCGTTCGGTATAAAAAGCTTTTCGGTTCTTATATATGGGTTTTTTAACAACCTTTATAAGTAGGAAACTAAAATTATGTAAACAGGCATAGCGGCCATAGCGGCGGGGAAACTCCCGGTCTCATTCCGAACCCGGCAGATAAGCCCGCCAGCGTTCCTTATTGTACTGCGTTGCGCGAGCACTTGGGAACTAAGGATCGCTGCTATGCCTCAACCCTTTTCTTTTGAAAAAGAAAAGCGTTGACGGAAAAGAAAACTTAATTGAGAAAATGGTGTTCGTATCTTCTTTAGATTTGAAAGAGTTCAGCGGCATAAGGGCGTTTCAGGAGCCTCTGAAGCTTGTAAAGTTCAATATCCTCATTGGAAGAAACAACAGCGGGAAGTCCGCGATATTGCATGCGCTCTCTCTTTTGCCGGATTTACTAAAACTATGAAATTAACTAATGATCGGCCAACGGAGCCACTCATCATAACGGGAAACGGGCGAGGAGAATTCTATTTGTTGGAAGTCATCTCACAGAGGCTTGACGGTACTTCAAAGGTTATATCCTTCCCTTTTTTCCAAAGCAAAGATGACATCAGGGCGGTGTTGAAGCAAAGAAGGGTATGAAGTTACGGTAAGCTTATAGAAGATTTAGAGATTGAGGAGATTGAAAGGCATTTTCCTCAATTAATCCAAGCTTTGAAGGCGGTTGAGGAAATTATCGAACCTTAATCGTGATACGGCGGGGATACGATTATGATATAATTTATATGCATCCCGATTTAATTAGCACAATTGAACTACAAAAATGGAAAGAGGGAAATGACCACAAAGGTAGATGTATCGTTTCCTGTAAATGATAAACGAAACTTATATAATTTTTACCTCTTTAAACCTAACTTAAGCATAATGAGGTAAACGAAAATGGAGAGTAATTCTTCGGGCTCAAAAGACCCTCTGACAATTTTAACCACCGTGTTTAATCACCGCTCTTTCCGGTCAAACCAAGAAGAAATAATTGAGAATGTCTTAGCCGGGAAGAACACGCTTGCTATTCTACCCACGGGTGCCGGAAAATCTATCTGTTTCCAGATACCTGCATTGATATTTGACGGTCTGACAGTTGTTGTAAGTCCGTTAATCGCATTGATGAAGGACCAGGTGGACAATCTGAAGAAGAAAGCTGTTTTTGACGTGGCATACATCAATTCCATGCTCGAGCAAAGCACAAAAGAGCGTGTATACGAGCAATTAAAGGAATCGAAATTGAAGATGCTGTATGTCGCTCCTGAAACATTCGTAGATAATAAATTAATGAATATATTAAAGTCGTGTAATATAAACTTTATAGCGATTGACGAGGTGCATTGCATTTCTATCTGGGGTCATAACTTCAGACCCGACTATTTACGACTGAGAAGTGTAATAAAGGTACTAAACAATCCTCCTCCACCGGTGCTTGGATTGACAGCCACGGCTACTAAAACGGTCGAAGAGGATATGCAAAAACAATTGGGTATGAAATGCGATGTGTTCAAAGCCAGTTTTGACAGGCAGAACCTGTTATTTTCCGTGCTCAACCTGGAAAGCACCTTCAGAAAAGAAGAATTCCTCAAAACGCTGTTTAAACGACTCAAAGGCTCAGCCATCGTTTACGTCAATTTCACAAGGACCGCGGAAGAAGTGGCTAATTATTTAGCCGATGCGGGGTTGAGCGTATCGTATTATCACGGTCAAATAAGGGATAAAGAAGAAAGAAGAAGGATACAAAATGATTTTATAAGCGGGAGAACGAGAATCGTGATTGCTACAAATGCCTTTGGGATGGGCATTGACAAAGAGGACATAAGGGCAATAATCCATTATAATCTGCCAAAATCTATTGAGAGCTATTATCAGGAGGTGGGCCGTGCAGGAAGGGATGGAAAGCCCGCGTATTGCTTCTTGCTTTATTCTAAAGTGGATGAACTCAAGCTGCGAAAATTGATTCAATATAATACTCCTTCTCGCAAGCAAATTAAAGCGGTGCTTGATTTGTTGACAGGAGAGGAGGGGAAATTAATTTATGTGAATGTGAAGCGGATAGCAAACGATTTAAAGCTGGACGAAGTTCCCATCAGATTAATTTTGCATCACCTCGAGAGGATGGGTGCGATAAAAACGTATTTCAGGATTTACAGGCGTGCAGCAGTAAGAATGCTGAATGCTGACGTCGAATCGTTAAAATACCAACAAGATGCGGAAAAGATAATCATGAATGCGTATTTTAAAGCGAATTTAACTAATTGGATGGATTTGGAGAAGCTAAGCAGTTCCGTTCAAATACCTGTTCCGAGGATAAACAACGTGTTGCGGGAGTTGAAAACCACAGGAAGGATAGAACTTAAAGAGAGGGATTTTTGCACACCTGTCAAAGTCAATCCCGGTATAAACGATGTTGATATAACGGGGCTTCTTGAAATCTTTTTCCAGTTGGAAGAGAGTAGCATGAAAAAGATTGACAAGGCGGTGGAATACGTGGAGAGCGAGGAGTGCAAGAGGAAGTTCATCCTGAATTATTTCGGTGAGGATTATAGCGGAGAGTGCAATGCGTGCAGTGTTTGCAATCCGTTATTGCGGAACATCGGAGAGAATGCTGAAGCGGGAGAAATTGAATTGAGCGCACAAAATATACCTGTCACATATGAAGGAGAAAAAGAGCAATCGGCTGAAAGTGCCAAAATCACGTTTAATATTCTTGAACTTGTGAAAAATCAGGATGTTCATGTGGGTAGAACATTCTTAGCGGATATATTGGGTGGGTCAAAGTCAAAGAAGGTAGAAGTAATCACCCAGAATCCAAAAATATCAAGTTATTATGGCACTTTAAAGGATTATACGGCAAAGGAAGTGATTGATATTATCGACCAGTTAATAGAGAAAGGGTATTTGATAACAAAACAGGGTAGTTCGAGATACCCAAGACCCTTGATATACCTTACAGATTCGGCAGAGAAGGCGTTGGAAGAAAGGATACCCATAGATTTGCGGTTACCGGTGAAAAATGCAATTAGCGAATCCTGGAATTTTGGCGTGCTTGAGGAATTGAAGAAGTGGCGTAAAAATGTCGCTTCTGAGAGGAATATCCCGGCTTATTGCATTTTCCACGATAGCACGTTAATCGGTATAGCGAATCAACTACCGAAGACAAAGACGGAGTTAGCAGGGATTAAAGGGATTGGTAGAAAGAGGATTGACGCCTATGGCGAGGAGATATTGAATATTATAAAAGGTTGTGCGGAACTTGATTTATCTCCTTGATGATCCTGTCACACATACATACATACATACTATCAACGTCCACAGGCATATCAGGGTGCAACATATGATTCAGACACCACTCACAATATTGCACAGACCATCTCGATTCAACCGTACACAGCACTCCAATCTTGTCACGACCGTTATAATCTACCAACGCCGTAACCTGTATGACAGGGCCCTCCTCATTACACCGTGTCTAATTTGAACCCCACTTTTTTGATTTGTAAAAGATGCAAAGTCGAAAAATTTAAAAAGATAACTTCTACTATAAATAATCACCCACAGAAGTAAAAAAGTATGGTAAAGGGGGGGGAAAAGAGAAGTGGCAAGAGTGAAGTTAAGTGGAGCGGAAATAGTGGTGGAGGAGTTGAAGGACGAAGGAGTGGAAGTGGCCTTTGGAATACCTGGTGGAGTTCTTTTAGATTTATACGATATACTCTATGAGGAGAAGGAAATAAGGCATATATTAATGAGGCATGAACAGTGTGCGGCGCACGCTGCTGACGGCTATGCACGTGTGCTGGGTAAAACAGGTGTATGTATCGCTACTTCAGGTCCCGGTGCTACGAACCTCGTTACCGGGCTGGCGAATGCAAACATTGATTCTTCTCCGGTTGTGGCATTGACAGGGCAGGTGCCGACATCTGCAATAGGAAGCGATGCATTCCAGGAAGCCAGCACCTTCACCATAACCATGCCCATAACGAAGCATAACTTCCTGGTGAAGCGAACCGAAGATTTGCCTAAGGTCATACATAATGCGTTCTACATTGCCAATAGCGGAAGGAAAGGAGTTGTTTTGATTGACCTCCCGAAGGACGTTTTAGCGGGAGTAGCGAGAGTAGATTTGCATCCAACGTGGACTTTTGCCGGCTATAAGCCGAATATAAAACCGAATCAGGTGCAAACGAAGAAGACTGCGGTGGTATTGGCAAATGCAGAGCGCCCTCTTATATTAGCGGGTGGAGGTGTTATCAGCGCAGATGCAACGGAAGAATTACGGCATTTAGCGGAATTTCTTGGTGCCGGTGTGGTAACAACGCTTATGGGCAAAGGAACCATTCCAGAGGGTCATCCATTCTGCTTAGGTATGGCTGGGATGCACGGGCATATCTATGCAAACAGAGCGATAAACGAATGCGATGCTTTGCTTGCGGTGGGGATAAGGTTCAGCGATAGAACTACGGGCTGGCAATTAGACCAGTTCGCTCCTGACGCAACTTTGATACACGTGGACATAGATGCGGCTGAGATAAACAAGAACCTACAGGTGGATATACCAATTGTGGGAGATGTAAAGCTTGCGCTTTCAGATATAATAAAATGGCTGGAGAAGAAGAAAAGAACAGAGGGTAATAGTAAGAGTGTGTGGGTGCAGAGGATAAGAGAGATGCATTCGGCGTGTGAAGATTGTATAAAAGATGTAAGGAGTGCGGGATCGTCAATATCGGATAGGTTAATAAAGGAGATTAGCGAAATCCTTGATGATGATGCAATAGTTACAACGGAAGTGGGGCAGTGTCAGATGTTCGCAGCGCATTATTACATGACGAAGAACCCTCGCACGTTTATATCTTCCGGTGGACTGGGGACGATGGGATTCGGATTTCCAGCAGCGATAGGAGCGAAGGTTGCGGCACCGGATAAGAAAGTAGTGGACATAGCAGGAGATGGGAGTTTCCTGATGACCTGCCAGGACCTGGCGACCTGCGTTGAGAATGATATACCGGTCGTGGTATGCATATTCGACAACAGGTATTTGGGAATGGTAAGGCAGTGGCAGGAGCTGTTCTTCGATAAGAAATATTCGCATACGGGCCTGGGGATAACGCCGGACTTTGTCAAGCTGGCGGAAGCGTTTGGATGTTACGGTGAGCGAGTAGAGAAGCCGGAGGAGTTGAAGGACGCGTTAAATAACGCATTTGAGTCAGGAAAACCAGCAGTTATTGATATGGTCGTGGGTAAGGAGGACAAGGTATTGCCGATGATTCCTCCGGGCGGTGGTATAATAGGGATGATAGGAACGGAAAAATGCAAACACGTATAATTTCGTTATTGGTGGAGGACCATCCGGGAGTGCTTACGAGAATGTCGGGGATGTTCACGATGCGAGGGATCAATATCACTTCCCTTACGGTTTCACCATGCGAGAAGGAAGGTTTATCGAGGATGACAGTAGCGATAGATGGCTCAGAGAGCGAGTTGGAGAAAGTGAGGAAGCAGCTCAGCAATCTGATAGAAGTGGTAAAAGTAGTGGATTTAAAGGACGAAGAAGCGATTATCCGCGATTTATGCCTGCTGAAAGTACACGCAAAGGATTCAGGGGCTCGTTCGGAGGTGATGCAGCTTGCGGAATCTTACGGAGCGAGAATAGTGGATGCGACTCTGGATTCTGTAACACTGGAACTTACGGAAGAGCCTGAAAGGATAAGCAGATTTGTGGAATTGATGAAACATTTTGGCGTGAAGCAGTTGTTCAGGAGCGGGGTTACGGCGATAGGTGGGGGCGGAGGCGGCGGATCGGAGAAATAGCAATCACGATTCACCAGCACTAAAAAATGTCTGTTTCGTTTTTAACGCACAAACCAACAAAGATAGTTTTAGTAGGTCTCAATTATAAAGACCACGCGAAAGAGCTTGACATGCCGCCACCATTAGAACCAATCTTATTTATGAAACCAATTACCGCATTAATAGGTCATGAGGAGAGTATTATGTACCCGGCGCAGGCTACACGCGTTGATTATGAAGCGGAATTAGCCATTATCGTAAAGGATGTATGCAAAGACATTGAACCTGAAGAGGTTATGGGGCATGTGGGAGGCTTTACCTGTTTGAACGATGTAACAGCCCGTGATTTACAAAAGAGAGATGGGCAATGGACAAGAGCAAAATCCTTTGATACGTTCTGCCCAGTGGGGCCGAAGATTGTTAACGGTATCGACCCTAATAATCTCAAGATACAGAGTTATCTTAACGGCGAGCTAAGGCAGGATTCGAACACTTCCAATTTTATTTTTAATGCCGAGGAGCTGGTATCGTTCGCATCGCACGTGATGACACTGATGCCGGGCGATATTATAGCAACTGGAACACCAGGCGGAATTGGCGCTATGAATCGAGGAGATACTATTGAAATAAAAATAGAGGGTATTGGGACGTTGAGGAATTATGTGCGGTGAAGTGCATAAGTAGTTTTTAAAAAATTCTTAGGCTCTTAGCTGCACCTTTGAAGGAAAAGGGACATTTCATGTCCCACCCTCTATGTTGTGGTATGCATAAAGGGTTTTTGGAACTGTGTGTGGTTATTTTAACTACATCCTTAGAAGCAAAGTCGACAAATTTTTTTCACAATAACAATAAAATTTAAACGAAAATTTTTTAAGCAATGAATTGATAACTAAGCAATGAATTGATAACGTACAATTCGAAAAAATTGTCGTTAAATTGAGGGAGAAATGCGGGAAAAGATTGTCATGAGTGAATGGAAAGTCGATGATGATGTTTTATTTTCGAGTTTAGGCATTGGAGATATTGAAGAATGTTCCTTCGAAGACTTAATCAAGAAAAAACAAAAGATCTCTTTGAACGTTACGAATCTGATATAACAACTGATAAGATATTACAAATATGGTGTATTGCGGCTTTATTTCATGATGTGGGATTTATATATGAGGCGTTCACTGAAGTTTGGGAGAATATTAAGTTTTTAAAGGATTTCCCAAATTTTAAAGCTTTGTATTTAGGCGTTGAAGATGCAATAAGAAAAATTCAAAAGGAATTCGCTGTTTCTGATATTCATGAAGATCTTTACAAAAGTAAATTTAGACGGGAATTTGATCATTCTAAAATTGGAGCTTGTTTAATATCAAATTTAGTTGACGACAGTAATCTGATTTGTGATGCAGCAGCATATATAACAGACCATCATGCATCTAATGAAACTTTGGAGTACGGAAAGACCTTTATCTTTTTTGGCGGTTTTATTAGATGAAATACAAGAATGGGAACGTCCAGTTCTTGGCAGAAAATTACGCGAACAAGCTTTTTTAGCAAAAATTAGACAACTTTCTCCTTATATTGAACCTCAAGAAGCAAAATCTGAATTAAATTACATTAGTTTGACTTCTAATAATGCTGATAATTTCGAGGTTGATATCAGCGATAGCGGAAATTTAGATTTGAATTTTACTTTGGATTACGGAGATTCTTTGGAAACCTCTAACTTCAGTTTTCCTATGATGTTATACTTAAAATATAAAAATTGGCGTAGACAGTACGATATACTTCTTTTTGAGAGTTCCAAAAATAACAAAAAAGCGATAAAAAGGAGGGATATAGTAAGAGATTTGTAACGCATATTCCCTTTCATCTTGACAATCCCTTAATGTCTGGAAATAAGGATATTGAGTATGATATTAGCGTGCGTATTCCTTCAGACATTTTTGAAAAAGAGATTCGTATTGACTATCTTTATAATATACACCAAAAACGTAGTATTAAAGAAGGAAAAATATCTGTAAAATGGGATAAAGATTTATTTAATAAATTCTTTTCCGATGGTTGCATATTTTTTAATGGGACTTTAGAAGAAATTAATGAAATTAAAAAAAATATTCATGAACTAAAAAATGAAATCAAAGAGAATGACAATTATCATGCTAGCCTAACTGAAAAATATGCAGCTTATAAAGGATTCCATCGGATAGTGGAAGAAATCACGACAGATTATTCCTTTAAATATCCTTTTGATAAGGAATCAGAAGAAATTAAACCAAATCAAGCAATAGGATTTATTTGGATTCCTAAAGATGATGTGAGAATTGAATAGTCTTTAGAAGGTGCACGCGCACGGTATTTCATAGCCGCTGTTGATTTATAAGACTTTATTCAACCTTGAGCATCTACACTCCGATGGGCATTATAATTTATGGAGGAATTATTCTGCTCGCGATACAAGATTGTAGAAAATTAAAATGATGCTGACCTGCTCGGCACTTTATTGCGTTGTAATTTCTTTTATTCGCAAAAGGTTATATAAAATCCCGAACCCCGCTTTAAAGAGGTGCGAAGATGAGTAAAGAAAACAAAAAATCAGAAGCAATTAAGCGTTTACAATCCTTGCGGAATATTGGCCGCGTTACAGCAGAGAGACTTTATTCAATTGGGATAGAAACACCAGAACAAATGAAACGTTCTGACGCGGAAGAAATATACGAAAAATTAAAGAACGCGGAAGGTGGGAAACTGGATAAATGTGTATTATATCAACTTCATGGAGCAGTTTTAGATGTTCCCTGGTGGGATTGTAAGAATCTTATCAAATATCTACCAAATCAAGGCAAACTAAAAGTAGTGTGAAAACTAGAGGAAATTAAACCATGAAGGAACTATCGCTGTCAATCAAAATCTATATCTGTCTCATCATAACCCTTGCTATCCTGGCAGCGGGTAATATCTTTTTGCCTCAAGGTTCCTTCTTACCAACTTTGCCAGGGCAGGAACTTCCAGCTCCAAAACCAGTGCTTGCTCTTGTGAATGCAGGCATTATGCTTATTCTCTACGGAGGATTAGGATTTCTTGGATTGAAGCTTTCACAAAAACTCGGGTTCCCTGATCTCTGGGATGAGAAAATTTCCAATAAACAAAGGTTTTTGATACCCGCACTCATCGGGATGGGCATTGGTATGTTCTTCATCCTCGCTGATATGATTTTAAGTCAATTCCATGCATTGGGACCACTTCCTCATCCTCCATTCCCTACTTCCATAGTGGCTTCGGCCGTTGCTGGTATTGGAGAAGAAGTGAAATTCCGGCTGCTCTTATCTGCGAAATCATTCTTCTTAACGGAGTAGTTTCACTCTTTGCTGCCTATTACTTCAGGAAATATGGATTTTTAGCTCCGGTTGGCATACACTTTTGGACGGATATGGTATGGCACGTTATTTGGGGCGTGGTTTAATTATGCTATAATTCGGCAACTTCTTTTATCCGCAAGACGTTATTAGCTAAAAATCCGTAAGTCTCTTTTGCCTTAATATCTTGCTTAGCACCTCAAAATCTTGCATTCCTAACTGCATCCCTGCTTTTGTGCGCAGTCGTACATCTATATATTCTAAAGCCTCCTTTTTGGTGTCAAACTTCTCACCGCGCTTTCTAAACGCATCTCGGACCGTCTCTCGAACCACCCAAACGCCCAGCGGAATGAAATAGCGTGGGTGGATTTCTCTGAATACCACTGCGCCTGCTTGCCGCCTCATCGTATGCAGCGCCTCCGCAACTGCCAATCTCGCAGCATAATACCCTCCGCCTTCCTCTGCGGCATACCGTTTTCTGCCCTTAAAACCCTCGTATTCTTCTACTATCACCGGTCTCTGACCGAACGCATCGTTCCAAACAGAACCTGGAAACCACGCCTCAAAGTTCTCATACTCAAATAATGACGGCATCAGCAATATCTGAAAGTGATTGTCCATATATGATGATTCATAAACATAATAGGAGTCAACCGGCGGGTATTCTTTGAGCTGCGCTGCCAGCTTCTTGAAGATGACGTCGTCAGTTGCCGTGATGCTCCATCTCGTCGGGACCATTTTTTTAGCGCGATGCAATCCTAACGCACCCGATGATAGTATCACCGCAACTTTGTAAACGTCCAATCCGAGGTCATACAACCCTTTAGCGGATTCTACTGCTCTGAGCTCGTCAGAAACAATGCGGTCCACTTTCTTCGGTATCTTCGGATTCTCGGTGACGTGCATTTTTTCCACGTTCACACTGGCTCCCGTCGGTCGAGTTATATCGGAAAAAGAAAGGTTAAAGGACGGTTTACTCTTGAACGTGAGTTCGACGTCTACCGGCTGCTTAGCCAGGGCTATTTCTGCCATGTCCGAGACAAAGTTCGACCGCGAGGTTACATTTTCGGCTCTTTTAGCCCTTAACGATGAACTTCTCAGTTCTACGATTTCGTCCATGCCAAGACCTTGAGCGAACCACTCGCTCGGCTCTTCTGATCTTCCAAGTTCGACGTCTGAATCATTTCCTTCGAAAATCGTCATCGGGCCTACTCTTACGTGCGGATAACCTATTCTGCCAACGAAAATGGACGTTGAAGGACCGAAGAACTCCGTTGTGTTGGATAGTTCAGCAAACTTCGTCTTTTGCTTCAACGCTGCGAGTAAAGGGCATATCTTTCGTCCGCATAACAACCGCGACCCTTTGCACACTATACACAATCTATGCATTAATCTGCATACCCCTCCTATGCTCTTTTCATGCTTACCCTTGGTTCGATCACAACGGTGTAAGTGGTAACTTTGGTACGGTATCTCTAGATACTTAGTTATAGTTCTGTCACATACATAGTTTCGCTTTTCTCCATAAAAATAATTTTTCTGCGAAACTTTTCAAATTTCCTCTTCTTCCACCTCCAGGTTTCCGCTCTCTATTTCCCTGTTCAACTTCTCTCTCGTATCTAATCCACCCCTCATTTTCTGTTTGCTGACCGAAACTCTTCGCCAGTTGATCAAATTCTGATGTAGATAGCCCAGTTGTGGCTCTCATTACCCTATCGTTCTTTCAGGCCCTCTTAATGGATATCATGATTTATAATACTTGTCATATCCAATTTAAAGCCTTTGCGTAGAGATAATCTTTAATTAGCAACAAGTCTAATATATAGACTCCAATATAGATGCGAGTTTTATATATAGCACCGCTATCCAAAGAACTTTTCGTTCCATATATATATGGCCACATGCAGTTATCAGGGGAGACCCCTATGCTATTCTTCATGGATGCACCATCGGTGATGGGTGGGTATGGGTTCTATAATCATGAACGGTGTCACCGTGAGCAAAAGGCTGCTTGACCGGTGCCGGGACTCTGCTAACCGAAGGTAAGACATTCCCGCCGTGTAGTCTGATACTGGGCAGTCCGGGAAAAGTGGTGCGGGAATTAAGCCTGGCAACTTCTTCTATTACCCTTTTTTATGCGTTCATTCAGAGCTGCCGATATCTATGAATTTTACCAACCCCTTGTCCATTTTTATAAAAGATCGGACTGCATGCCTTATCGCTTGACTTCTATTTTCAAACACGCCCTTTTCAATCAGAGCATCCAAATAATCCAAATTCGCTTTTTCTATCCATATCGTGACATGCTCCTTCCGCTCTTGCACATTTTTCATCCGCATCGTATATAGCCTAATGTAGCCTTATCCTTTTTATACTTTCGTGACTTAACTAATAATATATATCAATTAAAATTTTTGAAGTAGCGAAGGTATCCGCGAGGGGAAGTTAAAGGGTAAGAATTTTAGTGTTGACAATTAATTAATCGCTCCTGTTTATTCCTACTCCAATTTCATGTAATTTATTTCCTCATCCCTTGTTGGTGGATTTACTATCCGGTTCCATCTGACGATAAGGTTCTCAGGTTGAAATCGCATAATTGTATCTTTAAATGTCTTCAGTGCATAATTATCCCAGACATGATTTTAGCAGTCGAAGTCAACGGCAAACCGATTTTGTTACATCCGGATAAAGAAGTGCCTGCGGGCAGCCGAGTCCGATGAACAAAAGATGATCCCGGGGCATCTGTAGGAAAAAGAAGAGATTTAATTGTACCGGCATCGCATGGCAGAGTGGCATCAGGTAAGACCAATAGGCCGGATATATTCACACAGACATTTATATTACCTGTTACTTTTTTAATTTAGGGTGATGATAATGCGTTCAGATATATTAAAGCAAAATATCGAAACCTTACCGCACCGAGCTTTATTAATGTCCGCAGGCTTAAAAGAAGAAGATTTTGAGTTAGACAAACCTTTTATCGGTGTTGCAAACTCGTATAACACCATTATTCCGGGGCATGTTCACCTGAATGAACTAACGCAAGAGGTAAATAAAGGAATTAAAGATGCCGGAGGGGTTCCTTTAGAATGGGGCGTCCCCGGTGTTTGTGATGGTGTTGCTATGTTTGTAGAGATGAGGTTATCTTTACCAAGCAGAGAACATATCGCAGATAATATTGAAATCATGACCTTATCGCATTCCTTAGACGGCTGGGTTGGCGTAACAAATTGCGATAAAATTACGCCCGGGATGTTAATGGCTGCGGGACGTCTTAATTTACCGGCAATTATGCTTACCGGCGGACCGATGAAAGCGAATGTGGTAGAAGGAAAGAAGCACCATCCAATTGAAGGGTTCGGTGTCGTTGGTCAGGTTAAAGGCGGTGTGATGACGGCAGAAGCAGCGGAAGAAATGCTTCCGCGTATGGTTTGCGGTGCCGGTTCTTGTGTCGGACTTTTTACTGCAAATACAATGGCTGTTGTTACCGAGGTGCTGGGCATGTCACTGACGAAATGCGCAACGACCCTGGCGATAGACCCGGTGAAGAAAAAACAGGCGTATGAATCAGGTAAAAGAATTGTTGCATTGGTTAAAGAAGATTGTAGGCCACGAGACCTAATGACAAAAAGTGCATTCGTGAACGCAATAAGAGTAGATATGGCAATGGGTGGGTCAACGAATACTGTTTTACATATCCCCGCGATAGCTAAAGAAGCAGGCGTTGATATCACCGTAGATATGTTCGATAAAATATCAAGAGAGACGCCGAACTTATGTAAGATAATCCCAGCGGGGACGGATGAGATGGCGGACGTTGACACGGCGGGTGGCATTCCCGCGGTTCTTAACCGCTTAAAAGATATGATAAAGGATTCACCAACGGTGAACGGAAAATCAATAAGGGAGATAGCAGAAGAAGGAACTGCGCTGGATGACGACGTTATCCGAACCAGAGATAACGCACACCTTTCTGAAGGCGGCATAGCGGTATTAAAAGGAAACATTGCAAACAGCGCGCTAATAAAGCAAACTGCGGTTGACAATGCGATGATGGTGCATTCAGGTCCTGCTAAGGTGTTCTACACTGAAAAAGATTTACTTGATGCGATAGAAGCGAAGAAGATTGTAGAGGGTGATGTTATCGTGTTGCCATTCCAAGGTCCAGCGGGTGCACCGGGAATGCCGGAAATGTTGACGCCAACCGATGCGATAATGGGTGCAGGCTATAAAAAGGTAGCGTTAATCACCGATGGACGATTCTCAGGTGCTACTACCGGTCCTTGCATTGGGCATGTTGAGATGGAGGCGTATAATGGCGGAGTAATCGGTGCAATACAAGATGGCGATATAATAGAGATAGATATTCCAAACAGAATGCTCAATGTAAAATTAAGCGATGTAGAGATTAAAGAACGACTAAGGAAGGTTAAAGCACCCGAAAGGAAACTTACGCCGTTATTAGAATCCTACCGGAAGAAGTTTACCGGCGTCAATTGTTACGGTATTATTTTACCGTATCAACCGTTCAAATAGGCTTTTGAATTTAAATTTTAAAAAGTTGGATGTTCTTCACTATCTATGAGAGGGATACCCCCTTTAAAAAACAACCCCTTTTCAATTCTCGCAAAATCTTCTGATTTTAAAAGTGTTATTAGCCCCATATATTGGATAAACAATTTCTGAAAAGTTCCGTTGTATTTAGCACATCTTAGGGCGAGCGAGCATCTGATTTGCCTTTTCGACATACTACCAAGCACCTGATCTCTTTAATCGAACATGACAAATTGTCTTGTTGGAAGATTCAATTCCGCCTCTTTCACCTCCTTGAGACTTTCTTTCAAGGTTTTATTACTCTGAACCTGATGCCAGCTCAGAATATGCTCTATCCTGTCGCCATCCACGAGATAAAACCTGAATCCTTTTGCTTCCTTCCACTCACCTTCCCAGTTAGCCCTCTTTGCTCTCACTTTCTTCCTACCTCTTCTCTTTCCTTTTGCCCTCCCAGGTCGCGTGGGCACATGAGCTCCATCCGTCGCTAATACCATGATTGGTCTCCACTTCTTCCCTCCTCCCACCTCTCTGATCTTCCGTTTAACCTCTTCAGCAGAAGGAGCAATGTCAATTTTATCTTATTCTACTACACATAGGCTTATCCTTAATTGTAATAATCAGGTAATGAACACCGTCCAGAGAATAGCAAAGAACACCAGCGTATTGCTTTTCGCACAGATTGCAAGAACTGCAAAATTCTCTTTTTTCAGAGCATGATATGGATAGCATTAAAGATACCATTGCTAAAATATTTTGAAGTGTTGAGTTGAAGGTTAAATTAATAACAGGCGGTGCGGGCTTCGTTGGAAGCCATGTGGCAGTGTATTACGCAAATAAAGGCGACGAAATCATTGTATTTGATAACCTCTCACGTGCTGAACTGTTGGACTATGAAACTTTAAATGCAATGTATAACAAAAGGTATGATAACATCGAAAGAGGAATAAAATTCATCATGATGTCTATAATATCGGAGGCGGAGCTGAAAACACGATGTCTTTATTAGAATTGGTGGATATTCTTAATGATTTAACGGGCAAGAGAAGTGCAATTATCTTTGACGATTGGAGACCTTCTGATCAGAAAGTGTATGTTTCGGATATAACAAAAGCGAAGAGCGAGCTGGGATGGAAGGTAGAAGTAGGTCCAAAAGAAGGTATTAGGAAGTTGGAGGAGTGGGTAGGGGAGAATAAAAGAAACAATATAATTTTTAAAGCGTGAGATCTTATCAAAGGTACGGGAAGGATATGGAGATGACCAAATGCCAGAAGTGTCCGTAGTAATGCCTTCAAAGAATGAGGAAGAGGCGATCGAAATATGCATTGAAAAGGTAAAAAAGGTATTTAATGAAAATCATATTGATGGTGAGATCATTGTAGCAGACAGTTCCACGGATAAAACAGCGGAGATCGCGAGATCGTTAGGTGCAAAGGTAATCACGCCCTCAAAGATGGGCTATGGGAAAGCTTGTCTGGAAGGTTTATCTGCTGCAAAAGGAGAATACATCGTTATAGCCGATGCAGATGATACCTATGATCTATCTGAGATTCCAGGTTTCATTGGACCACTGATGAAAGGCGAAGCCGGCTTTGTCATAGGTAATCGATTAGGTGGAGAGATCAAAAAGGGTGCAATGCCATGGCTGCACCGGTACATTGGAAATCCTTCTCTCACAAAAATTCTAAATTTGTTGTTTAAAACAAATATCTCAGATGCACATTGTGGTATGAGGGCATTCACGAGAGAAGCATACGAAGAAATAAATCTAAAAGCAGGAGGAATGGAATTCGCTTCCGAGATGATCATGGAGGCAGCGAGGAAGAACCTGAAGATACAAGAAGTGCCAATAACATATTACCCGAGGAGCGGCACTTCAAAACTCGACTCTTTTGGCGATGGCTGGAGACACATGCGATTCATGATGTTGTACAATCCCACACCGTTCTTCGTCATTCCGGGAGTTTTGCTCTTTGCGTTCGGTCTAATACTGACTTTGACACTTCTGATACGAGGCGATGT